>JANLOX010000007.1:0-43118 GCA_031366795.1 Candidatus Eiseniibacteriota bacterium | reverse complement strand
ATTCGCGCCGTGATGCGCAAGGTGAACTCCCTGGTATTCGAGAGCACGGACCGCCACAAGTTCGTCACCGCGTTCTACGGACTGCTCGACTTCCGCAATCGCGTGCTGACGTTCTCGAACGCGGGCCACAACCCGCCGATCCTGCTGCGCGCCGACGGTTCGATCGTCAACCTGGTCGATGGCGGCGTCGCACTCGGCGTGCTGAGCGAGGCGCACTATGAAGAGCGCCCGATCGCCGTGCGTCCCGGCGATGTGCTGGTGTTCTACACCGACGGCGTATCCGAGGCCGCCTCGGCGGACAACGAGCAGTTCGGCACGCGCCGCATCGAGGAGAGCATCCAGCGCCGAACCACACAGAGCGCCCGGGAGATTCTGGATGGCATCGTCGCGGACGTGCTCGAGTTCGCGGGCGAGCGCGGTCCCGACGACGACCTCACGCTCATCGTGCTCAAGGCGATGGGCGATCCGGCCTCGTAAGCGCTTTCGCGGCGGCGAGCACCTGCGTCGCATGGCCGCGGATCCGCACATCGCTCCACACCGCCGCGATCGTTCCGTCCACCGCCACGAGTAAAGTGGAGCGGCGCAAGAACTCGATCGTCCAGGCGCCGATGTGCAGCGAGCGCAGCACGCCGAACCGCCGCCCGGCAACACCATCGGCATCGGACAGCACGGGATAGGGGAGGCTCAATCGCTCCGTCCAGTCGCGATTGTGCTCGGGCGTGTCGCGGCTCATGCCGGCGAGGGCGATGCCGGCGGCCGTGAATTCGGGATAGTGCACGCGAAACTCGCGCAGCTCGCGTACTCAACCGGGCGTGCCGTTGCGGATGTAGACGAACAGCACGAATGGGCAGCGCCCGACAAAGCTGCGCAGCGCGAATGGAGCGCCGCCCGGGCCCGTCAGTGAGAGATCGGGAAGGGGTTTGCCAAGCAGTTCCGCGGGTGCTACGGGATGGCTCATGCGGCGAGGCTAGGCGAAGGGCTGATCCGCAGCAACAGCGGCGGCAAGCGCGCTTGCTTCAAGTGATACATGAAGCGCGCCGGGCTTGCTTCAATGCAGTGATCCCGATAGTCTGCGCGGATCCCCAACGTGCCCTGCGCCATGCGCATTGCTGTTCCGTCCGGAGCGCCGTCGTGACTTCCGATCCCATCGCAAAGCCAGCCACCAAGGGCCGCATCCTGTCGGGCATGCGCCCCACAGGCAGGCTGCACCTCGGCAATTATGTGGGCGCGCTGGAGAACTGGGTGCGGCTGCAGGACGAGGGCTGGGAAAACCTGCATATGGTCGCCGACTGGCACATGCTGACCACCGGCTACGAGGACACTTCGCGGCTGCAGGCCGACAGCTTCGACATGGTGGTCGATTGGCTCGCCGCGGGGATCGACCCGAAACGCAGCGTCATCTTCATCCAGTCCGAGGTGAAGGAGCACGCCGAGTTGCACCTGCTGCTGTCGATGCTGGTGAGCAAGTCGCGGCTCGAACGCATCCCGACGCTCAAGGAACAGATCCGCGATCTCGGGCTGGACGAGCAGACGATCTCGTATGGGCACCTCGGCTACTCGGTGCTGCAGGCGGCCGACATTCTGCTGTACCGCGCCACGCATGTGCCGGTGGGGCTCGACCAGGTTCCGCACATCGAGCTGACGCGTGAGTTGGCGCGCCGCTTCAACTTCGTCTATTGCGAGGGACGCGATCCCGTGTTTCCGGAGCCTGAGGCGCAGCTCACCGCGTTTGGCCGCCTGCGCGGTCTCGATGGCCAGCGCATGAGCAAGTCGATGGGCAACACGATCCTGCTCACCGATGAGCCCCAGGATGTCGAGGCGAAGGTGAAGAAGGCCTACACCGACCCCAAGAAGCTGCGCGCCACCGACCCGGGCAGGCCCGAGGCCGACGAATCCGACGGCCACGGCGGGTGCGTGGTGTGGGAGTATCACCGCAAGTTCAATCCGGGCGAGGCGGACGAGATCGCGCGCAAGTGCCGCGCTGGCGAGCTGCCGTGCGTGCCGGACAAGAAGCATTTGACGCAGGTGCTCAACGCGGCGCTCGAGCCGATTCGCGAGCGGCGCCGCGCCTGGCTCGCCGAGCCGGATCTGGTGCGCGACGTGATCCGCGACGGTAACGCGCGCGCGCGCGCGGCGGCGCAACAGACGATGGAACTCGTCCGCTCGAGCATGCGGATCAACTTCGAGGGAGCGCTGTCCCGATGAGCACGACTGACGAACGCGACACCACAGCCGTTTCGAACGAGCCGGCGCCCTCGCCGTTCGTGACCCGCCAGACGGGTGTGGTCAATTTCAAGCTCGAACGTTTTGAGGGTCCGCTCGACCTGTTGTTGCACCTGATCAAGCGGGACGAAGTCGACATCTACGACATCCCGATCTCGCACATCACCGACCAGTACCTCCGTTACCTGGAGCTGATGCGCACGCTCGATCTCGAGGTGGCCGGCGAGTTCCTGGTGATGGCGGCGACGCTGATGCGCATCAAGGCGAAGATGCTGCTGCCACTGCCGGCAATGGGCGAGGAAGAGCTGCCGGGCGATCCGCGCGAGGAGTTGGTGCAGCGCCTCGTCGAGTACCGCCAGTTCAAGGAAGCCGCCGGCACCCTCAAGACGCGAGAGGAAGAGCGCCGCTCGATGTACGAGCGCGGCATGTTGCCGGGCGAGGATGAAGCCGGTCCGCTGCCGCTGGCGAGCGTGTCGCTGTTCGACCTGCTCGATGCGCTCAACCGCGTGATGTCGCGCATCCAGGAACCGACGGTCTATGAGATTCACGCCGAGTCGTATGCGGTGGAGGACAAGCTCGAGTTGCTGTCCGCCACGCTGCGCAGTCGCGGCCGGCTGTCGTTCGAGGAACTGCTGAGCGCCTGCCGCTCGCGTTCCGAAATGGTGGTCACGTTCATTGCGCTGCTCGAGCTGATCAAGCTCGGCGACGCGCTCATCGTCCAGCAAGAGACGTTTGGTGACATCATGATCGTCACCAGCGAGCCAGGAGAATCGGACAGTGCCTCCGTCGAATCTGCTCCCAGCGCTTGAAGCGCTGCTGTTCTCGTCCGATCAGCCGCTGACGCTCGCGCTGCTGAGCGAGTCTGTCGATACCGATCCTGAAGTCATCCGCGGCGCGCTCCACGAACTCGGCGAAGCCTATGGCGCGCGCGAAGCCGGAGTCGAACTGCGCGAGATCGCCGGCGGCTGGATGCTGGTCACCACACAGGCGCAGGCCGAGTGGGTGGGGCGCATGTTGCGCGGCAAGCGCAAGATGCGGCTGTCGCGCCCGGCGCTCGAAACGATGGCCATCGTCGCCTACAAGCAGCCGGTGACGAAGACCGAGATTGAATCGATCCGCGGCGTCGACGCGTCCGGGGTGCTCACGACATTGCTCGAGCGCAACCTCGTCACGATTCGCGGCCGCTCGAAAGTCGTCGGCCGGCCTTTGCTGTACGGCACCACGCCTGAGTTTCTCGACTACTTCGGGCTCAACGACTTGACCGAGTTGCCGCGTCCGGAAGAGTTGCGCGCGCTGATCGCCGCGCGTGAGCCGGAGCAGCTCGACCTGATGGATGCCGAAGTCGTCTCGCAGGGGGCCAGCGAACTCGCCCTGGCCGAAGCCGCCACGGCGGAGGGCGGCGCGGGAGTCGGCGTGGCCGTCGATGCGGTGGTCGCCGGCCGCAATGGCGCGGCAGGTCACGGCCCGGACGAGGACGACGACGAATTTGATCCCGCTGCGGATGACGACGAGTTCGACGACGATGACGATGCCGATCTCAACGATGACGACGCGGACGAAGCCGAGGCGGGCGATGAAGACGAAGAGGAACTCGACGACATCGACGACGATGAAGAGTTCGATGAAGACGAAGACCTCGACGCGAAGGCCGAGGACGAGTTTTCCGAGACGCTCGAAGGCGAGCCCGTGCACGCGTCGGTCCCCGACTCAGGCAAAGCTTGACCATCAGGCTCAACAAGTTGCTCGCCAGCCGGGGCATCGCCTCGAGGCGCAAGTGCGACCTGCTCATTGAAGAGGGGCAGGTGCGCATCAACGGCAAAATCTGCCGCGAGCTTGGCACCATGGTCGATCCGCAGAGCGATCGCATCGAAGTCGCGGGCAAGGCGATGCCGGGCGAAGCGCAGCTGCGCTACTACGTGCTCAACAAGCCGATCGGCGTCATCAGCACCCTGAGCGATCCCGAAGGGCGCCGCACCGTGCGTGACTTCATGCCATCGGGAGTGCGGTTGTTTCCCGTCGGCCGGCTCGACGCGGATACCAGCGGACTGCTCGTGCTCACCAATGACGGCGAGCTCGCGCATCACCTGATGCATCCGCGCTATGGCGTGGAGAAGGTCTACCGCGTGTGGGTGGATCACCCGCCGACCGACAACCAGCTGATGCGCCTGCGCAACGGCGTCGAGTTCGAGCCCGGTGTGGTGAGTGCTCCCGCGCGCGCGCGCACGCTCGAAGCCGAGAAGGGCCAGGGGTTGATCGAGCTGGCGATCCATGAAGGCCGCTACCGCCAGGTGCGACGGATGTGCGAGGCGATTGGCCTGAACGTGACCGGCCTGCATCGCTGGGCCTACGGTCCGATCAAGCTCGGGCCGGTCGAGCGTGGCATGTGGCGCGAGTTGAGCCAGGATGAAGTGGATCGCCTGCGCTCATCATCCGCGCGCCCGACGACACGCAACGCCCGGCGCGGCGAGTTCTTCAGCGCGCGACGGGGATTGGTCAGCAGCCAGAGCGGTGCCGCAACGGGCCGCGGCCCACGCCGCGCGCCGTTTGAGCCGCGCCCGCGTGAAGAACGCGTGGCGCCCGGCACCGGTCGCCGTGTCAGTACACCGCGTGGCCGTACCGATCGCGAACGTCCCGCGAGTGCGGGTCCGCGCCGCGAGGGGGCACCCCGCGAGCGCTTTGATCGGGAGCGACCTGCGAGGGGTGGCCCGCATCGCGAAGGCGCATCGAGTGAGCGGTTCGATCGCGCACGTCCCGCGAGTGCCGGACCGCGTCGCGAGAGCGCACCGCGTGGCAGGGGAGACCGCGAGCGCCCCGCGACCGGCAGGCCGCGCCGCGAGCATCCGGGTCGCGACGAAAGCATGTACGAGTCTCGCCCGCAGCGCCCCACACACGATTTTGGCTCACCCGCGCGCCGCCAGGAACGCGCGATGGATCGCATTTCCGGCAGGACTCCGCCGCGGCCGCCCGCACGCGCCAGCAGGCCGGGGCGTGGCGATGCAGACTCCGTACGCCGCTACTCGCGGTCCGAGTCCAACCGTAGCGAGGGACAGGGCGCCCCGCCGCGCACGCCCTCGCGCGGCCCATCGACTCGCCCCTCAGCCGGTGCGCCACGCGGGATGTCGCGCGGCCCATCGAGCCGTCCCTCCAGCGGCCCGCCTCGTGGTGCTTCGAGTCGTCCCTCAGCCGGTGCACCGCGTGGAATGTCGCGCGGCCCATCGAGCCGTCCGTCCAGCGGTTCGCCTCGTGGTGCTTCGAGCCGTCCTTCGGCCGGCCCGTCTCGCGGCGCCTCGAGCCGTCCGTCGGGCGCGCCCTCTCGCGGCGTCTCGAGCCGCCCGGCCGCCCGGCCGCCACGTCCATTCTCCCGCGCCACATCGAGCCGTCCGGACAACAGTCCGGGAAGCCGTCCGTTCGGGGCTCCGCCGCGCGGGCCATCGAGTCGCCCATCCTCAGGCGCGCCCCGTGGCGGCGCGCGTGGACCCTCATCGCGCACCTCCAGCGGTCCGCCTCGCGGGCCCGTCGGGCGGCCGGCGGGTAAGCGTAGTCAGGTGGGGCAGAAGCCCCGTACTGGCCCCACGAAGGGCGGTTCGGCGCGACCCGGACGTCCTTCGCGTCCACCTCGCAGCCGCTAGGGGCACCTCGACCGCGACTCAGCGGTCAGCTCTATGGCGCTGTGTCGTAAAGGGCTACGGGGCGGAGTGCAGCCCGACTGATGGCCACTCCCGGTCTGAACCTTCGCCGGTTTCCGCGCGGAACACTTTGTGCGCTGTCTCTGGTTGACGCCATTCCTTCCGCACCCCGCGCAAGCAGTGGCACCGACTGGCAGGACGCCCGAACCCCGCGGTGACCGTGCAACTCGATCGCATTCCCCCTCGCAACTTCACCGTCGCCCAGGGCGGGACACCCAAGGACCCTTCCGGTGTAAGACAGGAGGGAGACACGGGCGTTACCGCCGAGTTGGAACTGCTGCCCCGGCTCGATGCCGCAGGCCAGGCGCTGTCCCGTCCGGGCGAATCCGAATATGTAACTCCCGAAATCGAACTGCCGCGCGGCCGGATCTCCCGTGTCCGCGCTTGGGGCTTCCTGTTTGTCGCCTGCGTCGCGTTGCTCGGCCAGGGTGAGCAATTGCGGCAGGATGTCCGCTTCCGCTCGCCAGGAGCGGCATTGACGACTTACTGGGCTGCACTTCGCGACGGGGACATGACTACCGTGACCCAATGCTTCACCGATCCGCAGGCCTCGATGCCCTTCCCGGGCATGGTGTGGTTCCTCCCGCCGGTCGACTCGCTCAAGGTCGCTTCGATCCACGTCGTGACCGCCCAATCGAACAGCATCACCGCCATGTACGAGGTCCAGTTCACGCCCGCAGGGACGACGCAGGCCCAGCACTTCGTGACCACCAGCGAACTGCGCCGCCTCGGCCGCGAGTGGCGCATTGTCCCGCCCATCGACCAGGCCGCAATGCCGGAGTGGAAGCCCTACCCGCGAACGGTTGACAGTTGATTCGAGCGGCACGTAGCGTGTCGCATTCCGGCCGACCTCCATCGAGGCATTCTCCATGATGCGACGCATGACGACGTGGTTCCTCAGCGCAGTGGCAACGCTCGCGCTCGCGGGTTCCGCCTCGGCCACGAAGTACGCCGGCGAGTTCATGAAAATTCCCATCGGCGCGCGCGCCATCGGCATGGGCGGCGCGTTCTCCGCGGTCGCCGACGACGCCACGGCGCCCTACTGGAATCCCGCCGGGATGGTGTTCCTGCCCTACCGCGAAGTCGTGGTCCAGCACGCCGAGCAGTTCGGCAGCCTGCTCAATCACGATGTGGGTTCCGTCGTCATGCCGCTCAAGGGCGAGAACGGCCACCTGTTGGCGCTGGGCGGCACGCTGCTGCGCTTGGGCGCCGACGGCATTCCGGTGACGCCGCGCATCAGCCAGCTGCGTCCACAGATCGACTTCTGGGACTACGGCACCGACAACGACCCGACGACCACCGGCAATGGCCAGGGCAACGGCGTCTGGGATCCGGGCGAGAAATTGCTGATCGACGCGAGCAGCCTGTACCAGGCCAGCAGCAGCGACTACGCCCTGATGCTGTCGATCGCCCGCCAGCGTGGCACGCACTGGGCCTACGGCGCCAACCTCAAGTTCGTCCACTCGAGCATTCCCGACACCCTCCCGGGCGAGCACGTTACTTCGTTCGGCGCGGGCGTCGACGTCGGCACCTTGTGGATGCCGACGGATGCGATCACCGCCAGCGCCGTGGCGCACGACCTGACGACCACGATGCTGTCGTGGACGAACGGCACTCGCGAGTTCGTCATCCCGACCATCGACACCGGCGTGGCGTTCGCCTTCAAGCCTGCCGAGCGCCAGGCGCTGACGTGGTCGACCGACCTGGTGTGGGGCTTCCAGCGCCGCAAGCTCGACAGCGAGCTCAAGCTGGGAGGGCAGACCTGGGACCTACGCACGGGGCTCGAGTACTGGCTGCATGACACCTTCGCGCTGCGCGGCGGCGTCAACGGCAAGGACCTGAACCTGGGCGCCGGTGTTCGCTACCATCATCTGGGCGTGGACTACGCCGCCTCGCTGAACCGCTTCCTCGCGAGCAACGATGCCCCGACCTCTGACGGGGCCCGGCTCGACGCGTCGCACATCCTCTCCGCCGGCTGGAGCTGGTGATCGCTTGACGCTGTAGCAGCCGCTCCGTAGGTTTGCCTGAGTCGTCCGCTGGCAAATGCAGGACCGTTACGGAGGATGCAGTGTCATCACTGATGGGCTTGGTGCTGTCGGGCGGCGGCGGCGAGCGCCTGAGTGTGTTGACCACCGAGCGCGCGGTGAGCGCGGTCCCGTTCGGCGGCAAGTACCGGATCATCGATTTCGTGCTGAGCAATTGCTGCCACTCCGGCATCGAGCAGCTGGGGATCCTGTCGCAGCATGCGCCGACATCGCTACACGACCACATCGGCTCGGGCCGTTCGTGGGACCTGGACCGCCGCGCGGGCGGCGTGCTCATCCTGCAGCCCTACCAGACGCGCACTCATGCGGGCTGGTACCGCGGCACCGCTGATGCGCTGGCGCAGAACGCCGACCTGATCGCCGAGCGCAAGCCCGATCGCGTGCTGGTGTTGTCGGGTGATCACGTCTATCGCATGGACTATCGCGAACTGGTCCGCACCCACGAGACGCGCCGTGCGGCGTTGACGATGGCGGTCACGCGCGTGCCGGCCGACCAATCGCACCGCTTCGGCATGGCGCGGCTCGATGGGGATGGGCGCATGCTGAGTCTCGTCGAGAAGCCCGAGTCGAGTGACGCGCCGTTCGCCTCGATGGGCATCTACCTGTTCGAACGCGAGGCACTGCTCGAACGCTTGAGTGCCAAGCCGGTCGATCTCGTGCTTGACGTGGTGCGCCCGATGATCGAGGAAGGCGAGCGCGTGTTCGCGCACGAGTTCGATGGCTTCTGGGAAGATGTGGGCACGCTGAAGTCGTTCTACCGCGCGAATCTGGAACTGGTGAAACCGCTGCCGCAGTTCGCGCTCTACAACTCGCGCTGGCCGATCCTGACGCGCGATGAAGAGCGCCCGCCGGTGCTGCTGCGCGATGGCGCGGAGGTCGAGAACAGCCTGGTCGCGAACGGGTGCAGGGTTTCAGGCAGGGTCTTGAATTCCGTGCTGTTCCCCGGCGTGCGGGTCGAGGCCGGGGCCACGATTCGCAATTCCGTGATCATGTCCGACACCGTGGTCGAGGCGGGCGCGCAGGTGGATGGCGCCATCGTCGACAAGTATGTGCGCGTGGGCGCAGGGGTGGAGCTCGGCGGGGGCGACCCGCCCGCGGACAACCCCCACGATTGGCTCGGCGGCCTGGTGCTCGTCGGCAAGGACGCGGTGCTTCCCGATGGGCTCAAGGTGGGGCGTTCGAGCGTGATCGGCGTGGGCACGCGGCCCAGTGACTTCCGCACGCAACAGGTCGATCCGGGCACCGTGACGCCGAACCGTTCGTGGTTCGAGGACCTCAAATGAGCTCGGGACGCTACGCCTTCATTCTCGCCGGCGGCGTGGGGAGCAGGCTGTGCCTGCTGTCGGAGCGCCGCGCCAAGCCGGCAGTGCCGTTCGGTGGCAAGTACCGCATCATCGACTTCACGCTGTCGAACTGCGTGAACTCCGGCATCTACGATGTCGGCGTGCTGACACAGTACCGCCCGACCTCGCTGAACCAGCACATCGGCACGGGCAGGCCGTGGGATCTCGACCGTGGCCGCGGTGGCATCCAACTGCTGCAGCCCTCACTCGGGAGCGTCGAGAGCGACTGGTACCAGGGGACGGCCGACGCGCTGTACCGCAACCTCATCCACCTGCGCCGCCGGCGCCCCGATGAAGTGCTGGTGCTGTCCGGGGACCACGTCTACCAGATGGACTACAACGTGCTGTACGCGTTCCATCGCGCCAACCGCGCGGCACTCACCGTCGCCGTCACCGAAGTGCCGGAGCAGGACATCAGCCAGTTCGGCATTCTCGAGACGACCCCGCAGGGGCGGGTTACGGCCTTCAAGGAGAAGCCCAAGTCCTCGACCTCGCGGCTCGCCTCGATGGGCGTTTACTTGTTTGATCGCGAATCCCTGATCCGCTGGCTGCTGGAGGATGCCGCGATGGAGTCCTCGTCCCACGATTTCGGCAAGGACATCCTGCCGCGACTGGTGGCGCGCGGCGATGCGGTGTACGCCTACCGGTCAACGGACTACTGGCAGGATGTCGGGACGCTCGATTCGTATTACGAGGCCAATCTGGCGTTCCTTGGGAACAGCCCACCGCTCGATTTGAGCAAGTCGGACTGGGTGATCCACACCCAGAGCGCGGACCGCCCGCCGGTGCTGTTCGAGGGCACGGCGCGCGCCGAGCGCAGCTTGATTGCCAACGGCTGCGAGATCGCGGGCCATGTCGTGCGCTCGGTACTGTTCCCCGGCGTCGTGGTACCGCGCGGCGCCGTGGTGCGCGACAGCATCGTCATGCACGACACCGTGGTCGGCCGCGATGCGGTGGTCGATCGCGCGATCGTCGACAAGCGCGTGCGGATCGGCGCGGGATCGATCTTGGGCCACGGCGACGCGACGGTTCCGAATCGCGCCTGCCCCGAGCATCTCTCGAATGGCCTCACCGTGGTCGGGCAGGGCGCCACGTTGCCGGATGGCGTCTGCGTTGGTCGCAACGCGCGGATTGGGGCAGGAGCGACCGAGGCCTCCTTCACGGGCGATGTGCCGGCCGGTGGCGTGATCGAAGGCCCCGACCCAATGCACTAGCCAGAGCGGGCCGCCTCCGCAGCGTGATCGCCGCACGTGGCCGGTGCGGGTGCCGTTGCTGTGTGTCCCCTCGCTCAGCGCTTTCGTGTCAGCAGCCGCACGACCCGCGTTCCCCACCACAGCCACATGACGCCGGCGAACGTGCCACCCACTGCCAGCCACAGCGCTCTGCGTTGCGGGTCGGCCTCGGCGGCGAGGCGGCAGGCGAGTGTGATGCCGAGCAGCGCAACGATTGCGGGTGAGAGCACTCCCGGCTCGACCGCCAACGGATGGCTCCCATGCGCGACCGTCACGCGCGTGGCGATCGCCAGTGTGAGCAGGGCGAAGCCACCGATGAACACGATGTGCAGCCCCGCGAGTTCGAGGGCGGGAAGCAGTGCGGTGAGCCACAGGCCAACGAGGATGGCCCAGCCGCTGAGCCACAACGCGTGCGCATGCAGCGTGCGGTGTCCCGGGCGGCGCGTGAGCTTCCAGCCCACCACCATCATGGTGCTCACGGCAGCGGCGCGCAGCAGCGGGCCTACGCGAGCGATGGCGATCGCATCGGTGAGGAACGAGAGCGCCAGCACGGCGACGATCGCGAGGTAGAACGGACGCCGGCCATGACGCTCGTGCGGGCCGGCGATGCCGGGTAGTGCGAGGGGGCGGGGCATGCCAGCGAATGTCGGCACCAGCAGGCTACCAAGTCCCACCACGAGCGACAACACCATGCCGAGCGAAACGAGGCGTTCGGGGAATCGCGCGGGCAGCGATGGCGCGGCGTTGAACGCCCCCGCGAGTTGCAGGCACAGGCCGAGCAACCCGGCGGCGAGGCCGAACGCCACGAAGGCGAATTCCTCAGGAGGGAGCTGGCGCGAGCGCGCGACGCGACGCGCGAGCGCGGTGACGAGCAACAGCACGCTGGCGAGCTGCGTCCCGGCGACGGCGGGCGGCGAACCCAAGAGCGCTGCGGTCAGCGTCGCGAGTGCTGCGGCGACGGCGAGCCCCAACTCGAGGCGCGAGCAGCGCGGGCCGTGCGTGAAGGCCGGCATGGCGGTGAGCAGGAAGCCGCTGACGAAGCACTGCTCAAACCCCGGAATCATCAACTCGCGATGCAGCACGCCGGGGTAGCCCAGGACTCCCAGCCAGGTCGCGGGCCACACGACGCTGCCGGCGACGGCCGCGAGAATGCCGAGCGGGAACAGCAGGCGGTACGGCTCCGGCGCCACGTGGGGTGCAGTGGCGGAGGACCGGAGTTGCACCGGTGTTGCCCGCGGCGCGGTCGTCACCAGTCCCGTTTCGCGAACACGCGCACGGCGATCCACATCGGCACCACGCTCTCGATCACCAGCACGCTGGCGCCCAGTGCGATACCCGCCTGGGTGCCGAACATCTTCATGAGCACGGCCGACGTCGGCCCGAACAGCGCCCCCGAGCCCACGGCCAGCGTCGTCAACACGCGCGCAAGGTCCACGGGATTGAGCAGCAGCGCCGGGAACAGCACCGTCTGCAGCTCCACCCCCCGCAGGATCGTAGTGGCGCCGAGCACCATCAGGTCGTAGGCGACCACCATCAGCAGCCACAGGGCGAGCGCAATCGACATCGCCTTGAGGCGGTCCGGCCAGATTACGGCGATGCACAGCGCGGTGGAGATGGTGAGCCATCCCAGGGTCACCGACAGCACCGCGAGCGCGATGAACCCCGGCAGTTGTTCGGCGCCGGCATTGAAGGCCACCACCATGCCGCCGCCGCCGAAGGCGACCGCCAGCGCCGCGGTCAGGGCGCACCCTAGTCCCAGCAGCTTGCCCATCAACACTTCGTCCCGTCCGACAGGTTGGGCGAGCAGCAGGGGCAAGGCGCCCGAACCGCCCGTGATGCTGGTCACGCCCAGCATGAGTCCCGTCAGCGGCACGATGAACAGCACGAGATTCATCAGCGACAGGGTGACCCGCGCGAAACCCTGGAAGCCGATCTCGCGACCCTGCGCAAGGCCGAAGAACGACAGTCCGAGCACCAGCGCTGCCAACAGGGCCGCGAAGCCGAACAGCCAGCGTGCTTCGATGGCGCGGTGGAATTCCTCGCGGGCGATCACGCGGACGCGGCCGAGGCGCCCGGAGTGGACGCCATTGCGGCGCATGGGTTCGCGCGCCACCACGGCGGCCGTGGCGATCGATTGAGTGCTCACTGGTGTCCCTCCTCGAGGTGCGAGCCGGTGATGTCGAGCCGGCCCACGGCGGTCCCGTTGATCTGCCACGCAAATCCCTCGCCTGGGCGATCGGCTAGGAACGTGCCGTGCCATGTGCTGTTCGGCGGTATGGGCGGAGTGTGAAGCCGGTCCTCGTAACCGGCAAGCGATAGTGTCACCGGCCGGGTGTCATGGTTGGTGACGCTCAAACGCACGAGGCGATGCTTCGGGATCGCGACGGCATCTGGAATCACGCGCTTGGCCGTGACGGTGAGCGCGAGATCGCATACCTGTTGGGTCACCGCGGGCGCGGGCGCGGGCCCCGCCGGGCGCCAGGCGCGCGATAGCGTGCCGGTCAGCGCTCCTGCGACGAGCACCACCACCAGCAATGTGAGCAGGCGCTTCATCGCGTGGGCTCACGCGTGTCCGCGGCGAACTCTGCGAGGCGCGCGACGTGGCCATGCCGTGCGGCGGCCACTTCATTCGCCGCGCCGTGGTCGAGGAATGCGGCGTAGCCTCCGCCCATCGGGCTCGGCAGGTCGGCGCGCACCACCCACAGCGAGTCGGCCGCATGCAGCGTCGAGCTATCGTAATCGGCAAGCCACGCGGGTCCCGTTCGAGACGAGTCTGCGAGCAGGCACTCGATGGAGTCGTATTGCCGCCACGCGCTCCTTCGCTTGCGCTCGCACGCGAAGTGGGCGTCGCCGATCGCCATGCCGCAGGTCGCGCAGGGTTTGCCGAATGCGATGGGCATGGGCCCCACGGCTGGCGCGCACGATACCGCCAGCAAGGCGAGCGCCAGCCACGTGAAGGCCAGCAGTGACCGCGCGGCCGGTCGGGGCGAGCGGGAGTGGGGGCGGACCGCGGAGGTGTTCGGGCGATCACGCACGGGAGCGCCCTCCCTGGACCGCGGCGAGAAAGATCTCCTCGAGCGAGGGCCGCAGCATCTCGAACGACGTCACGCGGACCTGGGCCGCGCGCAACGTGTCGAGCGCTTCCACCGTGCGCCCGTTCGTGGCCTCGACCACGATCCCGTCGCCGTGGAGCTCGCATGTGAACGCCCGCGCCTCCAGCGCTGCCATAGCCCGCGCGGGTGCTTCGTCGAGGTGGATGGCCAGCCGGGTGGCCTGTGCCTGGCGGGCACGCAACGCGCTGAGACTCTCGAGCCCGACGCAGCGGCCTTCCAGCAGGATCAACACGCGATGGGCGATGCGCTCGATCTCGCTCAGCAGGTGCGAGCACAACAGGATCGTCTTGCCCTCCGCCTGCAGCTGTTGGATCAGCGAGCGAAACTCCCAGGTGGCTACGGGGTCAAGGCTCGCGGTCGGCTCATCGAGCACCAGCAGCATCGGGTCGGCGAGCAGCGCCTGGGCCAGCGACAACCTTTGCGTATAGCCGCCGGAGAGCTCCGTGGCACGGCGGCCGGCGTGGCTCGTCAACGAGACGCGCTCGAGCGCATGGTCGACCGTGGTGTTGGGCAGCCCGCGCAACGCCGCGTAGAACGCGAGCACTTCGCGCACGGTGCGACCATGGGGGAACTCGACGCGTTGCGGCACATAGCCCAGGTCGCGCCGGGCTTCCGGGTCATGTGGCGCCAGACCGCGCGGGCCGATCATGATGGAGCCTGAGTCGGGACGCGTCAGGCCGAGCAGCATGCGCAGTGTCGTCGTCTTGCCGGCGCCATTGGGGCCGATCAGCGCGAGGGTTTCTCCTGTGGTGACTTCGAACGACAAACCGTTCACTGCGATCACCGCGCCATAGCGGCGCACGAGGGACTCCGCGCGGACCATCATGATGACGCATCCGTGCGTGGACGGGCGACGACGCCGTTGCGTGGGCGCCGGCCGCCGCGCGCAGCGAACAGGCCGCTGCCCGCGACGAGCCCGAACACTGTGAAGGCGCCCCAACTGGGACGCGGGGTCGGGAGGGAGTTCGCATTCTTCACCGCGCGCGTCACCGGTGACACGCGCGGGTAGCGGTCCACGGCTTCGCTGGGATGCAGGCTCGGGAACACGCGCTCGGCCACGCCGAGTGCCGCGACCGCCGGGCTCTTGGCGAGCACGGACAGGTCCGGGTACTGCTTCGAGACGAACGCGAACGCGCTCACCGGGCCATAGGGGATGTCGCCGGTGCCATCGCCATCGAGGTCCCAAACCTGCGCATCGCTCCAATAGTTGCCGTGCGCGCCGTCGTCAAAGGCATTGTCGGTTCTCCGCATGTCGAGTGCCACGGCGTAATCGTTCTGGATGAAGTCGTTGCCGGCGAAGACATTGCCATCGCACGAGGAGAACAGCAGCACGCCCCAGCCGTTGTCCTCCACCAGGTTGCCGGTGATGTGATTGCGGTTCGATCCGTCGAGGAACACCGCAATTGTGTTGTCGATCAGCTGGTTATTCACGAAGTGGCCGTCGGAGCAGTCGCGCAGCAACAGACCGTAGGTGCGCGAGCCGCGGTTGTGCACGATGCGGTTGCCGGCGACCTCGAGATGGTTCGAGAACATGATCGCAATGCCGGCGATGTTGTGGGTGAACAGGTTGCCGATGAGGTGGTTGTCCTGGCAGTACATGGTGTGCAGGCCATAGCGCCCGTTGCGCTCGAAGGTGCTCCCGCTCACCACGGCTCCATTGGCGAACGAGAGGTACACCGCATCGACAAAACCGGACAGCGTGTCCTGGTCGATCAGGGCGTTGCCCGAGTACCACAGGTGGATGCCATTGCCATCGCCGAGCTCCGCCAGCGGTGGCACGCGACCGCTCAAGCGGCACTGCCGCACGATGAGACCTTCGGCGCGCTCGCCATAGACGGCATAGAGGACGTCGTCCATCCGCACGCGTTCGATGCGCACGCTGCCGGCGCCGGCCACGTGAATCCCCGAGTCCACCGTCAGCACCCTGTTCCCGCTGGCCCGCACGCGCAGGTCGGTGACGACGCAGCCTGAGGCGCCGATGGCGATCACGCTGCCGTGATGTCCTCCATCGACGATGGCGCCGGGGGCGCCGCGCAGCACGACCGGCTGGCGGAGGAGCAAGGGGCCGGCGTGCACACCGCGCTCAAGCAGGAGCGTGTCGCCCGGCATGGCGGCCGCGGCGGCAGCGGCCGCCGCGCCGGATGTTGCGGGAACGCGCGTGACGTGCGCCAGTGCGGGGCGCGCGACCGAGCACACCCCGGTCGCGGCCAGCAGCGCGGCGCACACCCACGCGTGTACTCCATGGTGGTCAACCCGCACGATTGGCCCCACGCGCGGCGTCCTTGGCGCGTACTTCGTGCATGCGATCCCACAGCATGATGACGGGCCCTAGCAGCCAGGCGATCCCGAGCAACACGGTGCCCGGTCCCGGCAGGCTCCACACCTTGAAGTTCGCCATCTGCTTGAAGCCGATCAGCGGCGGCGTGAACGTGCCGAGCTTGATGGCGGCGTGGGGATTCAACTCGTGACCGTATCGCCACAGCCACTGTGCGTAGTCCGTGAACATCACGCCGGCGAATGCGGTGAAGGCGAACCAGCCCAGCATGGCCACCCAACGGCGGCCCGTGAACGCCGCGATCAGCGCCATCACGCCGAAGAATGTGAGCAGTTGCGGCATGTACGAAAACTCGCGAAAGTCCGCGGGAGAGATCGGGTGCATGCCGACGTAGTGATTGAGCGTGTTGATCTTGTCGAGGTCACCGCGAAGGGTGTTCGCGAAGATCGTCAGGGTGAGTCCTTCGGGATACTGGGGTGCGTGCATCGTCATCTGCCACACCGGGAGGACGGGGAGGAAAAAGACAGGCAGCAGCACCAGTGCTGCGAGGGCGATCATGCGACGCTCGGTGGTGGTGAACCGTCCGCTGAGGTAGCTCATGGCGTCTCCGGTGTTGCGTTCCGGCGTGCGGCCTGTGCGGCCGTGAGGCGGCGACTGCGCGGGCCGGGGGCGATCCCCGGCCCGCCTCGCCGTCAGCGTTTCATCAGTGCGGCAATTTCCGCGACCTGCTTAGGATCCGGCCGCTGGACGGCGGCGACCGGCGTGCCGGCAGGCATCACCTGGATGTAGCCCTGCATCTCCTGGTGAAGCGCGCTGCAGAAGTTCGAGCAGTAGAACGGATTGATGCCGGCTTTCTCGGCGACCCAGCGCATCGTCTTGGTCTCGCCCGGATCGACCTGCATATCCTTGCTCGACCACAGGATGCCGAAGCCGTGAGTAATGTCCTCGTCCTGCTCGACGTTGGTGACGTGGAAGTACACCGTGTCGCCCTGCTGGACGCGGAACACGTCCGGGGTGAAATGGGTGCGCACAGCCAGCGTGTAGGCGTCGACTCGCCTGCCGTGGCGCTCGACTCGCGCCTCATCCGCCTGCTTGATCACGTACGGGTTCGTGCTCTGCTCGAGCGGGTAGATCTTGAGCGGATGCAGTTTCTCGGCCCGGATCATCTGGGCATAGTGCGGCTCGGGGTAGGTCGGGAAGTCCGCCAGCAATTCCATCTTCGGGCCACGCAGGTCATACAACTGCGACGCCTCAGGATGTGATGGGCCGACGGGCAAGTAACGGTCCTTGGCGATCTTGTCCATCGCCACCATGTACTCTCCCGTGGGGTGGCGCGTGTCCCCTTCGGACACCATGAGGTGACCGATCGAGTAGTAGCAATCGATCTTGTCCACGACGTTCCACGGTGGGCCGACCTTCCACTTGGCGATCTGGGAATCGAGGAACAGCGAGGTGTAGGCGTACCCCTTGTCGTCGAACTGTGTGTGCAGGGGCCCCAGCCCAACGGGCACCTTGGCCTCGAGGCAGTCTTCGTACTTGAGTACCGGAATGCCCATCTGCTCGCCGTCGAACTTCTTCGCATCGATGGCCGCCTTGAGCTTGGCGAAGCTCAGCACGGTGACCTCGGCCTGCAGCTTGCCGGAGCAGCACACGTATTCGCCGCTCGGGTTGACGTCCACGCCGTGCGGGCTCTTTGGCACGGGAACGAGGTAGACGATGTCCTTCACGACGGCGGGATCGAGCACCGGCGCGCCGCCGATCATCTTGGCCTTGCCCTCGTCGACCGCCTTCTGCGCGGCGCGCCAATCGACCGCGGCCATGTAGTCCATCTCGTTCTGCGAGGCCTTCATCTCGAGCGAGTCATGCGCCATCTCACTGTTGTAGCAGGTGAAGAATTCCCAGCCGTGGCTCGGCCCCTTGCCGGCGTCGGCGAGATCCCAGTCGAACGGCGGCATCAGGATCTCGAACCCCATCGACATGTGTCCTTTGTCGCTGACCTTGATGCCCGCGACGATGCCGCGGAACTTGGTCATGTAGTCCTCGACTTTGGCGACGGTGCTGAGCGGTACCGGTGCCGAGAAGCGCGAGGCCGCGAACACGTATTCGGTGTTGGGCGTGGGGAACGGGCAGGCGTGCGCGGCCGACACGTTGGGGATCGGCCCGTAAATCTCGCGCGTCGTGAAGTCGGCGAGATCGATGCGGGCGATGCGCGCGTTCGGCATGTCGTTGATGAACAGCCAGCGGCCATCGTAGTCACCGTCAGTCTCCGACAGGCCGGGATGATGCGCGTCGCCCCAGGTGAAGCCTTTGAGCATGGCCTTGGACTCTTCGTCATAGCCATAGCCCTTGGCCGGCTCGGGCGTGAACACAGGAATCGTCGTGATGTGGCGGCACGACGGGATGCCGTAGACGAACACCTGGCCCGAGTGCCCGCCCGAGAAGAACGCGTAGTACGCGTCATGCTCTCCGGGTTTCACATAGACCTTTTCGGCGGCCGAAGCGTTGACGCCGGGCGATCCCCCTTTGGCGGCGCATCCGCTCAAATGAGACACCGCAATTGCTGCGAGGGCGGCGGTCGCCAAACCGACGCCCGTGCTGAACCGTTTCCATTTCATGACAAGCCTCCTTGGAGCGCGTGACACGGAACTACTTCTGGTTCAACTCCTGGTCTTTGTGCTTGAAGTGCTCGATGACGGCCTTCGCTTCTTCGGGGGTGAGCCCCTGGTTGGGCATCTGCAGCGCGAACGTGGCGAACAGGCCGTGCGAGATCGGATCGGTCTTGGTCATGATTTCCGGGTGGAGGATCTGGTGCTCGATCCACGGCGTCGTGCGCCGGTGGGTGACCCCGGCGAGATCGGGGCCGGTGAGCTTCTGGCCGAACGCGTGGCAGGCCGAGCAACCCTTCGTCTTGAAAAGGCCTTCGCCCTGCTCGACGAGTGCCTGGTTGACGGGCGTCTCGAACGCGCGCGGTCCACTGTCGTAGAGCGACACCGCGGCGACGGTGAGGCCCGAGGTAGAGGGCATCGTGGTGCTGGACGAGGCGGCATCGCTCGACGGCTTGCCGGAGCAGCCGGCCAGCACGAATGCGACATAGCCTGCGGCGAGCGCAAGCGAGACATTGCGAAGGTTCATGACTTCCTTTCCCGGGGTCCAGGCGCCGCAGGTTTGCGGGCACGGCGAGTTGCGGTCGGTGAAGGGGACAAGACGGACACGAAATGCTTGAGCCGCCGCGCCAACTCGAGTGCTTCGGCGGGGCGCATGATGCGGTCAGCGACTTCGAACACGACGCTCTCCTCGCGGCGGATGTGCAGCCGCAGCAAGTCCACGAAGTCGCGCAGTTGCACGCGCAACTGCTCGTCACGCTTGCGGCCGGCGCGCTTCGCCAGCCCCTCTGCGATGCCAGACAGCAAGCTGCGCAGTTCGGAATGATCCGCGCCGAGTGCATCGAGGGTGACGCGGGACTCGGGAAGTGTTTCACCCAGCCACGGGTAGAGCAGTGCGTCCTCGGCGGTCATGTGCGTGGCGAACTGCCGCGCCAACATCCCGACGATGCGGCCGAGCGCGGCAGTCGCCTGTGCGCCGAAGCCGCGCGCACCCGACAATTCGGTTTCGATGAGATCCAGGTGCGACAGCACGCGCGCGTGGTCAGCGCGAAATCCCGCGAACGGACTGACGTGGCGTGGGGGCGGGCGATGAGCCGATGATGCGGGTGTGCGCGATGACATCATGGTGGGAGTTTCGGCCTGGATGTGATCACTGCGGCATGATGGCGATCAGGGGATCGTTCGATTGGGTGGCACGATCCGAGCGTGTAACTCACTGAGGCGCGGCGCGTTGGGAGGCAGCGCTGGATCCGGGTATGACGCGCGTCATATGGCCCCGGCTGCGGGCCCGCGAAAGCCGTGGTTTGGGGAGGGCTGGACGCCCCGCTTATGCTACGCGGACGCCGTTCGTTCGCGCGGGGTTTGGCGGCCCCGCGTCCCACTGCCCGCGAGGTTCCGTGTCCGAAATCCGCTCCGAGCGCATTCTCAGTGTGGTCCGTTCGCTGCCCGTGTTTCGCGGCCTCACTCCCGAAGACCAACGCCGAGTCGCTTCTTTGGCGGACGTGCGCGAGTACCGGCGTGGTGACGTGCTGTGGAACTCGGGTGACCCGGCGGAAGCGCTAACCGTGGTGGTGAGCGGGCGCGTCAAGATCGTCCGCCACGCGGACTTGGGGGACGTGATCCTCGAGATCTTCGAAGCGGGCGAGCCGGTCGGCGCCATCGCGGTCTACAACTATATGCCCTATCCCGCGACCGCGATCGCGATGGAACCGACATCGTTGCTGCTGCTCCCGCGACGGGAATATTTCGAGCTGCTCGACCGCCACCCGGAGTTCGCGCGCGGCATCATTCGGGAACTCACCAAGCTCACGCTGGCGCTGACGCGCAAGGTCGAGGAGATGCGCGGCCAGCGGGTCGAGACCCGCATCGCGCAGTTGTTCCTGCTGCTGGCAGAGCGCATGGGCAGGCAGACCGCTGAGGGTATCGAGGTGCCCATTCACCTGTCGCGCCAGGAAGTCGCTGAGATGGTGGGCACGACGGTCGAATCCGCGATCCGCGTGCTGTCGCGCTGGGGACGCGAAGGCGTGCTCGTGACGGGAGAGAAGCGGTTCGTGATCCCGTCCCGCGACCGGTTGCGGGAAGCGGGCGAACTCGCCGCCTCGAACGCTCCAGGGAAACCGCTGTGCTGAACTGCCGCGCGCGCGGAGGCTCAGCACGGCGGTGACGCGTTCCCGCTAGCTGGTCGGAACCCGCAGCTTCTGGCCCGAGCGGATCTGCGAGTTGCGCAATCCGTTCAGCTTCATCAGCGCCTTGACGCTCACGTTGTGGCGGTCCGCCAGTCCGCTCAGCGTGACGCCCGCCTTCACGGTGATCACGCGCGTTGCGGGCTTTGTCGCGGCATGCTTGCTCGAATGCTTGTGTGAGCTCCGCGAGTGCGTGGCCGATGCGACGACGGGGCTCGAGTCCGCAGTGTCGTTGTCGACGGGGGAGATGGCGCTGTGCGCGCTCGCGTTGGATGCGATAGGCGCGCCGGTGCCGGGTGCGGCGGGCTTCGGGATGGTCGTGGACGGCGCGGCAGTCGCAGCCGCATCCCCGATGCGTACCTTGAGCCGGGTGCCACGTTTGACGTGGTCGCTCGGCAGGCGGTTCCAGCTCCTCAGCTCGGCGGTGGTCACGCCGTACTGGTCCGCGATCCCCGCCAGCGTCTCGCCGCGGTGCACGGTGTGGAGCGCGCGGCCTTCGGCGTCGGACTTGCCCTTGATCTGGGCCGGCGGAGCGATGTTGCGGGCAGGAACGTATGAGGTCGAAGCGCGCGGATCGCCGTCCTCGAGTTGCGCGATGGCCGGCGCCCCGATGCTCGCCGGCACGCTCAGCATGGTGCCGCGGCGCAGCGGCCGCTTGCGGCCGATGCCATTGGCGAGCGCCAACTGCGGCGCGCTGACGTGGTATTCGGAGGCGATCGAGTTGATCGTCTCGCCGCGCCGCACGCGGTGACGGATGCTGACGTCGACCGCCGGCAGCTTGGCGCCGCTCTGCAGCTTCTGCAGCAACGCTTCGCCCTTGCCGCGCGGGACACGGATCATCGTGACGCCATTGCTGCCGTTGGCGACGTGGTTGATCACCGCCGAGTTCAGCAGCTTGAGTTCGTCCAAGCTGCAGCCCGCCATCCGCGCGACCGCGCGCAGGTCGACTGCCCCCTTGAGTGCGACTTCATCGAACTCCATGGGCTCGTCGAGCGCCACGTCGTCGAAGCCGTACTTCTCGGGATCGCGCGAGATGGCGAGGATCGCCATGAACTGCGGCACGTAGTCCTCGGTCTGCCGCGGCAGGCGCAGGTCCCAGTAGTTCGTGGTGCCCTGCTTCTTGATGGCGCGTAGCACGGTGCCCTCACCGGCGTTGTAGGACGCGAGTGCCAACGGCCAATCACCGAAGATCGAGTAGAGGTGCTTGAGGTAACGCGCTGCGGCCACCGTCGACTTCTCGGGATCGCGCCGCTCGTCCACCCACTGGTTGACCGTGAGGCCGAACAGCTGGCCAGTCGAGCGCAGGAACTGCCACGGACCGACGGCGGCCGAGACGGAACGCGCGTTCAGGTTGAAACCGCTCTCGACGAACACCAGATGCACGAGATCCGGCGGCAGGCCTTCCCGCTGCAGCGCCGAGCGGAACAGTTCCATGTAGCGGCCCGAACGCTTGAGCCAGCGCTCGAAGGTCGAGCGGCCATTGCCGGTGAAGAATTCGATGTAACGCAGCACCTGCTCGTTGACCTGCGGCTCGATCTCGTCGGCGGCAGGGGCGTTGAGCACCTTGGCATCGGCTTCGTTGCCGGACCGGGCCGCCGCGAGTGCCGCGGCACGGTCATGCATCGCCGCCTCGCGCAGGCCGGACAAGCGTGACTGCAGTTCGGTGAGGTCACCGCGCGTGCTCTGGTCGGGTGCTGCCGCGAGGCCAAGGGACACCTGCTCGAGCGCCGCAGTGGCGATCTTGGCGGCTTCGTCGTAGGAGCCGGCCTGCCGCTGGGCCCACGCGTTCTGGTAGGCAAGCCGCGCGCTGAGCAGTAGCGACGGGGAACCCGGGACACTGTCGAGCGCCGCCACCGGAGAGTCCATGTGCTTCGCCGCGGCGGTTGCCGCGAACGGGCTGGCCAGTCCCAGGCTCAGGGCCAGTGCGATGAATAGCGGGTGTCGATTCACGGTGGGGGATTTCCCTCCCAGATGCATCATGAGGCCCCGGACCGTCCGAAGCATTTCATTTCCGGCATGCAGGATGCATGAGGCATCGCCGCGATTGCCCGCCCGCCCCGACAAGTGGACGTCAAATCCCTGTCGCGGCAACGAGCGCCGTAGGAGGCGGCAAGTCCTGTGCCACGTAGGGACTGGACGCACTCTAAATCACCCGAGGACCATGCCGTGTCGAGAGATTCGAATCAACTCAAGGCTGGGAACCGGGGGGGGAGTATCTCCGCACTGGGGGGTCCTGCAGTCGCTTCCGGGACCTCCCAGTGGTCGGTTTCGACCCGCTCGATCGGCGAAGTTCTGACCACGGAAATCCGCTCGGACGGGCTCCGGCTGCTGCTATTTGCCCGGCCTACCGATGAATCTGCCCGGCAGATCGAGGCCAGACTGGGTGAATTGCTGGCCGCCGACGGTGGGCCGGACACCGAATATTCGAGCACAGGAGCCGTCCCCGCACCGCTCCAGCGGGCGGTGGATGTGCTGCTCCAACTGGTGGCGGACGTCGAACGCGTCACCCACCGGCGGGCCGGCGCCCTGGCGCTGTACCAATCGTCGCGCGAGGTCGCCTGCGCCTACATCGGAGGCGGCGAGCCGGACGTCTGGTCTCACGATGAACACTACGACGCTCCATGGGTCGAGCTACGCGAGGGTGTGGATGCGGGAGGTGGCGTTCCGGTGGCCCGCGGCTTCGCCGTATTCGCGCGCGAAGACCTGAACATGAAACTGCAGTGGCCGTACCTGGTCGGCACTCCCAAGCCCGAGGGTGTGGTGGTCGAGGCGCGCTGGCAGGCGCCGCAGGGATTCGAAGTGCTCGTGCGCGAACTGACCGCTGATGGCCAGACTCGCGAGTCCAAGGATGGCGGCGCGGTGAGTGCCGCCGCCGCGAGCGGGAACGGCGAGGAGCGTGGTGACTTCTTCGCGGGCTGGTTCGACGACCTGACGCGAGGTATGGATCAATCGAGCGCCGCGCTCGCCGGCACGGACGCCCCGCGCTATGAAGCGCCCGAGGAAATCGCCGAGCCGCCGCGCGCCATTCCTCCGCTACCACAGCGTCGCGAGCAGGAGACCATCGGCGAGCTGGAAGCCGTCGCGGACATGGCCCAGGAGCCCATCGCGGAAGCAGCCCCGGAGGCCGTCACGGATCCTGCGGCGCGAACCCGGCCTGCGATCGCCTTCCCAGATTTGCTCGAAGAGTTGCGGACCCAGATCGAAGACTCGGCAGGGGACTCCGCTCCGCCTGTTGTGGAGGTGTCCGCAGCACCGGTAGCGTCCGTGCAGCCCGTCGCGCCATCGCATACACCGGATGTTGAGGTTGCGTCACCGATCTCGGGCCTCGCCGGCGTCGACCGGATCGCGCCGGAGGAAGTCGCGGAAGTGTTCACGCCCGAGCCCGTCGGTGCGACGATCGCAGGTCCGCTCGGGGCTGAGCGGGACGTGTCGAGCGCGGTGTCCGAGGTCAACGACAATCCCGCTTCGTTTGCGCCGCCTGGGCGCTCCGCGCGCCGGCCCCAATGGCCGGCATTCGTGGGCACGAGCCGCGGCCCGGCCGACTGGAAGCAGCGGGCCCGCTGGGCCGCATTCATCGCGGTGCTGTTCGCGATCGGCTGGTGGGTCGGCACGCGTGGCGGAAACAAGCCGGTGATCCAGAGCCATCGCGCGCCGCTCGGCATCCGCATGTTGCGGGCCGTGGGGATCGGGAGTTCGCCTTTCACCGCGGTCATCGCTTCGAACCCGCCCGGCGCGCGCATCGTGATCGACGGCAAGCTGTCGAGCTTTCGCACGCCCGCCGAAATCGAACTTGCAGCCGGGAGCCGGCGCGTCGGGCTCACGCTGCCCGGCCTCGGCACCGTGACGACGACGGTCATTGGTACGCCGGGTGCCAGTGTGGACGTCGAGGTCCCGCTGACCGGTACGCTGGCCATAGCACCCCCGAACGCATCGACCCCCGTCTCGGTCACCATCGACGGCGAAGCCTTCGGACTGGCTCCCGTCGCATTGCGGAAGCTCGCGCCGGGGGTTCATGAACTCAGCTACACCTCGCCCGGCCAATCGCCGTGGTCGCAGACGGTGACGGTGCCCTTGCGCGGCGATGTGCGCGTGGTCGCGCGGCCGTTCAACCTGCCCGCCGCGGGAGTGATCCATGTGGACGCAACGTGGATCGACGATGACGGCAGCAGTGACCTGCGTGGCGCCACGGTGATCATCGACTGCGAACGTCGCGGCGTCACGCCGCTCACGCTCGAGCTGCCGCGCGGTCCGCACAGCATGCGCGCCGAGTACCAGGGTGAAGAGGTTCCGGTGCAGGTCATCGACCTGCCGGGGGGCAACGAACGCTATGCCTCATTCACCTTCGGGACGGGCGGAGTGTTTCCCAGGCTCGTGTTGAAGTCGCCGCTCTCCGCCGATTCGCGCGATGCGACGGTTCGGGTCGCCCTGCAGGACTTGTCCGCGGGTGATGTGCGCGAGGCGTGGCTGCATGTTCGCTCGGAGAGTGGTTCGTGGCGCCGCTACCCGATGAACATCGTGAATGGCGACGCGGATCCCCTGGCGGTCGTGACCTTCCCGGCATCGTCGCCGGATTCGCGGGGCGACGCGCCGTTCTACGTATCGGCGCTGATCTCGAGCGGCGAGGAATATTTCACGGAGGTCTACGGCAATGGCGTGCACGCTACTTCGCTCCCGGCGCGCAAGCCGCCGGTGATCAAGCACGCGGCATCGACCAGCAGGTCCACGGCGGCAACGGTTCGGATCACACCCTCGGCGAAGGCGCCTGCCGACGCAGCACCCTTGCCCACCGCCGAGCCGCATCCGGCACCGGTGACGCTGCCCGCCACGACATCGCGCGCTCCGACGTCGCCGTAGTCACAACCGCATCCTCCGTGGCCGGGAATTCCCGGCCGGCTCGCCTAAGTGACGCGTGCTGCGTCTCACCCCGCGGCACGCCTCTTTCTTTGGGCTCTGGGTATGGGAGGCCGGAGCGGAGTCATCGTGGCGCTCGTGCTGGTCGCGGCGCTGTCACAGGGGGGGGCGCTCGCTTCGTCCGCCATGACGTTGGCCGGCGGCGTGCTGATCGCGATCCTCATCGCGTGGTGCGCTACCTCATCGCGCTTGCCGCCGCGCGTGGGGACGCTCGTGCTGTTGGCGGCGCTGGCGGCCGCGGCGGTGAGCCGGGGTGCCGCGCATCGCGACAGGCTGGAGCGCTGCCGGGCATGGCTGCCGCCTGAAGGTGACCTGTTCCGGCTGCAGGCACATGTCTGCGAACCCCCGGTGGACGCGGCGAGCGAGCCGGCGGTGATCGCGGCAATCGATCACGCCGAGCCACCGCTGCCGCGCGGCGCGCGCCTTCGCCTGCGCTGCCCCGCGGGCACGCGCATCGAGTGGAGCGACCGGCTTGCCGGTCTCGCGCGCATCGACCGGCCCGATGCGCCCCGTAATCCCGGTGGCTTCGATGGCATCCGCTTCGCCGCGTCCAATTCGGTGATCGGCAGCGGCCGACTCATCAGCTGCAGGGTGACGCACGAGCGCGGCGTGTTCGGCTGGCCGCGCGGCACGCTGGGACGCTGGCGCACGGCGCTCGAACGCCGTCTCGCCACGCGGCTCACGCCGCGCGCGCGCGCCATCGTGTGGCCGCTGGTGCTCGGGGACCGCTCCGAATTGCCGCCGGACCTCGGCGCGGAGTTGCGCGTCGCGGGGTTGGTACACCTGATCGCGCTGTCGGGCTTGCACGTCGTGTGGCTCGCGGAACTCGCGGGCACCTTCGCCGCGGCGGCCGGCGCCGGCGTGCGTGGCCGCGCCTTCGCGAGCGCGGGATGCGCGCTCGTTTACCTGGGCCTGGCGGGACCGATCCCTTCGCTGGCGCGTGCCGCCGTATCCGAGTTGGTCGCGGCGAGTGCGCGACTCGCATCACGTCGCCTGGATCCGCTGCAGGCGCTCGGGCTGTCGGTGGTGATCCTGCTCGCGGCATTCCCCGGTTGGATCGACGACCTCGGTTTCCAGTTGTCCTGCACCGCGACACTCGGACTCGTGACGCTCGGGCAGTGGCGGCCTGCTTCGCCGCGTGCCGCCGCGTGGCTCGGCGCTTTGATTCCCACGCTCGGCGCGCAGATCGTATCGATGCCGCTCGTGCTGTCGTCGTTCCACCTGTTCGCCTGGCTGGCACCCGCGGCGAACCTCATCGCCGTGCCCGTGGCGGGATGGCTGCTGAGTGCCGCGTGGCTCGCGCTGATCGCGGACGTGGTGTGGCCGGGTCTAGGCAAGGCATGGTTCAGCGCGTGCGACACGTTGTGCTTCGCGTTCGAGTGGATTGTGGCGCACACTGCCGCCATTCCGGGGGCCGCGCGCGCGGCGGGCGATGACCCGGCGCTGATCGTGCTTGCGAGCGCGGGTGCTGCGCTGCTGGTGTGGGCCTCGGCGCGGCGTTGGCAACCGGCAGCGCCACCGCGGGCCACGCCGCCCGTCACCGCCGCGGCGCTCGTCGGGCTATCCCTGTGCGCGGCCGCGGTCGTGCTCACGGCGTGGGGGAGCGAGCGGCGTCCCTCACCGGGACGCGCGTGGCTCGTGTTCCTCGATGTCGGCCAAGGCGACGCGATCGCACTCGGCTTCCCCGACGGCTGGTGGCTCGTCGACACCGGCGCGGCGGCCGCGCGCTTCGATGCCGGCGAGCAGATTGTGTTGCCGTTCCTGCGCTGGGCGGGCGTGCAGCGGCTCGAGGGATTGGTGATCACGCACGACGACTCGGATCATTGCGGCGGGGTACCCGCGGTGCGGCGCGGAATGACGGTGCGACAGGTCTATGTGCCGGCGCCGCTCGACGGCCAGCCGCCGCCGCTCGAACGCTTTAAGGGGCACGCCGTGCACGCACGAGTGCGGCTGCATGACGAGCCAGCGCTCGAAGTGCTGTGGCCGCCCGTGGCGGGAACGCCGTTCACGGCGCCGCGTGGCATCACGCCGGATAACGCGGGAGGCGTCGTGCTGCGCTGCGGCAACTCGGCTGGCGTCGCGATGTTGATGGCGGATGTGGACAGCAGCGTGGAGGTGCGCATCGCCATCGAGGCGCCCACGCGCGTGTTGAAAGCCGGCCATCACGGCTCGGCCAGCTCGACGGGGGAGGCGTTCCTGCAACGTGTGCGGCCCGAGCATGTGGTGCTCTCGTGCGGCCGGCGCAATCGCTTCGGCCATCCGGCACCCTCGACTCTTGCGCGGCTCGCAACGACCACCGCGGTCATCGAGCGCACGGATGTCTCAGGCGCCATTTGGTTCGAGCTCACAGATGAGGGGGTGCGCCGCATCGATTGGCAGCGCGGGGCGTTCGCGGAGCGTACTGCCGAGCCCTCGCAAGTGTGCACAGGCGTCGGTGGCGCACCGAGAAGGCCATAGCCCGGATTGTTCAGTGCGCCACGAATGCGATGCGCTGGCCGTCCACCCGCCACGAGCGTTGCGGTGCCACGGGCATCCTTCGATCACGCGTTCCGGCAACGCCTGGACCTCGAGCGCTTGCCGCGCGCGCGATGCGGTTGATAGATTGCGGTGTGCTCGCGCGTACCCCTGTTTCTTTCGCCGTGCTGGCCTCGGGTTCCGGCAGCAACTTCGAGGCGCTCGTTCACGCCTCCCGGGCCGGCGGTTTCCCCGGCTCCATCGCGCTACTGCTGTGCGACCAACCCGGCGCCATGGCGCTCGAACGCGCGCACCGTCTCGGAGTTCCCGCCGAGTGCCCGCCCGTCGGATCGCGGCGAACGCGGATCGAGGACGAACGCCCCTGGCTGGACAGCCTGCGCGCCCACGGCATCCAGGCCATCCTGCTCGCCGGGTTCATGCGGCGCCTGCACTCGCCATTGCTCGAGGCCTATGCCGGCAACATCCTCAACATCCATCCGTCGCTGCTGCCGGCGTTCCCCGGACTGCGCTCCATCGAGCGCGCATTTGAACACGGCGCTCGCGTCGTGGGATGCACCGTGCATGTCGTGAGCGAAGTGGTCGACGGGGGAGCGATCATCGGGCAACGCGCGGTCGAGGTCCTCGACGGCGACCATGTCGAGGGGCTCACGCGGCGCGTGCATGAGGCCGAGCACAAACTCTACCGGGAGAGCGTGTGCCGCTACTTCGGCGGATCCCCTCATCTCGAGGGACGACGGTTGGTGTTTGGGAGTCCTGCGCGCCATGGCTGATCGCCCCGTGCTCGAGGCGGTGTTGTTCGACGCCGGCGGGACGCTGGGGTGTCTCGACTTCGAATGGATGGCCGCGTGCGCGAGTGAGCTCGGTGCCTCGCTCGACACCGCGACACTGCGCACGGCCGAGCTCGAAGGTCGGCGCTGGCTCGATCGCAGCGTCGGCATGATCGAGGGGTACGGCGCGGCGGTAGCGTTGCCCTCGCCGCTCGCCGTCATGGATCCGCATCCCTACTTCGTCGGCATGCTCACCGCCGCGGGCGTGCCGGAAGCATTGGTGCCACGCATCGTGGAGCGCTGGTGGGTCCGGCAGTTGGACGTGGGGCTATGGCTGCGCGTCAACGAAGGCGCGCCTGAAGCCCTGCGCGGAGTGCGCGAGCTCGGACTACGCCGCGCCGTGGTGTCGAATTCCGATGGCCGCGCGGAGCAACACATTCGCGATTGGGGGGTGCTCGACGAACTCGAGTTCGTGATCGACTCGCACTGGGCCGGAGTCTCGAAGCCCGACCCGCGCATCTTCCAGATGGCACTCGATCGCATGCGGCTGCCGGCGGAGCGTGTGCTGTACGTCGGCGATATTCGCTGCGGCGATGAAGTGGGCTCGCGCGCTGCGGGACTCCACTTCGTACTGATCGACCCCGGCGGTGCCTACGTGGCAACGGGTGGCGCGCGCATCGCCGGCATCGCGGATTTGCCGCGTTGGATTGAACAGCACTTCATCGTACCGGGCACCGGTGCCACATTGGCCGTTGCCACGACTTCGCGTCCCATCACACCCCCGACAGGAGGCCCATGATGACGAACTCGATGCTGCCGCCGATCTCGACCGAGGGCATCGCCGATATCAACCTGCCCGGGCTCACGCCCTTCAGGCAGGGGAAGGTCCGCACGATCTACGAAGCGGGGCCCGACCATCTCGTCATCGTCGCCTCCGATCGCCTCTCCGCCTTCGACTCGGTGTTGCCGACTCCCATTCCCGGCAAGGGCGAGATCCTCACGCGCATGACGACGTTCTGGATGCACACGCTCAAGTCGGCGGCGCCGCATCATCTCGTCAGTGACGATCCGCTCACCTTCCCGGAACCGTTCCGCGCGCACGCCGCGCTGCTTGCCGGCCGCAGCCACTTCGTTCGGCGCGCCGAGCGCATCGATATCGAATGCGTGGTGCGCGGCTACCTGACGGGCTCGGGTTGGAAGGAGTACCAGGGCAATGGCCGGGTGTGCGGCATCACCCTGCCGCCGGGGCTGCACGATGGCTCGCGGCTCGACCCGGCGATCTTCACGCCGGCGACCAAGGAAGACCACGGGCACGACGAGAACATTTCGTTTGAGGAAATGGCCCGCCGCGTGGGTAACGACACGGCTGAGGCGTTGCGCACACGCAGCGTCGCGATCTATGAAGAGGCGCGCGCGTGGGCGTGGGCGCGAGGGCTCGTGCTGGCCGATACGAAGTTCGAGTTCGGCCGGGTCGACGGCGAGCTGACGTTGATCGACGAGATCCTCTCGCCCGATTCGTCGCGCTACTGGGATCGTTCCGATTACGAAGCCGGGCGGCTGCGGTCATTCGACAAGCAGAGCGTGCGCGATTGGCTCGACCGCTCGGGCTGGAACCATGAGCCGCCGGCGCCGGCGCTGCCCGCGGATGTGGTGGCGAAGACGCGCGAGTCCTATCTCGTCGCGATGCGGCGCCTGACGGGGCCGCGCGCTTGAGCTGGCCGCGCGCCGCGCTACTGTCGCTGTCCGACAAGCGCGGAGCCGTGGCGTTCGCTGCGGCCCTGGCGCAGGGCGGCACGCGCATCATCGCCTCGGGCGGCACGGCGACGGCCCTGCGTGAAGCGGGCATCGCGGTCACGGCGGTCGAACAGTGGACGCAGACGCCCGAGATGCTGGGCGGGCGCGTGAAGACGCTGCACCCCAACATTCATGGCCCGATCCTCGCGCGGCGCGATGTCGCGGCCGATCTCGCGAGCTTGCTCGAACGCGGGCTCGAACCGATCGATCTGGTGGCCGTCACGTTGTATCCGTTCGAGCAACGCACCGCGGCGCTGGATGAGGCGCACGCGATCGAGGAGATCGACATCGGTGGCGTGGCGCTGTTGCGCGCAGCGGCGAAGAACTTCAGGCATGTGATCGTTGCGCACGATCCCGCGCAGTACCCGGCGATTCTCGAAGCGCTGCGCGCGGGTGCCACGACGCTCGAACAGCGGCGAGCCTGGGCGACCGCGACGTTCGCGCGCACGGCGCGTTATGACGCGGCCATTGCCGCGGACTTATCGCGTCGCGCGGGAGAGGGGACGCCTTCGCACATCGTCGTCTCGCTCGAGCGCGTGCGCGGCTTGCGGTACGGCGAGAACCCGCACCAGCAGGCTGCGGTCTACGCAGCACCAGGACATGCCGCGTTATGGCAATCGGCCCGCGAGGGCAAGGAGCTCTCTTACAACAACCTGCTCGACGTCGACGCTGCGGTGCGATTGGTCGCGCAATTCAGCGAGCCGGCGTGCGTGATCGTGAAGCACAACCAACCGTGTGGCGCCGGTACTGCTGGGACGCTCGAGGCCGCGTACGCGCTTGCCCTGAACTCCGATGAACGCTCGGCATTCGGTGGAATCGTGGCGTTCAACCGCCCGATCGATGCCGCGACCGCAGCCGCGGTGGCGCCTTTGTTCATTGAGTGCGTCGCGGCGCCCGGGTTTGCCCCGGGGGCCGAAGCAGCCTTCGCGCAGAAGAAGAACCTGAGGCTCTTGAGTATGGATTTGCAACAGGTTGCCGAGCCCGGCTCCGTTTGGACATTACGTGAGGTGGGAGGCGCCTGGCTGGCCCAACGCGATGCTCCCGGGACGGTGCCTGAGTGGCGGTCCGTGACGCAGCGGACGCCATCGGCGATCGAATCACGCGCGCTCGAATTCGCCTGGACACTCGTCGGTGCGGCGCGCTCCAACGCGATCGTCATCGCGCGCGACACGCAGTTGATCGGGCTCGGCGCGGGACAGACGAGTCGCATCGATGCCGTCGATGTGGCCATCATGAAGGCGAAGCGCGCGGGGCACTCACTAGAAGGCGCGGTGCTGGCGAGCGATGCCTTCTTTCCATTCGCGGACAATATCGAGCACGCCGCTGCCGCCGGCATCCGCGCCATCGTGCAACCCGGTGGCTCGATGCGCGATGCTGAGGTGGTGGAGGCGTGTGACCGGCACGGCATCGCGATGGTGTTCACCGGACGGCGGGAGTTCAAGCACTAGGATGCGAAGCGCAGCACGCGGTGGCGTGGCGAGCAAACGACTTCCCAAGGAGACTGCGAGTGGCGCGTGAACTCGTACTGATTCTCGACTTCGGTTCCCAGTACACCCAGCTCATCGCGCGCCGTGTGCGCGAGTTGGGCGTGTACTCCGAAGTCGTCCCCGGCAACTTGCCGCTCGCCGAGATCAAGGCCAAGCGCCCGAGCGCCTTCATTCTTTCGGGCTCACCCTCGAGCGGCTATCGCGCCGAGGCGCCACTGCCCGATGCCGGCATCTATGCCATGAAGAAGCCGCTGCTCGGCATCTGCTACGGGTTCCAGGCGACGGTTCAGTTGCTCGGCGGTGAGGTCGCGAAGGCCGAGCGCGCCGAGTACGGCACCGCGACCTTCCTGCGCGACGGCGCATCGCCGCTGTTCGAGAGCGTGCCCAAGAAGTTTCGCGCCTGGATGAGCCACGGTGATGAAGTCAGTGCGCTGCCGAATGGTTGGGTGCGCACCGCGCACACTTCGAACTGCGCGTTCGCCGGTGCGCGCCACGCGAAGCTGCCGTTCCATCTCATCCAGTTCCATCCCGAGGTCGTGCACTCGCCCTACGGCACGCAGGTGCTGCGCAATTTCCTGTTCAAGGTCGCCCAGCTCAAGGGCGGCTGGACCATGTCGGGATTCCTGCGCAGCGCCGTCGCCACGATCCGCGAGCAGGTGGGCGAGGGCCGCATCCTGTGCGGGCTCTCCGGCGGTGTCGACAGCACCGTCGTGGCGACTTTGTGCCACAAAGCGGTCGGCGACCGACTGGTGTGCGTGCTGGTTGATCACGGTCTGCTGCGTGAGGGTGAGGCCGAGCAGGTCGCCTACGAACTCGGCGGCCGGCGCCGCCTGCACGTGATCGTCGCCGATGCGCAGGAGCGCTTCCTCGGCAAGCTCGCCGGCGTCGAGGACCCCGAGCAGAAGCGCAAGATCATCGGTGCCGAGTTCATCGCGGTGTTCGAGGACGAAGCCAAGCGCCACGGCAAACCCGAATTCCTCGCGCAGGGCACCTTGTACCCCGATGTAATCGAGAGCGCCTCGACCGGCTGGGGCGCGCAGGTGATCAAGTCCCACCACAATGTCGGCGGCTTGCCCGAGCGCATGAACATGAAACTCGTCGAACCCGTGCGCACCTTGTTCAAGGATGAGGTGAGGGCACTCGGCCGTGAGTTGGGCCTGCCCGACCACCTGATTGACCGTCACCCGTTCCCTGGTCCCGGGCTCTCCGTGCGCATCATCGGCCCCGTCAACGAGCGAGACTTGATGCTGGTGCGGCGCGCCGACGCGATTTTCATGGAAGAGCTGCGCCGCGCGAAGTGGTACCACCGCACCTGGCAGGCGTTCGCCGTGTTGCTGCCCGTGCAGACCGTGGGCGTGAAGGGGGATGAGCGTTCCTACGAACGCGTGATCGCGCTGCGCGCCGTCAACAGCACCGACGGCATGACGGCCGACTGGACCCGCCTGCCCGCAAGCCTGCTCGCGCGCGTGTCGAGCCGCATCGTCAACGAAGTGCGTGGCATCAATCGCGTGGTGTACGACTGCACAAGCAAGCCGCCGTCGACGATCGAGTGGGAGTGAGGCGCTTGGGGGAAGCGCGGCGCGAGCGCGCGGATCACGCCGCGCGCGAGGCATGGCGGGTGTGTGCGTGTGCGCTGGCCATGGCGGCGGCGCTCGCCTCATGCGCGCCGGCACCGGGCGTCTTGACGCGAACGCCACCGCCCGCGGGTGCCGGAAGCATCTCCGGCCGTGCGGCCCCACTGCGAAAGTGGCCGTCCCTCGATCCAGATTCACTCTGGAAACCCGAAGTGATTCCCACCACGGACTCATTGTTGGGCGTATGGATGCCGGCCATGTCGCTGCCTCGCGTGGATGCAGCCGGGCGGCTGGACTGGTCGCCGCGCGCGCGTTGGTCGGCCGATGCAGCGCACGCTCGAGCCGTATTGCGTGACGCGGGTGATTCACTCACGGGATGGCAAGCGCTCGCTGCCGAGGACAGGTCGTGGCTAGGTCCTTACGCACTGCGCCGGGCCGCTTACCTGCTGCTGGCCCGCGGAGATTCACTGGGGGCCGACAGAGTCCTCGGGGACCTGCTGACGTTCATGAGCGACTGGGAGTGGGAGGCCCTCCGCCTACGGAGTGATCTGGCGATCGCGGCCGGACACACCGCGCGGGCCGAATCGCTGCTGAGCCGAGAGCCCGGCTTTTTGTGGACCGAGACGGAAGTTGCCGCCCTGCGTATGCGGCAAGCTTCGCTCGCGGAGGCCCGCGGGGACTCCGGTCTCGCGTGGAAGCGCGCGCGGAAGGTGTTCGATCTCTATCCGTCCACTGCCGCCGCAATCCCCGCGATTGCCATGCTCCAGCGATTCGCGGATTTCCGGGACCAACTCCTACCCGCGGCGGATGCAACCCAGGCGGCGGGAGCCGCGCGCGCGCGCGGCGATCGCCCTGCGGCCATGGAGTGGTTGGAACGCGCCCATCGCGCTTCGTCAGGAAATGTGCGGGCTCGCGTCGACATTCAATGGGCGCGGGTGTCGCGGGAAGCGCGCCGCTTCGACGCGGCGCTCTCGATCATCGCGTCCGCCCTGCGGTCCACGCCGGATGCAGCGATCGCGGCGGAACTGCGGCTCGAACGGGCGAGAGCTTATCGCGATGCCGGCCGGCGAGCTGAGGCGCTCCGCAGTTACGGGGCAGTCGAACGTGAAACGCTATCAGACGATCTGGGTGCCGCCGCGGGGTGGGAGCATGGACTTGAGCTCATCGCAGCGGGCCGCACTGCGGATGCGCGAATCGTGTTGCGCCACGCGGCGCACTTGAACGGCGACCGTTCGATGGACGCGCGGCTGCTGTGCGGGTTGCTGTGGGTCGCGGACGGTGAGCCCCAACACGCGGCGAGCGAGTGGCAGGAGGCAGAGGGGGAAGCTTTTGCCTTCTGGCGTGCGGTGCTGACGCGCCGCTCTGCATCCGTCACCGCACGAGATTCGGCGCGGCGCACGCTCCAGTCGATTGCCGCCCGGCCGGGCTACTCATTCTACCGGGTCGCGGCACGCGACAGCCTCGGGGTAAGTGGCTGGCCGGACAGGATGGTGATGCGAGAGAAAAATTTGCAGTTTCTACCGGATGAACAATTTGTGGAAGCGCTCATCGTTCTCGGCGATCGTGAAGCAGCAAAGAGGGTCATGCAGCAGGCTCGAGGCGGAGTAATGAAGTCCCTGGACGCCCGAGTACAATCCCCGGGCGCGGGCATAGATGCTTCCAGAGCATCCTCGTTGCCCAGGGCGACGCTCGCCTTCGGGATGGATCAGATCCCGTTGGCCATCCGCATATCCCAGAATGTCTTGGACAGGAGCATTGAACCGAATTCGAGTGCCGTCGAATGGTCCCTGATCGCGCTCCGCTACCCGCCCGCGCTCGACTCATTATATGGTGCGGTCCCCGAGTCGCCCGGCTCCGATCCGGTCGATCGCGCGTTGCTGCGCGCGGTCGCATGGCAGGAGAGCCGCTTCGATCCGCGTGCTCGCTCCAAGAGCGATGCGCTCGGGCTCTACCAGTTGAAGCTCGCGACGGCTGGCGACATGGCGCGGCGTCTCGGGGCTGGGCCGCCGGATCGCGAAGCGATGTTCGATGCCGCGACGAGCCTGCGGTATGGCCGCGAGTACCTGCGCTGGCTGCTCGAGCGCTTCGACAACAATTGGCCGGTGGCGGTGTCGGCGTACAACTCGGGTCCCTCGGCGGTCTCGCCCCAATGGCGGACGCTGCTCGATCGCGGAGGCGTGGCGCTGTTCTGCGAGTTGATCGGTCGCGCCGAGACGCGCGACTATGTGCGCAATATCATGGGGGCGCGCTCGGCCTACCGCGAGCTGCGGCCGTATGCGCTCAGCGACTCGGCGGCGATCGCGCCGCGCTGACGCTGAGGGCAGCTTCCCGCGCTGGCCCGCTCGGCGGACTCGCGAACTGGCGCAGGGCAAGACCCTACGAGCCTCGCACCCGTCCCCGCGCTATAGTCATGGCATGGTGCGTCCTGAAGAGCGATCGCGAGGTCGCTCACGCTACACCGAACCCGCGGGTGAAAGTCCCGCGCGGACAAGAACCGGACCGTCCGCTAGCAGGCCCCCGGCGCGGCGAGAGATCGGCGTGGCCGAAGCGGGGCGTCAAAAGCCTCTGCGGAGGGAGCAAGAGCGCGGGCCGCAACATCAAGTGAAGCCTGCCGCCTCGACAGATAAACAATGCGGGAGCCGAGCCGGGCATGTCACGGCGAAGGCCACGCTCGCGGAACGGAAGTCCGGAGCAGCAACGACCGCGAGTCCCGCCGGGGTACAGGGCGCAGCACGTGCTCAAGGCTCGGTGTGGAGCGGTGCCAGGTAGGACCTACCAATGGCCGAACCGCGACCCTCGCTCACTTCGCCGCTGACCAACCGCGTGTGGTTGACCGAGGCGCGCCGTAAGGCGATCCACCTTGCGTTCATCCTGCTGCCGCTCGACATCCTGCATCATTGGCTGCCGTGGCCGAACTCGACGCGCGCCTGGCGATTGGTGCTGCTGCTGTGCGTCTTGACGGCGGTGGTCATCGACGTCGTGCGCATTCACGAGCGCCGTGTGCAGGCGTGGTTCCGGCGCTTCCTCGGCGAGTTGATCCGTGAGCATGAGCAGTTCAACCTGCTCGGTTCGACTTACCTGCTGCTGGCGACCTTGCTGGCGCTGGAGATCTTCCCGCGGCCGATCGCTGCGGCCACACTCGGTTTCACGGTGCTGGGAGATGGGTTCGCGGCCCTCGCGGGGCGCGCCTACGGGCACACGCGGTTGTTCGGCAAGAGCCTCGAGGGCTTCGCCGTGGGGTTGGTCGCCTGCCTGGCCTGGGCAGCCTATATGGCGGGGCTGGGACACCTGCCGTGGCACGTGGTGATCGTGGGCGCTTTGGTCGCAAGTCTGGTGGAAATGCTGCCGATACCACTGGATGACAATCTCGCCGTCACTCTGGCGGCCGGATACGCGATGAAGATCCTGATGGGGCACATGTGAGTCCACGACCGGCCGAGCTACCCGAGTCCGAATTCCTGACCGCGCTGAACATCGCGCGGAGCCAACGCTTTGCCGAGGCGATGGCTGCCGTGGCGGAGCGGGTGCGGGAGCGTGACGCACGCGAAGCCAAGGCGCCGGAAGCGGCCAACGCGCTCGCCGAGATCGCCACACTTGCCGAAGCCGCCGGCGACCGTGGCGCCGCCGAACGCGCACTCGATGCGGCGCTCGCCCTGCGGCCGCGCTACCCCGACCTGCACTACCGCCGCGCTTGCCTGTTGCTGCGGGGCCAGCGCTGGGCCGATGCGCGCCGCGCGCTCGACGCGGCGCTGACCATCAATCCGCGCTATCTCGCCGCCCGGCTCGAGCTCGCCATGCTGGATGCGCGCGAGGGCATGGTGGGCGATGCGCTCGAAGTGCTGCGCTCGCTGTCCGGTGAAGCCGGCGAAGCAGAACGCCGCGCGTTCCAGCAGGGACTGCGGCGGCTGGAGCATGCTGAGTGGGAGGAAGCCGATGCGCTGTTGCGCCGCGCGCTGCGGCTCGACAGCGATGCGCTCGAACAAGAGTTGCGCCGCGCGCGTGAGCTTGTCGACCAGGACCGCGCGCGCGAATCGGCCGCGATGCTCAAGGCGCTGCTGCCGCGCTTCGCCGCCTATGCGGATGTCCACGCCTCGCTGGGCCGCGCCGAGTTGGCGCTCGGGCATTTCGACGACGCATTGCTGTCGCTGTCGAAGAGCCTCGAACTGAATCCCGGTTTTCACGACGCGCGGGTTCTCCTGGCGCGCGCGCTCGAAGGCGCCGGCCAGCGCGCGCAGGCGCAGGACCAGGCAGCACTCGTGCTGGAGCATGCACCCGAGCACGTCGAGGCGCTCGAGTTGATGGCCGAGTGGTCGCGACGCGGCCGCCACGACGTGCGCCCACGCCGCGAAGCCGCCTGACACGGAGTTGAACTCCGGCGCCGCAAACGCGCCGTGAGACCCATGGCCTGGCGCACACTTGTCCCTTCCCAAACTTGGTGCTGCTGCTTTCCGCTTGACCGCGGGGCGTCAGCGGGACAACCTGAGCCTGGCTCTGGGCTCTAGAAACCCCAACACGGCCCGACAGGGAGGGTGCCATTCATGGCCCGTGGTACCGTCAAGTGGTTCAGTGACCAGCGTGGGTACGGCTTTATCGCTGCAGAGGGCGAACAGGAAGTCTACGTTCACCATTCATCCATCGAAGGGGACGGTTTCCGTACGCTGCACGAAGGCGAGCAGGTGGAATTTGATCTGATGTCCGGCGACCAGGGTGCGCACGCCGCGCACGTTATTCGCCGAATCTGACGGTCGCGCCCAGAGTCCGCCCGGCCCGAGACCACAAGGCCTCGGGCCGCGGCGTTTCAGATCGATGCTCCCGTCCCGCATCTTAAAGTAACGACCAACCCCGCAGGCACCCTCCGGACGGCCCAATTCGGCACCCGGGGTGGCTGCCGCTTGACACATCCTCTAATCTGGACGCCGATGTTCGATATCCTGCTTAAATCCGTGTTTGGTTCGAAGCACGACCGTGACGTGAAGCGCGTCACGCCGATCGTGGCAGAGATCAATCAGCATTTCGCTGGCCTGAACAGCCTCTCCGACGGGGAGTTGGCTTCAAGGACCGCGGAATTCAAGGCCCGTATTGCGTCCGCCCTGGAGGGTCTGACCGACCCGGAAGAGCGCCGCGTCCGTGAACAGGACGCTTTGAGCGACTTGGTCCCGGAGGCCTTCGCCGTGGTCAAAGAGGCCTGCCGGCGAATGTGCGGCCGCACCCTGGACGTGGTGGGCCAGCCGATCCCCTGGGAAATGGTTCCCTATGATGAGCAGTTGATCGGCGGCGTCATGCTCCACGAGGGCAAGATCGCCGAGATGGCGACCGGCGAGGGCAAGACGCTCGTCGCCACCATGCCGATTTACTTGAACGCGCTCACCGGGCGCGGCGCTCACCTGGTCACGGTCAACGACTACCTGGCCCGCCGCGACAGCGAGTGGATGGGCGGGATCTACAAGTTCCTCGGGCTGTCCGTGGGCTGCATCCAGCAGGGGCTCGACTCCGCGGAGCGTCGCCGCCAGTACGAGTGCGACATCACCTACGGCACCAACAACGAATTCGGCTTCGACTACCTGCGCGACAACATGGCGGTGCGGCCGGAGCACCGGGTGCAGCGCGGCTTCGTCTACGCCATCGTGGACGAAGTCGACTCCGTGCTGATCGACGAAGCGCGTACGCCGCTGATCATCTCGGGACCCGTCGAGCACAGCGACCAGGCGTTCGATGAACTGAAGCCGCTGGTGGAGCGCGCGGTGCGCGGCCAGACGCAGTGGGTGAACCAGACGCTGGCCGAGGCCGAGCAGTTGCTCAAGGACCCGTCCAAGGAGTACGAGGCGGGGTTCAAGCTGCTGCAGGTCCAGCGCGCCCAGCCGAAGCACAAGCGCTTCATGAAGCTGGTGTCCGAGCAGCCGGGGCTCAAGAAGCAGATCACCCGCGTCGAGAATGACATGCTGCGTGACAAGCGCATGCAGGAAGTCGACGACGAGCTGTTCTATGCGATCGACGAGAAAGCAAAGAATGTCGACCTGCTCGAAAAGGGCCGCGAGGCGATGTCGCCGAACGACCCCGAGCAGTTCATGGTGCCCGACCTGACCGGCATGCTGTCGGAGCTCGAAGGCCGCGAGGATCTGGAGCCCGAAGCCAAGATCAAGCTGCGCGACGAGCTGTACCGCGGCTACGCCGCCCAGAACGAGCGCATCCACAACATCCAGGCGCTGCTGAAGGCCTACTCGTTGTTCGAGAAGGATGTCGAGTACGTCGTCCAGGACGACAAGGTGATGATCGTCGACGAGTTCACAGGCCGCCTGATGCCCGGGCGCCGCTACTCGGACGGCCTGCACCAGGCGATCGAGGCGAAGGAAGGCGTGCACGTCGAGGGAGAGACCCAGACGCTCGCCACCATCACACTGCAGAACTTCTTTCGCATGTACGAGAAGCTCGCCGGCATGACGGGCACCGCCGAGACCGAGGCGCGTGAGTTCTGGGAGATCTACAAGCTCGACGTCGCAGTGATCCCCACGCATCGCAAGGCGGTGCGCAAGGATCTTGAGGACATCGTCTTCAAGACCAAGCGCGAGAAGTTTAACGCGGTCATCGACGAGATCGTACAGTGTTACGAGCGCGGCCAGCCCGTGCTCGTGGGCACCATCAGCGTCGAAGTCAGCGAACTACTGTCGCGCATGCTCAAGCGGCGTGGCGTGAAGCACAACGTGCTCAACGCCAAGTACCACCAGCAGGAAGCCGAGATCGTGTCGCAGGCTGGTCAGCGCGCCGCCGTCACGATCGCGACGAACATGGCCGGCCGTGGCACCGATATCAAGCTCGGCGAAGGCGTGTCCGGGCTCGGTGGTCTGCACATCCTCGGCACGGAGCGCCACGAATCGCGCCGCATCGACCGCCAGCTGCGCGGCCGCGCCGGCCGTCAGGGCGATCCGGGCTCTTCGCGCTTCTCGTTGTCGCTCGAAGACGACCTGATGCGGTTGTTCGGCAGCGGGCGCATCGCCGGCCTGATGGAGCGCATGGGTGTCCAGGAAGGCGAGGTCATCGAGCACCGCATGGTGACCAATGCCATCGGCGGGGCGCAGAAGCGCGTCGAGGCGCACAACTTCGACATCCGCAAGCACCTGCTCGAATACGACGATGTGATGAACCAGCAGCGCGGCCTGATCTACGAGCTGCGCAACCGCGCGTTGTTGAGCTCGGACATCAGCCCCGACGTGCTCGAGGCGCTGCGCGAGGTCACGACAGCCCGTGCGTCGCGCTATGCGAACGACCGTCTGCATCGCGAGGAGTGGGATCTCAACGGACTCGCGGCCGAGTTGAGTCTGCTGTTGCTGCGGCCCGTGGCGGAGGCTGATCTCGCCACAGGCAACGTCGAGGAGTTGTCCGAGAAGTCGTTCGAGCTTGGGGCTGCGGCATACCGTGCGCGGGAGGCCGACTTCACTCCCGAGGTCATGCGCGAGCTCGAGCGTCACCTGTTCCTGTTCACGCTCGACGAGCACTGGCGCGATCACCTTTACGAGCTCGATCATTTGAAGGGTGGCATTGGCTTGCGCGCCTATGGCCAGCGCGATCCGCTGCTCGAGTACAAGAAGGAAGCCTTCTCGCTGTTCGAGACGCTGGTGGGCGAGGTCAATGACGATTTCATCGAGCGCATCTTCCGCGTCCAACTCGACCCCGGGGCCGTGCGCGAGATCGAGCACCGTCCGGCGCCGCGCGCGCTGGTGACCCAGCACGCCACGACGCAGACGTTCGGCAATATTCCCACCGTGAACGACAGTGGCGCCGCCGTGGCCACCGAAGAGGCTCCTCCCCAGCAGGTCATGGAACCGGTGCGCATGGGTCCGCGGGTTGGCCGCAACGACCCGTGTCCGTGCGGCAGCGGCAAGAAGTATAAGAAATGCCACATGCTGACCGACGGCGGAGGCGAAGAATGAGCGGCGATCCCACGCACGATGCGGTGTTCCGGGCGTTGCGCTTGCTCGCCGACCAGCTCGAGCGCTACATCGATGGTGACGAGTTGGCGCTGGAGACACTCGGCGAGGCGCTCGAACAGGCTTCGATTTCACCTGACGACCTGCAGTCGGCAGTTATGGTATTACGCAGCATCAGCTCGGCGGGGGGAGAACCGGATGGCGATGACGACCCCATGCCGGGCCGCCATGCGCACCGGGTCTTAAGCCCCGAGGAGCGCGCGATCCTGGCGCCCGAGGCGTGGGGTTACCTGCTGTGGCTGCGGAGCCAGGACTCGCTCGACGCGAGTCAGTTCGAGCGCGTGCTGGACCTGGTTTCGGGCAGCGGTATCCGGCCCGTCGGCATCGAACATGTGCGTGAGGCCGCAGTACGCGTAGCCATGGCGCCGGATTCCACGGACGGTGGCGAGTTCATGGGCGATGGCCCATTCGAACGCGCCCATTAAGCGGACCAGACGGGAGCGAACGAACGCATGGCGGCTCGCAAGCGGGCAACGGTAAAGGGACAGGCGGCGGAGGCGGGTGACGTGGATGAAGTGAAGGCGCCCAAACCCAACCGCCGCAGTGCGGCCAAACCCGCGACGGCTGCTGATGCTGGCGAGGCGACCGCGACTCCCAAGCCTAAGCGCGCCACGGCGTCCGGCAAGCAGAAGGCAGCGGCGAAGAAGGCCGCCACCCGCAAGCCCGCGGCATCCAAGCGGTCGGGCGAAGAAGTCGAAGAGGATCACGGCGCGCTCGAGAAGTCGGGCACCGGCAAATCGCTCGTCATCGTCGAGTCACCGACAAAGTCGAAGACGCTGAACAAGTTCCTCGGCAAGGGCTTCATGGTCGTGGCCTCGAACGGCCACATCATGGACCTGCCGAAGAGCCAGCTCGGCGTGGATGTCGACAATAATTTCGAGCCCGAGTACGAGCTGATCGCGAGCAAGAAGACCGTGGTCGCCAAGATTCGCGCCGCCGCGAAGAACGCCGCGATGATCTACCTGGCGCCGGACCCGGACCGCGAAGGCGAGGCGATTGCCTGCCATCTCGCAACGGTGCTGAAAGGCTCGAAGGCCCCGATCCGCCGCCTGACCTTCAACGAGATCACGCAGCGCGCCGTGACGGAGGCGCTGGAGCACTCGCGCGAACTCGACCTCAATCTCTACAACGCGCAGCAGGGGCGCCGCGTACTCGACCGGTTGGTCGGCTACAAGGTCAGCCCGTTCGTGTGGAGCACCGTCAAGTACGGATTGTCGGCGGGTCGCGTGCAGAGCGTGGCGTTGCGCCTGATCTGCGAGCGCGAGGCGCTGATCCGCGCCTTCGTGCCCGAGGAATACTGGACCGTCGAGGTCGACTACCAGACCATCGCAGGCGAGCGCTTCACCGCCCGCCTCGTGAAGGTTGGCGACGAGAAGCTCAAGGACGGCAAGTTGTCGGGCGCCGATGCGGCAGAGCGCGCCGAAG
>JANLOX010000004.1:0-1749 GCA_031366795.1 Candidatus Eiseniibacteriota bacterium | reverse complement strand
CACGACGTAGCGGCTGAACACGTCGAGCACGACGTACAGGTAGTAGTAGGTCCACTTCTCCGGGCCCAGCAACTTCGTGTAGGGGTCGGACCGGAGCGCCCTGCCCAGCTCTCGCCGGGTGGGTCTCTCCGGCCCGCCCTCCGAACCGGACGTGCGAGTCTCCCCGCATCCGGCTCTCCACGTGTTCATGCCGTCGGCCCCTCGCTTGTCCATGGTGTGGGGATCCGAGCCCCGCGGTACCGATATCGTGTCACCGGTACCGCGCGCGGCCGACACATCACGACCGTGCCGTCACGGACCTCCCAACCGGGGAGGTAGCGACGATGCAGGGTTCCCCAGTTCAGTCCGACGTGACGCTTGCGGAGCCAGCCCACGATCCGCCAGAAGGCATAATGATCGAGGTACTTGAACGACCGCGAGGACACGCCATGACTGAAGTAGTTACACCATCCCCGCAGCACCGGGTTGAGCCCGAGCAGCAGGTCAAGGATAGGAATTTCCTTTCGCGCCCCTGCGAGCCTACCCCGGTCCCGGCCACCGCCGAAGGGCTTTCTCCCCTCCCGCCACCTCGCCGGCGCGCATTCACCTTCCCGCCGCGCTGCGAGCGGTGCCCTCCCACCGCTCGCAACGGGCCCGTGCCCCCCGGCCAGACCACCTTCCGGGTTCGCCGCGCGCACCTCGCCCTTGCCGGCCCGGCGGCTCGCCGCGGCCGACCTCTCTCCTGCGCGTGACCAGCGCCAGCCCGCGGCACCCCCGCGCATCGCGCCGTCCCGCGCCTACCCCGACGCCGCTGCCGCCCAGGGTCCCGCGCGCGCATCGACGCCGCCCCGCTCGAGGTGCGCGAGGATGCGCGTGACCACCGCATGCTCGGTCACGAACGCGAGGATCCGCATCGCGCCGCCGCAGGCAGGGCACACCTCGACGTCCATCGCGAACACCAGCCGCAGCAGCTCCGCCCAGCGCCGCCGCCGCGCCTTGAGCGCTGGCCACGGAGCCACCTCGCGCTCCGTGTCATCGTGCGTCGATTCGGGTCCCGCACCCGCGAGCACCACGCCGCGTCGTCGCCACCAGCCGCGCCGCCGGCTCGCGTACGCACCGTAGTAACGCACCCGCACCTCGCCCTTCGCGGGGATGTGGTCCACCAGCCGCGCCAGGAACTCCACCGCGGCGAAGCGGTGCACGCCCACGTACGGGCCCTCGCTCGCGTCCGACTTGAGCTCCACCTCGGCGAGCTCGGCGTCGTAGCGCAACCTTGACTCCGCCACCGGCGCGCGCGCCCCGTAGCGTGCCACCCGCAGCACGGCCGCGCGGTCCGTCGCCGCGATCGCAGCTCCCACGTGTGCGCTGAACCCCGAGTGCGGCCACGCGAGCATCGAGGCCGCGGCGTCCTCCTCGAGCCAGCCCTGCCGCACGAACAGCGACAGCACCGCGCGCCGCCACGCCTCGGCGAGCACCGCTGGCTCGTGCGCGGCCTGCGTCACGAAGCCGCCGTCACGACGGAACCCGCCATCGGTGACGACGAGGTGCAGATGCGGATGCCAATGGGCCAATGAACCGAAGCTCTGCGTCAGACTCATCACGCCCGGCACCGCATCCGACTCGCCCAAGGCGGCGCACACGTAGCCGTGCAGTGTGCGGTACGCCACCCGGCTCAGGAGCCCGAGCCGGCGCCGGTCAGATAGGAAGCAGGCGCGCAGCCGCTCGGGGATCGTCAGCACCACGTGCCGGTGCGCCACTGGGGCGAGCAGG
>JANLOX010000229.1:0-8934 GCA_031366795.1 Candidatus Eiseniibacteriota bacterium | reverse complement strand
CTTCGCTCCCGTCGATCCGGATCTCGACCTGGCGTTGGCGCTCAATCTCGCGCGCAGCGGCGAGCGCGACTCGGCGGCGGCGCTGCTCTACGGCAAGATCCTGACCATCGCGCTGGGCGACACCGCCTACCGCGCGAACTTCGAGATCTACGGCTGGCGCCACGAGAAGACCTACTTCGGCGGGCAGTTCGAGGGCTGGTACTGGTACGTGGCGCGCGCGCGCGCCGAGGTGGAGGCAGGGCGAGGGCACTGGCTCGAGGCGCGCGAGGCTGCGCGCATCTGCACGCGCGCGCGCCCGCTGGCCGGCGTCGAGTGGTACCTGTTCGCGTTGTGCGCCGCGCGCACGGGCGACGTCGACGAGGCACGGCCCGCGCTCGAGCGCGCCCTGCGGCTGGCGCCCATGCTGCCCGAGGCGCACTACCTCTCGGGGATATTCGCCTGGCGCGACGGCAAGCGCTCCGAGGCGCAGACGGATTTCCGCGCGGCACTCGACATCGACTCGACCTATCGTGAACCCGCCCTGGCGCTCACCCGCTCGCGGCTGCCGATGCCGCCGGATTCGCTGCCGGCGCGCCTGCTGACCCGCGTTCGCGACGCGGCGCTGCTGACCTCGCCCGGGCGGCCAAAATTCGACGAGTTCATCCAGCTCTCGAAGCCCGCGCACGTGACGAAGCGCGTCGATATCGTCATCCCGGACTCGTTGAGCGATCGCGTCAAGCCGATCACCGTCGCACCGCTCGTGTTGTTCAATGAGCAAGGGCATGCTGTCTTCCATCAGGATCCATGGGCGTCCGCAACCAGCGCCCCTGAAGCATTCGTCGGCATGATCTCCAACGCCATTCGCGGCTGGGAGATCGAGCCCGCCGTTGCCGGCGGCCACCCGCAGGCGATTTGGATGGAGCTCGACCTCCACGCCGGCGCAGCACCCAAGGGAGAATGACCGTGAGCCCCAAGACTTACCGTATCGCCGTGATCCCCGGAGACGGCATCGGGCCCGAAGTCGTGCGCGAAGCCGTGCGCGTGCTCGACCGCGTCGCCGCCCAGGAAGGCTTCAAGGTGGAACGCACGATGCTGCCCTTCGGCGCCGAGCACTACCTGAAGACGAAGGAAATCTTCCCCGACTCAGCGTATGACGACGTGTCGAAGCACGACGCCATCCTGCTCGGCGCCATCGGCGATCCGCGCATCGAGGTCGGGCTGCTCGAGTTCGGCATCATCGCGCGGCTGCGCTTCGGGCTCGACCTGTTCGTCAACCTGCGCCCCGTCCAGCTCTACGCCGAGCACCTCTGCCCGCTCAAGGACAAGGGGCCCGAGCACATCGACTTCATCGTGGTGCGCGAGAACACCGAGGATGCCTACGCCGGCATGCGCGGGTTCTTCAAGAAGGGCACGCCCGACGAGATCGCGACGCAGGAGATCATCTTCACGCGCAAGGGCGTCGAGCGCGTGATCCGCTACGCCTTCGAACTGGCGCGCTCGCGCAACAAGCGCAAGAAACTCACGCTGATCGACAAGGCCAACGCCGTGCGCGCGATGGATCTGTGGACGCGCACCTTCGCTGAAGTCGGCGCCGAGTACCCGGACATCGAGCGCGAGCACAACTACATCGATGCCGCGTGCATGTACGTGGTCAAGAACCCCGAGTGGTTCGACACGGTGGTGACGAGCAACATGTTCGGCGACATCTTCACTGATCTCTCGGCCATGCTGCAGGGCGGCATGGGTGTCGCTGCGAGCGGCAACATCCACCCGGGACGCGTCAGCCTGTTCGAGCCCATCCACGGCTCGGCGCCCAAGTACGGCGGCCAGAATGTCGCGAGCCCGATCGCCACGATCGCCGCGGTGCAGATGATGCTCGACTATCTCGGCGAGCAGCGCGGTGCGGCGCGCATCGAGCAGGCGATCGCCTCGCTGCTGCGGTCCAAGCGCGTGCCCTCGCTCGGCACCGACTCAGGATTGTCGACCTCGCAGGTGGGCGACCTGGTGCTCGCCGAGCTGGAGCAGCCCGTTAAAGTCTAGTCGTCGCAAACCGACGCAACTCGCTGCACCCACAGGAGAACTCGCGCACGTGGAACTCGGGGTCTATTCGTTCGCCGATGTGACGCCGGATCCCTTAACGGGCAAGACGGTCTCTCCCGCGCAGCGGCTGTGCGACCTGATCGAGGAAGCCGAGCTCGCGGACCAGCTGGGGCTCGACGTGTTCGGGGTCGGCGAGCACCACCGCCCTGAGTTCGCCGTCTCCACTCCCGCCGTGGTGCTGGCCGCCCTAGCGATGCGCACGAAGCGCATCCGCCTCACGAGTGCCGTGACCGTGTTGAGTTCGGACGATCCGGTGCGCGTGTTCCAGGAGTTCTCGACGCTCGACCTGCTCTCGGGCGGCCGCGCCGAGGTGATGGCCGGTCGCGGCTCGTTCATCGAGTCGTTCCCGTTGTTCGGCTACGACCTCGAGGACTACGACGAATTGTTCGCCGAGAAGCTCGGGCTGCTGCTCCAGCTGCGCGATCACGTCGAGGTGACGTGGTCGGGCAAGCAGCGGGCGCCGATCGATCATCGCGGCGTCTACCCGCGGCCGCTGCAACAACCCCTGCCCGTGTGGCTCGCGGTAGGCGGCAGCCCCGACTCCGCGGTGCGCGCGGGCACGCTCGGGTTGCCGATGGCGCTCGCGATCATCGGCGGGATGCCGCGGCGCTTCGTCACCTTCGCCAAGCTGCATCGCGAGGCAGCACTCGCGGCTGGGCACGCGGCGTTGCCGATGAGCATCAACTCGCCGGGCTACATCGCCGACACCGCCCAGCAGGCGGCGAATGAATTCTTTCCGTCGTACTCGCGGATGATGAACACGATCGGCCGCGAGCGCGGCTGGTCGCCGATGGGCCGCGCCGATTTTGACGTCCTGCATGGCGCCGAGGGGGCACTCGTGCTGGGCGGGCCTGCTGAAGTCGCCGACAAGATCATCGCTCAGCACGCGCTGTTCAAGCACCAGCGATTCCTGATCCAGCTGAGCGTCGGCACGCTGCCGCACGCGCTGATTATGCACGCGATCGAGTTGTTCGCGACGCAGGTGGCGCCGGCCGTGCGCGCAGCCGTGGGCGCGTGAGTGGCAATGCGTGAACTCGTCGGGGCGCCGGGCTAGCCCGCGCCTAACGGGAAGTCCCGGCGAGCGGGTAGATCGCCTCGAACTGTTCGCATACCACAGGCATGCGCACATCGAGCGCCTTGCGTAATCGCTCACACTCCCTGCCGAAGTACGCCCAGTGGTTCTCGCGCCAGCTACGCAGCGTTCGGTCGCCCTCGCCTTCGATCCACGCGAACGCTTCGCTCACCTCATCGTAGGGCACGACTTCGACCAGGCGGGTCTCGATTATGCAGAGCGGCAGGCCGTCCCAATCCGTCACCACACTGAGCTGGCCTGGAGCCGGCAGCGCCTTGGATTCGGCCTCGAACGCCCACAGCAATCCCGCGGTGGCGCGCTTGGTGCCCTCAAGTACGAGCAGGGCGAGCGCATTCGCGCTGCGCTCGTTGTCGTCGAAGTGGAATGCTTCGTAGAAACGCGCCGTGGCGTCGAGGCCCGTCGCGGCCTCGAACGCGCTCCAGAACGGCTGCACAGGGCCAGGGATATTCAGAGCGGCTCCACCAGGCGCACGGTCTGCCCCGTCGCCAGCTTGCCCGCGCGCACCACGGTGCCGTAGACACCGGCATTGTTCCCCGACATGCGAACCAGCGTGCGCATGACCTGCGGATCCTGCTGCGCGGTGTCCGGGTGCATGTTGATCATCACGCAGCGCGGGTCGCGCATCGTCAGGGTGACCGCCGCTGGGCGATCACCCTCGCCGAACACGAGCGTGCCGCCGACCCAGCGATCCTCGGCGAACACTTCATCGCCGCCGGTATCGAGGACGATGTTGGGACGGAAGCAGCGCAGGTCGAGCGGCCGCCCGAGTTCGCGTTCGATCCCCTCGAGGGTCGCGACCGTGATGACCGAAACGTGTGCGTCGTCGAAGATCCCCAGGCGCGACCGGATCAACTCGACGTCGTGACCGCTGCGACGCGACACCTCCGCGCGCAGCGGTTCGCCGTTCAGCTCGAGTTGCTCACCCTCGGGGGTCAGCACGTGAGTGGGCACAGGCTCCTCGGCGTTCGCATCGCCGCCACACGGACGGTAGCGAAGCAAGTCCGGGTAGTGGCTTGCGGTCAACCACGGAACTCCCCCGCGCTCGGAGAGCCGTCGGAATGCGAATCGCCGGTCGCCGCCCAAACCGTGCAGGTTCAGCTGGACGTCCGCTACCGACGATCCCGCCATGGACTTCACGGGATAGCGAAAAAGTTTGCGCACACGGCCGACTTCGATGGTCATACAGCCTTTTCTCGCGGCAAATCGCCGGTTCGTGAGGACTCGAGCCCCGCGCCCTTTCCATAGCCAAGAATCCCGTAACGCTGCCGACATCCTGTATCATATCCTCAAGACTCGCGCCCGCCGGGAGCCCCCGAGCGCCTCTCTCGACTTGCCCAGGAGTGTGCACGATGGCCCGATTCCCCCAGCGGCTGCGTTCGCCCCGCCCGCGCGCGGACCAATCGCTCGCGACCTTCGCGTGGCTGCTGCTGATCGCGATCGCGTGCTGGGCGAACCCGGCGGCGGCCTCGACCGCGGCGGCCGACCGTTTTGCGATCGACATCCAGGCCACCGCAGGGGGCGCCATCTCCCCGGATAACGGCGGCACCCTGATGGTGGCCTCCGGCGAGAGCGTCACCTTCACGTTCACGCCCGACGATTGCTACGGCATCACCGAGCTCGAGGTCGACGGTGTGCTGCAGGGGCCGGTCGCGACTTACACGTTCACGAACATACACAGCGACCACCTCATTTACGCAACGTTCCAGCCACGCACCTACACCATCACAGCCTCGGCGCAGAACGGCGGGCTCATCAATCCCACGGGGCCGGTCCCAGTCGTTTGCGGCGGTGATTACACGTTTGAGTCGCTGGGGCAATGCCTGGCGCTCCAGGACGTTCGCGTCGATGGCGTCTCGGTCGGCCTCGCGGCGCGCTATACCTTCACCAATGTACGGGCCGACCACACGATCGAAGCGGTGTTCGTCGCGGAGCCTCCCACGTTCTCGCTGACTGCGAGTCCCTCGCCGCTGCGCTGCGATGCACCGGACACGCTGACGGTCCAGGTCACGGGCACGATCGGCGGAGACCTCGTGTTCCTCGACGGCATCCAACTGCTCGGAACGGTTCCGCTGACCGGCAGTACCGTGAAGCTGCTCGTGTCGCCACCGTTGCCACCGGGCACCCACCCGATCAGCCTGACTTACAACGGCGGGCCCTGCAATGTGACGATCACCACGCCGCCCACGAACTTCGTGGTGCCGGCCACCTCGGGCGACTCGGCCCTCGCAACCCTGACGGTCTACCCGAACCCGTCCGAGGGCGGGACGCCCGTCAGCTACAACCTCAATTTGTCGATCCGCGGCAGTGCCGTGCCCTGGCTCAATGGGTCCGCGGAATTCTTCGAGAACGGCAATTTGATCGGCACACGGTTCTTGGGAGGCGGTTCCGCCTCGTTGCTCGCTACAGCCACGACGACCGGCACTCGCGTCATCTCGGCGCGCTTCCTGGGCGCCGGCTGCGTGCCCGCATCGTGGTCGAACAGCGTGAACCTGCAGGTCACGCTGGCACACACGGCGATCCAGCTGGTCGCCTCGGTCAACCCTTCCGAGCTCGGGCAGCAGTTCGTCACGACCGCCAAGGTCCTTGCCAGTGGCGGGCTCGCGAGCCTCGCGACAGGAACCATCACCATTCGCGATGGCGGAACCGTGCTCGGGGTGGCGGTCGTGACCAGCGGCGCGGCGTCTTTCCAATCCTCGAGCCTCGGCCTTGGGAACCACACGCTGTCCTTCGAGTATTCAGGGGACGGACTCTTCGCCCCCGCGCAAAGCAGCTACACACAGGTCATCACCCGGGTCACCAGCGCGGTCGCCCTATCGTCCAGCTCGAACCCGGTATCCGGCCTGCACGTGACACTGACCGCGCGAGTGTCTCCCGCGGCGGCCACGGGCACCGTCACATTCAGCGACCCGGACGGGGTGTTCGCGGTGATACCGCTGGTCAATGGCATCGCGAGGGCGGCCTACACCTCGAGCGTCTTCACCACGCGGGCGCTCACCGCGCAGTACAGCGGTGACGCGACTTACAACCCGAGCACGGCGTTGATCAGCCAGCAATTCACCGGCAGCCCGACGGCGCTGTTCATAAGCAGTTCGCCGAACCCCTCGTTGGTGAACCGGCCGGTCACGCTGGCGGTATCGCTCTCGCCCCCCGGTGTCACGGGCACCGTGACGTTCCGCGACAACCAGGCGTTCATCCAGATGGTGCCCCTGATCGGCAACTTGGCGGGGATTACCTACACGCCCGCAACGGCCGGCGTCCACGCCCTGACCGCGAGTTACAGTGGAGACACGGCGTATTCCGCGAGCAGCAGCTCCCTGAACCAGAACGTCGTAGTGAAGTTCCCGACCTTTGTCACGCTCTCGAGTAGCCAGAACCCTGCCCTCGCGGGGAGCTCCATCACGCTGAGCGGGCGGGTTTCGCCGACGGCCGCGAGCGGTAGCTTGGAATTCCGCAGCGACGGCGTGCTGCTCGCCACGGTCCCTGTCTTGGCGGGTGCGGCGACCCTCCCCTACGTGGTGCAGTCCAGCGGCGACCACGTGCTCACGGCGACGTACCAGGGCGATTCGATCTACGCCGCGGCCGGCGCACAGGTCATCGAGCATTCGCTGAGCCGGTTTGGCTCAACCACCACGCTGGCCAGCAGCGAGAACCCGGGCCTGCCGGGCCACGTCGTCACCTTCACCGCGCACGTCCTCCCGTCCACCGCAACGGGATCCGTGGCGTTCTACGACGGCGGTTCGCTGTTCGCCACCGCGCCGCTGGCCAATAGTGTGGCCACCGCCACGCTCACCCTGGGCACGCTGGGCAACCGCGTCATCACCGCCACGTACGGGGGGGACTCCACCTACGCGACGAGCACTGCGCAGCTGACGCAGGTCACGGGATCGCGCGTCCCCTCGACGCTCACGATCACCAGCAGCGCGAATCCTGACACCGGCCGCACGGTGACGCTGACGTTCCGGGTGACACCGGCCGCGGCAAGCGGCAGCGTGACGGTGAAGGCGAACTCGGTCGCTATCGCAACGCTGAACCTGGTGGGCGGGGTTGCCACGCTGCCCTATCACGTCACCGCTTTCGGCACCTACACGATCGACGCCACCTACCCGGGTGATGCCTTCTACTTCAGCAGCAGCGCCTCCGGGTTCGCACAACGGTTTGTCGCGCGCCCGACTTTGACGCGGCTCACCAGCAGTTCCGACCCGGCCAGCGCCAACCAACCCCTCACGCTGAGCGCCACGGTGACGCCGGCGCCCGCGGGCGGGTTGATTTCATTCTTTGACGGCACAGCGCTGTTGGGCACTGCCCCCCTGATGAGCGGCGTGGCGACTTTCCCGACGTCATTCTCCGTGCTGGGAGATCACGCGCTGACAGCAACGTTCCCCGGCGACACCGCCTCCACCGCCAGCGGGGGGACATTGTTCCTGACGGTGCTCGGATTCCCGTCCACCACATTGCTGACGAGCACCGCGGCACTCACTTTTGTGGGAACCTGGGTGGGGTTCACCGCCAACGTCGCGTCCGCGCCTCCGACGGGCACCGTGGCATTTTCCATCGACGGGGCCTGGCAGCCCGATGCCAGCCTGATGGGCGGGGTCGCAACGTTCTCGACGAACACGCTGCCGGTCGGCTCGCACACGATCTACGTGCGCTACGGCGGCGGCGCGGGGATTGAACCGAGCAACTCGAATAGGCTCAACCTCGATATCATCAACTACGCTTCGGCCACGCTCCACGTGCTCTCTCCCAACGGATCGGAGAACCTGCTTGTGGGCTCGGCGATGAACATTCGCTGGGAGACGCTCGGCGGCCAACCCTCCTCCCGTGTTTCGATCTACATCTCGCGAACGCTGCCACCGGTGTGGGAACCCATCGCCGATAACGTGCCGAATTCGGGCCAGTACACCTGGACCGCCACGGGGCCGGGAACGAACCAGGGTCACACCCTCTCCAACACCGCCCTGATCGGGGTATTCGACCTCTTGGGCCAGTCGGGCAGCGACGCCTCCGACCTGGCCTTCTCGCTGCTCGATCTGGCGACCGGCACCACCCTGACCCAGTTGGATGCGGAAGCCATGGACGATGGCGTGCGGCTATCGTGGGCGTCCGTGAATCGCGCCGAATTCACGCAACTCGTGCTGCAACGCGCGACCGCGCAGTCCGGGCCGTGGCAGGAACTCGCGATCGCGATGCACGACGCGGGCACACTGACGAGCGCGTTCGATGGCACCGCAGAACCTGGCCACACCTACTGGTACCGCCTGCTCGGCACGACGGCCGCGGGGGCCCAGAGCATCGCCGGGCCGGTGAGCGCGCAATCCGGCGCCCCACTCGCCTTCGCGCTGGCGGCACCGCACCCGAATCCCGCGCGCGGCGCCATGACCGTGGCGTTCAGCGTTGCACGAAGCGCGAACGTGCGCTTGAGCGTGCTCGACCTGCAGGGCCGCGAAGTCGCCACCCTGGCCGACGGCGTTCACGCCGCCGGCCGCTACGAAGCGCATTGGCAGGGCAGCCTGCGTGATGGGCAGAGGGCCGCCACCGGGCTTTACTTCCTGCGCTACACGACACCCGACCGCGTGGTGAACCAACGGGTCACGCTGGTGCGATGATCACGTGGCAGCGCCGGTTGCCGCGCCACCACGCGGGACTCGCCGGGGCGCCACGCGCGCCGGGGCGCGAAACTAGCGGTCGCTCTTACCGAGGATGCCCTTCAAGTCCATGATCGTGTTCTGGTCCGACACGATCACCTGGATCTTGTCCGACAG
>JANLOX010000455.1:0-7588 GCA_031366795.1 Candidatus Eiseniibacteriota bacterium | reverse complement strand
CCTGCTCTGAATATTCATTGCAGTGAGTTTGAGGTGAACAATTGGATTATCTCAGAGTTTGTCGTAGGCACACTGGTGCCCATTGTCGGAGTACATCCTTTCCCTCTCAATGAGCTATTTTTGATGGTATCCGCGGTCTGTAGGCTTAAGCCAGATTACATTGTTGAATGGGGAACCCATCTTGGGAAGTCCGCCAGAATCTTCTATGAGACCTCGAAGCGTTTTGGGTTAGACATCGCAATCCATTCAGTGGATTTGCCTGATGATACAGCTCATCAGGAGCACCCTGGACTGCAACGAGGGGTGTTGGTGAAAGGATTATACGAGGTGACACTTCACCAAGGAGATGGGCTGACGGTTTGCCTTGAAATCCATAACCGAATTGGGAAACCCAATTCGATGCTTGTGTTTATTGATGGTGACCATACCCATGTCTCTGTAAATCGAGAGCTGACTGGTGTGATGACCCATATGCCAGAGGCGAACATCCTCTTGCACGATACTTTCTATCAGTCTGAAAAGTCGGGTTACAACGTTGGTCCATATATGGCTATTGCCGAGGCCATGGGTATTGCCTCTAATCGTTATCGGAGACTCTCGACTGACACGGGATTGCCGGGGATGACCTTGCTGTACCAACTTTCTAAGGTGCCTGGTTTGTGAGGAACGTAAAATAGTCATGCGTATTCTTTATGCCGCGATGAAATATGACTATGGCAAACCGGAGCAAGGGTTCAGTTTTGAGCATTACAATTTCTACCACTCTCTTCTCCATATGGGGCACGACATCCTGTACTTCGATTATATGACGCTCATGCAGCAGCATGGGCGAGACAGGATGAACCGACGATTGAAGGAAGTGGTTGCATTGGAAAATCCTGATCTGTTGTTCGCTGTCCTGTTTACGGATCAATTCGATCCATTGGTGCTGCACGAACTCACAGATACTCGTCTCCAGACCGTGAACTGGTTTTGTGACGACCATTGGCGATTTGATAACTACTCCCGCAATTGGGCACCTTGTTTTACGTGGGTTGTCTCGACGGCGGCCAGCGCGCTACCCAAGTATGCAAGTCTTGGCTATTGCAACGTCATCAAAAGTCAGTGGGGGTGTAACGAGGTGTTGTACCGCAAGATGAATATGCCGATGAAGTACGATGTGTCGTTTGTCGGCCAGCCCCATGGCAACCGCCGACAGGTAATTGCCGCTTTACGCAAGGCAGGTATCAACGTGAATGTCTGGGGAGGTGGTTGGGATTCCGGTCGTTTATCACAGGAAGAAATGATTCGCGTATTCAATCAGAGTCGCATCAATCTTAATCTGAGTAATGCATCGAAGCCGACGGATGTATCATTGCCGACCATCACCCCCACAGTTTTCTCGAGCGAGACGGTTCGCAGCCGGCTTTCTCGCTCTCTGGACGTGGTTCCATTCGGATCGCAGGTGAAGGCAATGGGGAAGGGCTGGCTTACGGGGCTGTGCGGCCCACTTGCTGCCTCAGCCGAATCAGAGCCAGCAGAGACTCCTGATGTGCACTACAGTGATCAGATCAAGGGGCGCAATTTTGAAGTTCCAGGTTGTGGAGGGTTTTTGTTAACGGGAATGGCCGAAAATCTAGGACAGTATTATGAGATTGGGAAAGAAGTTGTGTGCTTTGACGATCGTCATGACCTGATTGAAAAGGTTCGCTATTATTTGAAGCATGAGAATGAGCGGGCGGTGATCGCTCAGGCCGGCTACGAACGGACATTGCGAGAGCATACCTATGCCCGTAGATTCAGAGAAATATTTGAGCAGATAGGGGCGCCAAAGCCTCAATTTCTTAACAGGGCAGGTCAAGGAGTCCCTCCAGGCTGCACCATAGAGGTGCAGTGAATGAAGCCTGCACCTCGCGTCAGTTTCCTCATGGCGGTCTACGATGGGGAAATGTACCTGGACGAGGCGATTCAAAGCGTTCTGAATCAAACGTTCACGGATTTTGAGTTCATTGTCATTAATGACGGCTCCATTGATGAGACGTCCCAGATCATTGAACGCTATCGCCGACTGGATGGTCGTATCCGTGCATATGAGCAACCCAATCGCGGACTAGTGGCGGCGCTCAATCGTGGATTGGAGCTGGCTCGTGGTGAGTATGTTGCTCGGATGGATGCGGATGACATCAGTGTCACAGAGCGAACTGCCACGCAGGTGGCGTTCATGGACGCGCATCCGGAGGTAGGGATTTGCGGGTCATGGATTGAGACGTTTGGGAGTGGTGGGGCCGTAGTGCGGCGGTATCCCGCTGATGATGCCACAATTCGCAGTTGGCTGCTGTTTGAGTCGGTTCTGGCGCATCCCTCGATCATGATGCGCAGGGAACTGCTTGTGAAAACAGGCCTCTCCTATGGCGTCGGCTCTGTTCATGCCGAAGACTATGACCTTTGGGTTCGAGCTGCTCGTCACATGGCCCTGGCCAATATCCCGGAGGTTTTACTTCGCTATCGGCTTCATTCACAGCAAGTGGTGCAAAAGCATGAAGCTGAGAAACTCGCTTCTGCTCGGCTTGTCCGCCTTGCTCAGCTGCAATATCTTGGAATCCGACCCACCGAGGAAGAGCTATCGCTCCATCAAGCATTGAGTGCATGGCAGTTTCAGGCAACCTCAGACTTCATCGATGCCAGTCTCGTGTGGTTGCACAAGCTTAAAGCGGCGAACGACGTAGCTGACATCTACCAGGAGCCGGTCTTACTGAAGGTGTTGGGCCAGCGATGGTTTGCTTTGTGCGCCACGGCGACCCCTTTGGGCCTATGGACATTGAAAACGTTCCAGCGCACGCCGCTCAGCGGAGGGGCTGGCTTGACCTGGATGCAAATGCTCAAGTTTGCGGTCAAGTGTGGGATCAGACGTAGGGCACATGTCTAAAAAAATCGCGATCGTATCGAGCTCATGCCCTCCTGTCAGCGCTGGAGGTGTGGCCAGCTCGCATTACCACTTATATCGTGCGCTGGCACAAAAAGGATTTCAAGTACGGCTCTATACGTTTGAGGATTATCAGGTAGCATTGACTGAAAAAGGTATCACGCGTGTGGGGATGTCTCCCGGCCTCGTGAATGGGCTAAGGCGTCTGATCGGGTGGTATTTTCGAATCGTCGATCCGTCGAAAATTGTCTATCACTTTGCCGATGTCGCAGTATCTGCATGGCCCTGTATGAGGCTCAATTCAGCCATCAGAGATTTTCAACCGGATGTCCTGATCCTTCCGGACCACGGATGCCCCGGTTTGTTTATCGCTAAACCAAAGGGATGTCGGACCATTCTGGTCTCCCATCACAATCCGGCTCGGTTTTTGAACAATCCCCTGTGGGGCCTTCACTCCGAACGCGACGCCAGGCTGGCAGTGGCTTGCGAGAATAAGGTCTTGCGGAAAGTCGATGCTGTGGTGTGCCCGTCGCAGTATATGCAGGAGATGTTCAATAAGACGTATGTCTATTCCGGGCCGGTCACGGTCATTCCTAATATGGTCGATGTCGAATTGATTGCGTCGATTCCGTCTCATGATATTCGAGGCAATCTCGCTCTTCCAGACGACTCTATCGTGATTTACATTCCTTCTGCGGGAAGTGTGTACAAGGGAGCCCGCTTTGTATTTGAGGTTGTGAGGAGAATTGCTTCTTACGCCACGAAGGACATCGGATTCTACCTGTCAGGGAACATTCCCCCCTTGCTGGCGCATGAGCTTCGGTTTGTCCCTTCTAATGCCAAAATCTATGCCCCAGGGCAGGTCAACTATACGGAGAATCTGGCGATCGTGAGGGCCTGCTCATTCGGGGTATCGCCTACACTCATCGAAAGCTTTGGCATGGCACTTCTTGAAGCGAGCATCTGTGGTGTGCCGATGGTTGCCTTTGATGTTGGTGGTAACGCTGACGTGGTGAGCAACGGTAGGACCGGCGTTCTCGTTCCTTTCCTCGACATCGAAACACTGATCCAATCGGCCTGCCGCCTCCTAGATAGGGATCACTGCGCAAAGCTGCGGTCCGAGGCGGCATCGTATGCCGCCGATAGATTGAGCAGCGATCTGACTGTTGAAAAGTTTGTCCGCTTGATGCAGTAGCGTCTCCCATGAAATTTCTGATTATCAACACCGACTACCCCGACTTCCTGCATTGGTTCTATGCGCAGCATCCAGGATTGAAAGATCGGTCGTACAAAGAACAGTTCGATGTTCGAGCAGAGAGCCTCTTCGGGGTGGCCGACTTCTATTCGACAAACTTGATCCAGCTGGGACACGAGGCCGGGGAACTTCATGCCAATAATGAATGGATTCAGAGAGCATGGGCCAGAGAACATCGCATCATGGTTCATGAGCCCGCTACCGCCGTTCGGAAAGGCGCTAGTTTGCTGCGGCGCGTTCCCGCATTTGCCGCGAGTGCTCCGGTTCGCTGGTTAAAATCCTGTGCCAGACCGCTGCTGCGCCAACGTCTGGAGCAGGATGACAGTTGGTTTTACGCGATTCTTTCTGCGCAGATCAAACAGTGCAGGCCTGATGTCATCTTGAATCAAGATATGGGAGGAGTCAGCGCCACATTTCTCGCAGAGATGAAGCCGCACTATCGATTTCTCATTGGTCAACATGCTGCTACACAGCTCACGATGGATTCTAGTTACCAGTGTTACGATCTCATGATTTCCTCTTTTCCTCCGATGGTTGATTTTTTTCGACGACAAGGGTTTTCAGCTGAGCTGAACCGTCTGGGGTTTGATCCTCGTATTCTGGCGAGACTTCGCCCTACTCAACACAAGTTTGGCGTAGCGCTAGTAGGAAGCTTTTCTGATGTCCATAGTAGCCGAATTGCACTCTTGAACAACCTATATGCAAGGTTAGATCGTCCAGAAACCATAAAGGTATGGGCTCCCACAGTCGATCATCTTCCTGCAGCGTCACCAATTAGGCGTCAGTACATGGGGCCTGCGTGGGGATACCACATGTACAAAATTCTGAATGCTTCCAAGATGACTCTTAATCACCATGGGGATGTTCTCCCGTATGCGAATAATATGCGGCTGTTTGAGTCGACGGGAATCGGTACGTTGCTCATCACCGACTGGAAGGAGAATCTTCACGAGATGTTCGAGCCGGGTAAAGAGGTTGTGACCTATCGGACCCCTGAGGAGTGTGCCGAGAAAATTCAGCACTATTTAACCCATGAGGCAGAGCGACAGACCATTGCGTCTGCGGGCCAGGCACGGACTCTCCGTCATCACACCTATCAGCATCGCCTGCAAGAGTTCGTGGGCCTCGTATGCAGATATATTTGAAAAACTTGCCAAAACCTCCGCTATCCTGCAGGCTTACTCTATTCGTCCGTCGCCCATACACCGCTATGGCTATTCCAAGATCCAGGGGTCAATCCGACCTGTTTTTTCTACCTTGAGAGCTCAGCGGTAGTTTCACGGGGAATAGGGCGCGCGTTGGGCTTGTGATCTTCGAGCGCCAGATTTGAGCCATATTCTCCCAGGGTTTCAACTGCATAGAGGATCAAAGTTATTCACCGGTCTCTACAGAAAGCTCTTATGGTCGTTTCAAAAAGAGTGAGCCTGAAGAGTGGTTGCTGGGTGAGGGCCTGGCGAAGAATTCCATGATGATGCTTGTGTCGTTCCTTGTTCTTGTGGGGTCGTCCCACATTAGCGAGGTGCAAAGAGCATCATGGCCTGGAGTCTACCGATGCGCGCACTACTGAAGGCCATCTTGCCTGCACGCGCGCAACAGCTTCTGAAACGATGGTTCACGAAGCCAGTTTACCACAGACAGCCTAAGATACCGGTGGAGAAGTATGAGGTTCTGAGGGGGCAAGTTCCCAGAGAATCGAACCATGGATGGCAGGATCCTGGCACAGCAAGACGACAACTCGATGCCTTTGCTCCCATTCTGCAAGAGATGCGGGAAGGCAAACTGCGTGAAGATTTTGCCGCTCTCGTCGAAGCGGTACGTCTGACTCATATGGATGACCCTCTCATCGTCGAGGTGGGCTGTGGAAGTGCCTGGAATAGAGAGGTGTTGGGGAGGTGTTCGAATGGCACAGTACGGTATGTGGGGCTCGACTACGGGGTTGAGATGCTCAAGACGGCACACGCGACGTATCCGGGCGTTGTCACCTTGGTGGGGGATGCCGCTGAATTGCCGTTTAGAAATGGGTCGATTGACATTCTGGTTTCTGGAACTCTTTTGATGCATCTGATGTCGTATCAAAAAGCAATCGAAGAAAGTCGTCGTGTCTCGAGGCGCTGGTGCATTTTCCACACGGTTCCGCTGCTACAGACTAGAGAAACAACTGTGTTGCGAAAAGATGCCTATGGACAGCCAACGCTTGAGATCATCTTCAATAATGCAGAGCTCCATGCCATCTTCACTGCGAATAGTTTGAGGGTTTGCGCCGCCATCGACAGCTTGCCCTACGATTTGCAGTCTGTGCTTGGTGAGCCGACCGTTACAAAAACATTTGTGTGTGAAGTCATGGATTGATGATGCGAGCGAACTTAGGATGTGGGAGTCAGATTTGTCCGGACTGGATAAACATTGACCTTGTCCGCACCGGACCTGGTGTCGTGGCTCATGACCTTTCGACGGGCATTCCATTGCCGGATGCGAGCTGTGAGGTAGTTTATCATTCGCACGTTCTGGAGCACCTGAGGCGATCCGATGCCCAATTCTTTATGCGCGAATGTTTTCGTGTGCTGAAGCCTGGCGGTATTCTCAGGGTTGCGGTCCCGGATCTTGAGCAGATATGTCGACAGTATCTCCTGGCGCTCGATCGAGCGCTGGCCAAGGGGGCTCATGCTGCCTGTGACTATGAGTGGATTATGCTGGAGCTCTTTGACCAAACAGTCCGACCGCAGAGCGGCGGGGATATGCGCGCATACCTACAGCAGAATCCGCTACCGAATGAGGCATTTGTGTATGAGCGAATCGGCGAAGTGGGCCGTGAAATGGTCTCTTCACTTCGCGCCTCAGTTGGCCAAGTGGCGCATTCATCGGAGAACCTCAGTCTTGGCTTCGGGGCGTTTCTGAGAAAAATGGGGCGGCACATGGGGGTGCAGCTCGCACAAAAGCTAGTCTTCTGGGCCACCGGACGTCGATTTATAGAGGCCTGCCGGCTTGGACGTTTTCGAATGGGAGGAGAAGTCCATCAGTGGATGTACGATCGATATTCTATCGAGCAGCTGATGATTTCCGTCGGGTTAAAGGATCCACGCCAAGAATCGGCGCTGACTAGTAGGATTTCCGGATGGACAGATGTGCCGCTCGATGTCCTCCCGGATCGAACGGTGAGAAAGCCGGACTCGCTCTTTATGGAAGGGTTGAGGCCCAAGTGACTCTTGCGAGCGATCGTCATAGTGAGATCCTGGCAATAGAGTGAAAAGGAAAAAACGGGTTTAACGATGGTAGAGAACATCTTTCGAGGGCGGAACGTCATGATTACTGGGGGGCTCGGCTTTATTGGATCTAATTTGGCGAAGCGATTGGTCGATTTGGGTGGCCAGGTGACGGTCGTCGATAGTTTAGTGCCTGAGTATGGAGGGAATCTTTATAACGTCGATGGATTC
>JANLOX010000453.1:0-4178 GCA_031366795.1 Candidatus Eiseniibacteriota bacterium | reverse complement strand
GCCTGCGTCTCGGCCAATCGCTCGCGCTCGTGGTGGCTCAGGCGCTCGACGCGCAGCAGTTGGACGAAGCTATGGTCGCTGACAAGGCCAGTCCACAGGATCCACGCCCCGAGCGCGAGCCACGCCCAGTTCGGGATGCGGCGGCGTTCGGCCTGGGCGTAGCGGGAGAGACGGTATCGCTGGATTCGACGGCCGATATCGCGCATGACGTCCGTGTCCTTACCACGCGACGCACGAGGCGGGCGCGGTGTTCGAACCCTGAAGGACCGCTCCATCGTGGAGCGGTGTGGTGTCGTGCTATGGGGCCTAGCGGCCCCACGCTCGACTCAGCTCATCTTACGAAATGCGGCGCCGCCGGGGTAGTACGCACTGTTGCCGAGCTCTTCCTCGATGCGCAACAGCTGGTTGTACTTGGCGATACGGTCGGTACGCGACAGCGATCCTGTCTTGATCTGGCCGGCGTTGGTGCCCACGGCGAGCTCGGCGATGGTCACGTCCTCGGTTTCGCCCGAGCGGTGCGAGATGACCGTGGTGTAATTCGCGCGCTGCGCCATCTCGATGGTGGAGAGCGTTTCGGACAGCGAGCCGATCTGGTTGACCTTCACCAGAATGGAGTTCGCGATGCCTTCCTCGATGCCGCGGCTCAAGCGTTCGACGTTGGTCACGAACAGGTCGTCGCCGACCAACTGGATCTTGGTCCCGAGCTTCTTGGTCATCATCGCCCAACCATCCCAGTCGTCCTCGGCCATGCCGTCTTCGATGCTGACGATCGGGTAGCGCTCGACGAGTCCGGCGTAGTAGTCGACCATCTCGGACGACTTGAGCGTGCGGTTGCCGTCGCCGGCCAACACGTACGAGCCGCTCTTGTAGAACTCGCTGGCTGCGGGATCCAGCGCCAGCGCGATCTGCGCACCCGGCTTGTAGCCGGCGCCCTCGATGGCCTGGATGATGACCTGAAGTCCTTCTTCGTTCGAGCCGAGGTTCGGCGCGAAGCCGCCTTCGTCGCCGACTGCTGTCGAGAGGTTCTTCTTCTTGAGCACGCTCGCCAGTTCGTGAAACACCTCGGTCGCCCAGCGCAGCGCCTCGTGGAAGCTGGGGGCGCCGAGCGGCACGATCATGAATTCCTGCAGGTCCAAGTTGTTGCTGGCGTGCGCGCCGCCGTTGACGACGTTCATCAGCGGCACCGGCAGCGTGCGCGCATGGACGCCGCCGAGGTAGCGGTAGAGCGGCTGGCCCGTGGCGTTGGCTGCCCCCTTGGCGGCGGCGAGCGAGACGCCCAGGATGGCGTTCGCGCCGAGCTTGCTCTTGTTGGGCGTGCCGTCCAGTTCCAGCATGGCGGCGTCGAGCCCGTTCTGGTCGAACGCGCTGCGCCCGCGGATGCGCGGCGCGATCTGCTCGTTGACGTTGCGGACGGCCTTCTGGACGCCCTTGCCACGGTAGCGCTTGGGGTCGCCGTCACGGAGTTCGAGGGCTTCGTGCTCGCCGGTCGAGGCGCCGGAGGGCACGGCTGCCCGTCCCAGGGCGCCGCCCTCGATCAGGACGTCCACTTCAAGGGTCGGGTTTCCGCGGGAGTCGAGGATTTCTCGGGCGTGTACATCTTCAATAGTAGTGTGCATGGCGCGGGAGGCTAGGAGGCGGGGCCCCGTCCAGTCAACCCAATCGCGCGGGAAAATCCGCCCAAGTGCAGATTGGACACAGGCTTGACCCTTGTCGCGGGGGCCCCCTATCGTCGCCCGCATGCAACCTTCGCGCACCCTCAGCCGTAGGCGGCAATGATGGTCCCGGGCGCGCCAGAGATCGACGAGACCGAGGTCATCCGCCGATGTCTCAAGGGGGAGGAGCGGGCCCACCGCGAGTTGATGGCCCGCTACGAACGCCCGGTCTTCTCGGTGGCGCTGCGCATGCTGCGGCAGCGGGAAGACGCTGAGGACGTCACGCAGGAAACGTTCGTGCGAATGTTCAAGGCGCTCGAACGGTACGACCAGGCAAGACCGTTTGCCGCCTGGCTGTTCACGATCACCTCGCGGTTGTGCATCGATGTGATCCGGCGGCGCAAGAACCGGCCGGTGGCGCTGGTGCGGCAGGAAGTCGGTTCGAGCGAAGAACAGATCATCGACATCCCGGACATGAGTCCGGGGCCAGAAGTGTTGGCGCAACACAACGAAGAGGAGCGGCGCGTAACGGACCTGATCGAAGCGCTGCCGCCGCACTACCGGATTGTCGTCGTGATGCGCCACCAGCAGGACATGTCCTACGAAGAAATCGCCGAAGCGCTCGGTCTGCCCCTGGGCACCGTCAAGGCTCGCATCCATCGCGCACGTGCGTTGCTCGCGCAACGTATCGGAGGGCAACCTTCGTGACACATCTGGACGCAAAGACTCCTTCGCCCCGCACCCCTGAGTGTCCCGACCTCGGCTTGCTGCAGGACTTCCTCGAAGCGCTGCTGCCCGAAGCGCAGATGATCTCGCTGCGTACGCACATCGCGGGCTGCACGCATTGCACCGTCGAACGCGTGCGTTTCGAGCGGCTGTTCGAAGCGTTCGAGGCGATGCCGCTCGAAGCGCCCACGCCCGCGCTCGCCGAACGCGTGCTCGATCGCGTACTGCCGGCGCGGCGGCAGGCGCGCTGGGTGCGGCGTCTGGGCGTGGGATACGCGGCGGCACTCGTGGCATCGCTGGGCGGTGTGGGCGCGATGGCGACGTTGCCCGCGGGCCGTTCGTTCCTCGCATGGCTCGCCAGCGAAGCGCCGGCGCGCGTCGTCGATTTGCTGCGCTTCACCGTACAGGTGGCGTCATTTATCGCGCTGCGCCTGGCTGGCGGCTGGGGATTGCTCTCGGGCGCAGGTTCGCGCGTGAGCCCGCTCGTGCGCGCCTTGATGGCGGGCCTCGACCAGTCGGTTGTTCAGGTCAGCTTCGCGTTGTCGGCGGTGTCGTGCATGGCGGTGGTGTGGTGGCTGCACTCGCGCAAGGATCGGGGGATGCCGCATGTCGGGCTACTCGGTTTCTAGCACGCGGCGTTCGCTCGCGATTTCCGCGCGTCACGCTGGCCTGATGGCGCTCGCGTTGCTGACGGCCGCCTCGTTCGGCACGGCCGGCGCGCACTCGACGCATGATGACTCGACAACGCGTGTCAGCTCTACAGCGATCGATGTAGGCAACGTCCATATCAAGAAGACGCTGAGCATGGACAAGAACATGCACCTCAAGGGTGACCTTACGATCAACGGCAAGCACGTCGCGTTGGATGACACGCTTGCCGTGAACATCCCCAGGCTCAAGGTCGCGGCCCGAGTGCTGAACAGCCACTCGAGCGGACCCGGCGTTCACATCGAGTCCGATGACGCCAGCATCGTACGCATGGGCTCGGATATCGAGATCGACTCGACCGAAACGGTCGAGGACGCCGTGGTCGCATTGTTCGGCAATGTCACCGTGCACGGCCATGTCGGTGGTGACGTGGTGGCGGTGCTCGGCAGCGTGACGCTGGCTCCCGGCGCGGTCGTCGAAGGCGACGCTGTGGCGGTCGGCGGCTCGCTCGACCAGGGGAATGACGCCACCGTGCATGGCAAGAGCGTCTCGCTGTCGTTCCTCCCGGTGCGCAAGGGCATGCCCGCCCTGCGTGCGCTTGCAGTGGGCGTGTTCGTGCTGTGGATGCTGGGCATGCTGGCTGGCGGTTTGTTCATCCTGGTGTTCCCGCGCCGTCTCATGGTGATCGCAGAGACCGTGTCCGAGCGCACGGGTTGGTCGCTGCTGTTCGGCCTGCTGCTGCCGCCGCTGGCGGTGATCGCCGCGGTGCTGCTGAGTGTCACGGTGATCGGGATTCCCATCGCGGTGCTGCTGCCGCTGGCCTACCTGTTCACGCTGTGGTGCGGAACGATTGCGGCGACCTACCTGCTCGGCACGCGCCTGATGCGGCGCCCGATCGGCGGCGGCAAGGTGGCGCCCCTGTTCGCCGGCACCCTGATGCTGGGCGCGCTGTTCGGCTTTGGCGCCGCATTCGCGGGCAAGCCGGGAATGCTCGGCACGCTCGCGTTGTTCTTCCCGCTGCTGGGACTGTTGCTGGCGCTGTCGCTCGCGGTGATCGGTTCGGGGGCGGTGCTGGTGTCGCGGTTCGGTTCGGTGCCGAAGGCGGTTCCGGGGGCGTCGGACGCTGGGACCACGCCGAGCTTTGGTGCGACG
>JANLOX010000434.1:0-1702 GCA_031366795.1 Candidatus Eiseniibacteriota bacterium | reverse complement strand
CGTCGGAAATGATCCACAGCCTGCTGCCGTTGTTTATGGTCACGGTCCTGGGAACCAGCACCCTGACGGTCGGCATCGTCGAAGGGCTCGCCGAGTCTCTGGCGCTGGTCGTTAAAGTGTTTTCAGGAACGCTGAGCGACTATTGGGGCAAGCGGAAGGGGCTGGCAGTCTTCGGCTATGCCTTGGGCGCGTTCACCAAGCCGCTCTTTGCCCTCGCCTCCGGCGTCGACCTCCTCCTGACCGCGCGGCTGCTGGACAGGGTCGGCAAAGGCGTGCGTGGCGCACCTCGGGACGCGCTGGTCGCGGACATCGCCCCACTTCATCTTCGTGGCGCTGCGTTCGGTTTGCGGCAGTCGCTCGATACCGTCGGCGCGTTTCTCGGCCCCTTGCTCGCAGTCGGATTGATGCTGCACTGGGCCGATGATTTCCGAGCCGTCTTCTGGGTGGCAGTTGTGCCGGGATTGATGGCTGTGGGGCTCTTGCTCTTCGGCGTCCAAGAGCCGGAATCTCATCGAACATCCACGGGCCACAATCCCATTCAATGGAAGACGCTTGCCCGTTTCCAGTCCGCCTACTGGTGGGTGGTGGGGTTCGGAGCCATGTTCACACTGGCGCGATTCAGTGAGGCCTTTTTGGTTCTTCGCGCTCAGCACGGTGGGATTCCCGTCGCCCTCGTTCCCCTGGTCATGGTGGCGATGAATGTGATTTACGCGTGCTTGGCCTATCCGTTCGGCAAGCTCTCCGATCGGATGCGTCACACGCGGCTGCTCACACTCGGTCTTCTGGTGCTGATTGCCGCCGATGTGGTCTTGGCGACGAACGATCACTGGGGAGTTGTCGTATTGGGCGTGGGGCTGTGGGGTCTTCATCTCGGCATGACGCAAGGCTTACTCGCCACCATGGTCGCCGACACCGTGCCCGCCGATCTGCGCGGAACGGCATATGGCTTCTTCAATCTCGCCAGCGGTGCCGCCATGCTGATTGCGAGCGTCCTCGCCGGATTCCTGTGGGATCAACTTGGCCCCTCATTCACATTCTACGCGGGTGCCGTATTTTGCGTGGTTGCTCTCATAGGGTTGATTCTGTACCAGCTGAAATATGAAGCCTGAGGATCGGATTTTGCCCCTCAACATGTTGCGGCGCGTGGCGGTCTCTCATTTTCCATGCGAGCGCGGAGACGATTGCCCTCCCTGCGACTTGCGCGAGCGCAATCCGTCTCGTCACCATCTCCCAGTGCGGGGCTGGGGTTCAGCGCGAACGTCACCTGAGAAACAGGGGCGCAAGGTTTTTTCTTCACTCCCTTCCCAGGTACGGCGGAGACGGTTGCTCCATCTGCGACTTGCACGAAGGCGCGGGCACCACACTTGTTGATCAGCTGCGACCAGCTTTCGGCTGGCGATGCCGATGTTCGAAGTTCCGTTCAAGCGAAGCGAGGAACGGAACGAGTTTCGGCATCGAGCAGATGAGAAACTTAGCCCGCATTATTCATGACGGTTCGTCGCGAAATCGCTGAGCCGCGTCGCGAGAGCGGCGCGCGGAGCCCTGAGGATCCGAGGCGTAGTCGTGCAGTACGTTGAGGGTCCGATGGGCGAGCCCTCCGACCGAAGGCTCGTCGCAGCAGCGGATCGGCGATTGCAGCAGAAGTGTTCATGAATAATGCGGGCTAGTGTGGTCGCGCCGAGGTGCCGGAGCAGGTGGAGCA
>JANLOX010000421.1:0-5563 GCA_031366795.1 Candidatus Eiseniibacteriota bacterium | reverse complement strand
AGCGATTGCGGCGCAGGGAACATGACCCGTGCCGCCGAGCCGAATTGTGCCATAGCCATTGATCAGGAATTCAATGTTCTCGAGTTTCACTTTCGCTGCCTTCCGCCGCGCACTGACGGTGTTCGCACTGTTCCTTTACCGCCCTTGGTCGCCACAAACGCGGAGTCGTCCCCTCGGTGAAAGTACCACCGCCCCTCGAGTCTTCCATCGCACAGCATGGCCCAGCCACGGCCAAGGGCGCTGTCGCCTTCGTCCGCCCCCTCCCACGAGAACTCGACACTCGGCAAGCCCGCGCGCTCACTGAATCGACAGTCGAGAGAGCCCTGTACGACGATGAATTGGAACTCGCCCATTCCATCATCGTCGAACTCGATGAACGCGGGAACGACGAGGTCGAGATCCTTGCGATCCCAGAGTTCCATCTCGGTGATGCGCCATCGTCCGACGAGTGGGTTCGAAGCCTTCGATTTCGGCATTGCCTGCGACCTCCCGTCCACCAACACTCCGCGTTGCGTCAGGCGATCCAGCGCGACCTATCCGCCGTACATCTCGCTGATCAACCGCCGCAGCGCAGCGGCATCGTTCTGCTTGAGTGCGCCGATCTTGCCCCCGAGCCGCACCTTGCTCACGCTGCGGATCTGGTCCACTGCCACCTCTGCCGCACGGCCTGCGCAGCGCACCGGCAATCGCGTGCGCCACGCGGGATGCAGCTCAGTCGTCAGCGGACACACGGTCACGGTCTGCAGCCGCTCATTCAAGCTGTCGAGACTTACAATCACTGCCGGACGCGTCTTCTCCATCTCCACGCCCTGCGTCGGGTCGAAGCTTGCCCAACGAATTTCGTAGCGCTTCATCGCCGCTTCCCCGGCCGCGGTTTGGCACCGTAGCGGGCGCGCGGTTCCGCGACGCGACTCTTCTTCTCGCCATCCCAGGGTAGCTGGTCCATGCCGTCGGCGGCCGTTGCATCCCAGGCGCCCCAATCTTCACTGCTCGCGGCCATCTCCCGCGCGGTGTCCTCCCACGAAAGTTTCTCCACGGCGGGACCCGTCGGCCTGAGGAGAATGCCGTCGCCGCGCTCCTCCATGATCACGGCTTCGCCAATCCGATAGCGGCGCAGGACCGCTGCCGGCAGCCGCACCCCGCGCGAGTTCCCGATCCGCGCAACCTTCAGTTTCACGATCGCCATGTAATAACTGTAATAACATTAGGGGTAGTACTCAAGCGCTTTCGCGAACGCGCGCATCGAGTGCTCCGTGCTTGGACGCTCGCACGTTCCACACGTGCTCAGCTGTGCAGCAAGCTGTTGTACAAATGCCCGTTGCCCTGCCTCCTTGCGCTACTGCACAAACGTGCAGTAGCATCCCCGCGAGGGCAATCCCATGCGACATGAAGCGATCGACGAGGCCGTGGCCGTGCGCGCGGATTTCAAGGGCGGCACGGTGACTCCCGTGGCGTTCCGGCGTGGCGGCACTGAGTACCGCGTGGTGCGCGTGAACGCGCGCTGGATCGACCGCGCGGGGCGGCATCCACGTTTTTACTTCTCGGTCGGCGTCGAGAGCGGCGACGTGTACCAGATCAATTTGTACGGCGGCGATCTCGTTTGGTGGCTCGATTCCGTAACGCTGGAGGGATGAATGGCTTCAAGGATCCACAGCCCCCGGCATGACGACTCGCGACCCCTGCGTCCGCTCGCTGAGCCAACACCCGATGATGTGCGCTCCGCCAGCGATGTCACGATCAAGACCGGCGTCGCGGGGATTGCCGACGTTCTTGACGTGACTCGCGGCGGAGGGCCTTCAGAGCGGACGATCCTGCATGTCGACATCGATGCGTTCTTTGCGGCGATCGAGCAGCAGCGCGACCCGCGATTGCGTGGACGGCCGGTCATCGTGGGCGCTGGCGTTATCGCTTCATGCTCGTACGAGGCGCGTGCGTTTGGGCTGAAGGCAGGCATGTCGTTGTCCGAAGCGAAGCGGCTGTGCCCCCAGGCGGTGATTATCGACGGGCACGCGCAGGTGTACCGGTGCTTCGCTGAGGAGTTGTTCGCGCGCTGCCGGCTCGTGGCGCCCGAGGTGGAGACCTATCTCGACGAGGCCTACTGCAACCTCACGGGGACCGAGCGGTTGCATGGGGACATCGAGGCGGCGGTGCGGGCGTTGAAGGACGACATTCTCGCCTCGACGGGGCTCACGGTGACGTGTGGGATTGGGCCGAATCGCATGTTGGCGAAGCTTGTCGGCAAGACGGTCAAGCCCGACGGGCTCGCGCGCATCATGGCAGCGGACGCCGATGCGTTCCTACGCGACCTGCCTGTGCAGCAACTCGCCGGCGTGGGGCATGCGCACGCCAAGACGCTGCACTCGATGAACCTGCACACGATCGGCGACCTGCGCGCGCTCCCTGAGGACGTGCTGGTCGCCCTGTTCGGCGTGCACGGGCGGTTGTTGTACGAGCGCTGCCGCGGCAAGGACACGGCGCCGATCACGGAACGCGAGATCCCGCTGAGCATCTCGCGAGAGACATCGTTCCACCGCGACACGGCCGACCGTGGCGAGATCGAAGGCATGCTCGAGTATCTCGTCGGCCGCGCCTGCCGCATGGCGCGTGAACTGTCGATCCGCCCGCGCACGATCAGCGTGCACCTGCGCTATTCCGACGGCGAGGGAGCCGAGCGCGAACGCTCGCTGGCGCAGGCCTCGGACACCGACCCAATCGTGCTGGAGCTCACGCTCGACCTGTTCCGCAAACTGTTCACGCGACGCGCGGCACTGCACGCCGTCGGCGTGCGCATGACAAATTTCGCGCTGGCGGGGGGCGAACAGGGCTCGCTGTTCGACGAACGCGAAGCCGGCCGCCGCGCCCAACTCTACAAGGCATTCGATCGCGTACGCGCCGAATACGGCCACGGCGTGCTGGTGTCGGGCCGCGCATTGCGCCTGAAGAAGTCCGTCGCCCAAGATCGCAACGGCTTCGTGCTGCGCACCCCATCGCTGACCAAGTAACCATCGTTCTCGGAGACATTCCCGCGCCGCGCCCCACAAAGTAAGAACACCCGATCATCCCCGCGTATCCACACCCCCGCTTTAGAGACCTCGATGATCGCGCCGTCTTCGTTCGTTCCGCTTCGCGTTCACTCATATGGGTCGTTGTTGTATGGCGTCGCCTCGCCCGAAGCGCTCGTTGAGCGGGCGCTCGAGCAGGGCATTCATGCGCTCGCCCTGACCGATCGCGACAATCTCTACTTGGCGGTGCGTTTCTATCAGGCGGCGCAGTCCGAGGGCTTGCAACCGTTGCTGGGTTGCTTGCTGACGACGCGCGACCATGAAGCGTTGATCATCTGCGTCGATCGCCGCGGGTACGCGCACCTGTGCGAGTTGCTCACGCAACGCATGCTCGATCCGCGCTTCGATCTCGTCTCGGCACTTGCGAGAACGGAGTCGGCTGCGCCTTCGGCCGGTCTTCACATCATCGTCGAGTCGCCGGGCCTTGCAGCATCGCTGCTGCAGGCGGGCGTCCCGGCTGCGCATGGGGTGCTCGAGGACGGTCGCGGTGCTCGTGGTGCTGATGGTGGCGTGTGGATGGGGATCCGTGGGCTGGCGTGTGAGCGGTCGATTCTTGCGTTGCGTCATGCGGCGGCGCGGGAGTTGGGAGTGCCGCTCGTGGCGACGGGTGATTGCGTGTTGATGAGTTCGCGTGATGTCGATGCGCATCGTGTCGCGGTGACGGCGTCGGCGGGTGAGTTGCTGGACCGCATGCCGGCGGCGGCGTTCGCGGCGTGTGATGCGGCATTCGTGGGCCCTGCGGTGTGGGATGCCCGTGTGCGCGCGGTGTGCGCGGCGTCGGCGTTGCCCCATGTGGCGCAGGAGGCGCTGGCCAACAATCGCGCGCTCGCTTCGCGCTGCCGGCTCGAGCTCGACCTGGGCACTCCCATCTTCCCGCGCGCGCCGCGGCCCGACGGTGACAGCGCGCAGGCGCACCTGCGCCGCCAGTGCGAAGCGGGCGCCACCTGGCGCTACGCCTCACCCGTGGATCGCCACGCCGCCGCGGCGCGGCTCGAAACGGAACTGGGCATCATCGATCGCATGGAGTTCACCGACTACTTCCTGCTCGTCGCCGATATCGTGCGCTTCGCGCGCGACCGCGGGATTCCCACCGTGGGACGCGGTTCAGGCGCCAGCTCACTCGTGTCCTATGCGCTGGGCATCACCAACGTCGACCCGATCCGCTACGGGCTGGCGTTCGAGCGCTTCCTCCACCCGTCACGCCGCGACTGCCCGGATCTCGACATCGACCTGTGCTGGTGGCGGCGCGACGAAGTCATCGCGCATGTGTACGACACTTACGGCCACGATCGCGTTGCGATGATCTCAACCCACGCCACCCTCGGCGCACGCTCGGCATTTCGCGAAACGGCCAAGGCACTGGGAGTCCCGAACAATCGCGTCAACACGCTCGCCCGCACCATCCCGCGCGACCTTGACGCCCCTTATCGCGATCGGCTCATGGGCCTCCCGGGCGCGCGCCACGTCGACTGGCGCGAGCCGGTGCTCGAGCGAGCGTTATCGCTCGCCGAACGCCTCGAAGGCGCCCCGCGCCACCTCTCCGTACACAGCGGCGGCCTCGTCATCGCCGACCGGCCACTCACGTACTACGTCCCGCTTGAGCGCGCGGCGAAGACGATCGTCGTCACACAATTCGAAATGCGCGCGATCGAAGCGATCGGGCTCGTGAAGATGGACCTACTGGGGAATCGCGCGCTGAGCACAATCGCGGAATGCATCGAGTTGGTGAACACTCGATGTCTCGGCGGCGAGCCGGATGGCGAAGGCGTCGACACGGCTCGTGAACTTGGTGAGCCGCCGGGGGAACGCCCCGCGATTCGCGCGTTGTCGACCCTCGACATTCCGGATCCTGACGCGGCGACCATCGAACGGCTTTCACGCGGCGATACGCTGAATTGCTTCCAGCTTGAATCTCCTGCTATGCGCCATCTGCTTCGCATGCTGCGGCCGCAACGGTTGGATGACGTGATTGCGGCTGTTGCGTTGATTCGGCCCGGTGCGGCTGGGACGCCTACGCCTGAGGGACGCGGCATCAAGGAAGTATTTGCGCGTCGGGCTCGCGGTGAAGAGGCGGCGACCTACATGCATCCACGTCTCGAGCCCGTGCTCGCTGGAACTTATGGCGTGTTGCTCTACGAAGAGGACGTGATGCGTGTCGCTGCCGCATTGACTGGGCTCAGCTACGCGGAAGGCGACGATCTTCGCCGCGCCATCGGGCATGCGCGGGGTGACGAAGAATTCCGGGCGCTTGAGCATGGGTTCGTGCTCCAAGCGGGACGCGCGGGTGTTGATGCGACCACAGCGCGCGCTGTCTGGCGGGAGCTGACGCGTTTCGCGGCGTATGCGTTCTGCAAGGCGCATGCGGCGGGATATGGGACGTTGGGGTACCACAGCGCTTACCTCAAGACGCATTTTCCCACTGAGTACGCTTGCGCGATCCTTAACCATCACTCGGGGATGTATGCGTCGTGGGTGCATGTCGAGGACTTGCGTCGTGATGG
>JANLOX010000412.1:0-4581 GCA_031366795.1 Candidatus Eiseniibacteriota bacterium | reverse complement strand
CGAAAGCCCCACCGCGGAGGCCGCAATGAGCACCACGCCGGCCCAGGCGAGCGCGTGGACGTGCTTCGGGTCGACGCCGAACCGGGCGATGAAGCTATCCGGAGGCGCCATTGTATCCGTGGCGGACGGCATGACCCCCGGTCGGCCCATGGGTCAGCTTTCGCGCCAGTTAATTGTGACGAACGGTGCGCCGTGACCGTTCAAGGCGTCGGACACGGCCTCGTTGCTCTTGAGCACCGTGAGCGAGTTCTTGTGCGACGTCTTGATGTTGGACTTGTCCGCAACCACGATCGCGCCCAGCACCCAGCCGTTGCCCTTCATCGTCAGGGTGCCCTCGACGTAAATCAGGCCGCGGAACGTGAAGTCACCCGACAATTCGAGGTCGCCGTCGACGTAAAGGATGCCGTCGCCGTTGCCGCCCTTGAGCTTGAACTGCTGCTTCGCCTTTTGCGGCGCGCTGTTTGGGTCGCCGAGGTAGGTGATCCCGCTAGGCATCACACTGCCATTCTTGGGGGCGGACAGCGGCGGCCCGATCCAGTCATAGAACTCGGACTGGGCCATGCCGAGTGCGGCCCAGGGGCCCGCGTAGAAGCCGCTTTGGGAGGCGAGGGTGTTAGGCGAGCCGATCGCCTTGGACGGCGACTTGATGTCGACCTGGCCCGCGGACCACACGGCGGGGGAGTTCGGGCCGCCGGATTCGTAGGTATTCACGCGCGCGCCGGCCGAGCCGGTGCCCGACGGCGTCGCGGCGACGTAGTCGTAGCCGATCGCGATTTCGGCGCCGTGGAACTTGACGTCCGAGCCGCCGATGTAGGCGCCCAGCAGGTTCGGCTTGATCTTGATCTGCGCGACGGTGGCATCGATCTGCTTACGCGTCTGCCCGATGTGCGAGACCGAGTGGATCAGGAACACCGGCTCGCCGGACTTGCCTTGGATCGCCGGCGTCTTGGACTTGTCGTAGTAGTAGATGCCCGTGCGCGCCGCGTCGGTCATGTACTGGACCGTGAGGACGTCGGAGCTCTTGGTGTCCGAGCTGTACGGCAGCCAGGCGCCCGCCGGCTGCTTCGTCGCCATCGCCACGGTATCGGTGCCGACGATGGGAACGTCGCCCTGCGTGGTCAGGAAAATCTGCGATACCGTCTTCGGGTTCTGGTTGTCCGGCACGTCGCCGGAGCGGATGCGCTCGATCGCTTCCGCGACGCCCGCCTCCGCATAGTTCAAGGCGCGCGAGCGCGTCATGTTATAGCTCGTGATGCGCCGGTCATTGGAGACCTGCGCGACGATTCCCGCGCCGAGTGCCACGAGCGCCACGAGGATCAGCAGCGCCATCAGCAACCCGCCGCCGCGTTCGTTTCGAATGTGATGAGTCAACCGGTGCATCGATTCCTCCTCAACGAATCAAGGTGAAGAGCTGTCCCTTGGTGGCGCTGGTACGAGTGGTCCCTACGATGTCGACGAGCGGATTGCCGCCCGGGGTTGCCGGCCACAGGCCGTAATTGATGGTGCCGATCGCGATCGAAGTCACCCAGCTCGTCACATTGCCGCCGGATGCGTCGCTGCCCGAGCTGGGCAGGGTCTTGCCGCTGGTGAACCACAGTTCAACGCCGCCCACGAAATTCGTGTCGAGCCCATGCCAGCCGACGACGAGGTCATCGATGCCATCGCCGCCGTAATCCGCGACGCCCAGCGCGGTGACAATGCCGGAGGCCGTGCGCGACACCGCGGGATCAAAGCTCACCGGGTTGCCGCCTTGGTTCCGGTAGTACAGCAGTTTGCCGCTGCTGTGGCTGTCCTGCGTGCCGACGATCAGGTCCTTCTTGCCGTCCGCATCGAGGTCCGCCAGCGCCACGCAGGTCGGGGCGTCGTTGGTGAGTGTGACACCCCAGTCGTAGGTCCAGGCGCCCGAGACGTACTTCAGGACGCGGATCTCGCCGGTGTAATACCCCGTGCGGGTCACCACCGCGATCTCGTTGCCGGCGACGTTCGAATTGATGGGGCCCGCGACCATTCCGGTCACCGCACCCAGGGTGCCGCCCGGCAACCCGCCGGTGGTCGGCAGCGTCTGGATACGCGCGTAGAGCGGCGACACGTGAGTCGCGCTGCGCCACAATTCGATCGTCCCCTTGCCGGCGGCAGGGGATTGAGTGCCTACCAGGATGTCGGGTGAGCCGCCGGCTGTCGTCGACGGGATCGTCACGATCGACCAGACGTCGCCGTTGTCGCCGCTCAGCAACGACTGCGCCGGGCTGTTCGGCAACGTTCCCTCGTTGCCCGTTGCGTCCTGGGTCTGCATGATCTTGATGTTGCCGCCGGAGGTGTACTGGGTGCCGACTATGACATCGGGCCGCGTCACGCCGCCGGTTCCCGCGCTCAGCGTGTCGAGCGCCACCACGTTGACGGACTGAGTCACGGTGCGGCTGACGTCGGGGTTCTTTTGGAACGGGTTGGGATTGTCGTACTGGTTGAACCACTGCTCCACCGCCGAGGTCGAGGATCGGTCGGAGCCCGATACGAGGTCGAGGTCCCCGCGCGCATACTTGGAAGGCTGGCCGCGCCAGTCGTTTTCGACGAAGTCGCCGAGTGCGATGTCCGCCAACGGGCGGTCGAGATTGGTGACCGTGGTGGAGAACCGGCCGAGGCTGAAGTCCATGCCCGTCAGCTTGGCGCCTTTGGTGAGGTAGACCGAACTGATGCTCAGCTTGGTGCCGATCGGTGCGCCCGCCGGGGGCGTGCAGGTGATGGTGTGCGGCGTCGTACGGGGCGGGTCGTTGACGGGCAGCTTCAGGCTGTACCTGCCCTGGTTGTCCGTGTACGTGTAGATCAGGGTGCTGTCCGGCAGCACGCAGCTGACGTACGCGTCCGAGACGCCCTTTTCGCCGACGTCGAACGTCAGGTTGCCGTTGGTGTCGTTGAACACCGTGCCGCTGACGCTCCCCGAGTCGTAGACGTACATGCCGACGGAACACGTCCGGGTGCCGCCGTTCGTCATCGTGCCGGTGATGGGCGAAGGGGTGCTGAACACGAACGAGTCCGGCAGCGCCGGGGCGATCGAGTACGAGCCGACGGGAACGAAGATGACCACGTCGCCATTGACGTCGGTGTTATAGGTCGTGGACGAGCCGGCGAGCGTCACGGACCGGTCCGCCATCGGCTTGTCGGGGGATTTGTACGACTTATCCTGGTTGACGTCATTGTAGACCGTCATGGTGACCCAGCCGCCCAGCCGCGACGAGTCCGCGAAGTTGCAGGTTCTGCTCGGGCCCACCGTCGCCACGATCGAGTCCGGTTTCATCAGGGTGCCGTAGTTGTCCGGCGGATCCTGGCGCAGCGTGTAGGTGCCCGGCGGGAGGGCGAACGAGTAGGCGCCGGTCGAGCTGGTGCTCACCGACAGGTAGCTGCCGGCGGTGATGATCGCGCCGGGAACGCCCGCCTCGCCGTTGTCCTGGGTGCCGTTGCGGTTGGCGTCGTTGAATACCATGCCGGAGACATTGTACGTGACCGAGCTGAAGTTCGGCGCGTTGCGCAGCTCGCTGATGGTGGTCGTCAGCGTCACGTCCGTGTACTTGCCGGTGAAGTTCTTGACCTGGCTGGTGGCGACGATGTTGACCTGCACCCGCACGATTTCCTGCAGCCGGTTTGCCGGCACCGGGCCGTTCGCCCAGTTCCAGGGATTGCTGTCGCCCTTCAGGTAGACGCGGAACAGCGGTGGCTGGCTGCCGCCCGGCTTCTTGATCAGCGCGATGCGCTCGCGCGCGCCGCCATTGTTGCCCGCGGCGCCGCCGGTGGAGTCCCCATACACTTCACGGCATAGTTCGTAATCGTTCGGGTTAAGCGTGCGATTGGCATCGGCTCCGTCGGCGGTAGTCAGGTCGTTCGCGTCCACGACGCCGTTGTTGTTGAGGTCGAGCGTCCACCGAATCGTCTCGGCGCCCGTGGTGTAGCGGAACGGCGGTGTCCAGCTGGTGCCGTTCAGCGGGAACGGCTTCGGGCTGCCCGCCGGGTTGTACGCCAGCGGAATGCCGCGCTTCGACACCGAGGTGTCGGGGTAGGGGCCCGCGTTGCAATTGATCAGGATCTGGATGGAGTCGACGTACGCGATCGGCGGCTGCGGTGTCGATGCCGTGTTGTCGATGCCGAACCCGGCCGAGCGCAGGTCGCGCGACAGCGCGTCCATCGCCGTGCGCGCCATCTCGGTCGAGCCCACTTCGTTCGCGGTCGAGATCTTCTGCCGCGTCGTCACCAGCAGCACAGTGACCACCACAGTGGCGAGCAGGCTGAAGATCAGCACGGTGACCATCATCTCGATCAGGCTGAAACCCCGCGCGATCCAGCGGGGAGAGCGGCGAATGGCGTGTCGAGCGTTCATAAGCTATCGACCCTGGTAAGTAGTGGCGATCACCGAATCCGTCCGTCCAGAGATCGTCCATCGCACCACGACATCGAGACGGTTCATGTTGTCCAACGGCGGAGCGAGCGGTGTCACCGTCCAGTAACGCGACCAGGCGCCGTTGGGACCGCAGCTCTCGTTGTTCGTGGCGCCCGGATGCCGGCCCTGCGCGAGATCCGGCGACGATGACCCCA
>JANLOX010000385.1:0-2842 GCA_031366795.1 Candidatus Eiseniibacteriota bacterium | reverse complement strand
ATCGCTGTCGCGTACCGACCGTATCGCCAAGTACAACCAGCTGTTGCGCATCGAGGAAGAGCTCGGCAACAGTGCGTACTACCCCGGCGGCGCCGCATTTCGTAAGATGAGCTGAGTCGGGCGTGGGGCCGCAAGGCCCCGCCGCACGAAGCCACGCCACGCCGCTCCACGATGGAGCGGTCCCTTCAGGGTTCGAACACCGCGCCAGTTTGATGCGACGCGCGGAAGGAACACGGACGTCATGCGCGATATCGGCCGTCGAATCCAGCGATACCGTCTCTCCCGCTACGCCCAAGCCGAACGGCGCCGCATCCCCAAGTGGGCGTGGCTCGCACTGGGCGCGTGGATCCTGTGGGCCGGCCTCGCCAGCGACCACAGCTTCGTGCAGCTGCTGCGCGTCGAGCGCCTGAGCCACCACGAGCGTGATCGCTTGGCCGAAACACAGGTTTCGCTGGCCAACGCCAACGAACTCGCCCGCAACCCCGAAGCCCGCAAGCGCGAAGCCGAGAAGCGCCTGCGCGAGGATGAAGGCTGGTCGCGCTCGGAAGAGATCATCTTCCGGATCGACGACAAGGGCACCGTGCAGGCGCAGCCGCAAGCGCCGAAGTAGGGCCACGGGTAACGTTCGGAGCCTTTCCGCCACGCGGCACACTCACGCGCGCCACCGCCTCAGAACCCTATCGCCAACCCCATCTTCGCGCCGAAGCCACTGACGTCGATGTCGAACGTGCGGCCGAGCGGCGTGATGGTCGTCGTGCCGTTCGCGGTGCGGATGAACTGCGTGTTGGCATTGCGGACGCTGGCGCTGCGGTAGATGCCGCCGAGCTGCACGGAATAGCGGCTGGCGAAGAACAGGTGCGAGCCGGTCTCGAGATAGTAGCCCGGGGCGTCACGACGGCCGACCACGCGGTAGTTGCCGCCCAGCGTGTGGCTGCTGTCGGTGCCGGCCTCGACAGCGGTGAAGCGGGCGCGGTTATACACGTTCGCCAGCATGCCGCCGCCGATGTACCAGCGGGCCTGGAAGTCGCCCGAGTTGTACGGCGGCAGGTAGAACGCGCCACCGATGTGCGCGGGCACGGACAGCAGTTCGGCCTGGTAGTCGATCGTCATGCCGATCGCCGGCAGGAATGCCCGTTTGCTCTTGGAGCGCAGCTGGCCGAAGCCGGCATCGATGGCGAAGTTGTTGCGCAGGAAGTAATGCCCCTCGACGTCGTACACCCACGCCGAAGTGATGCGATCGAGCCCCTTATAGCCGCGCGGCTCGAGCACCAAGTGGTTGAAGCGCGTGATCACCTCGTCGTTGAAGCTCTTGGCATCGACCGACGACGGGTTGGCCGAGAGGATGATGCTGAACTTCGAGACCGTGGCCGACGCGAACGCAGTCGATCCCCAGGCGAGCACAGCCGCGCTGATTGCGCAGGCTGCCAGCAAACGGAGCCGATGGACGGGCAACACCAACCTCCTGAACGTGGGGCTAGGACGGGGCAAGCCATGAGGACCCGGTCTTCAAGGCGAGGCAGGATAACCAGCGGCCAGCGCCGCAGCAAGTGCGAGTCGCATCGGCGTTTCCGCGCGCGGGGCCGGCGCACGAACAGGCCCGCCAAGGGCGCATGGCTTGACACTTGGGCCCCCCGCCCGTAGTGTCCGGTTCAACGTTGCGGGGTGGAGCAGTCTGGTAGCTCGTCGGGCTCATAACCCGAAGGTCGCTGGTTCAAATCCAGCCCCCGCTACCAAATCCTTATGAAGGTTCGATCGCCTCGGGGCCAAAAGCGCCGGGGCGTTTTGCTGTTTCCGGCCGGGGCTGCACGGCCGGCGGGGCCAACTCGACAGCCGCCACGCGCGCTTTCAGCGGCGCTTGCCCCTCTTGCGCCTCTTGCGCGACCGAATAGTCGGTGACGATCAGTTCTTCCTTGAGGCTGCTTCTACTGGCCCTGCGCAGCGCCCAGGCGCCGCCGAACAGCATGCCGAGCGGCAGCAGCGACAGCATGATCGTCATATTGAAGAACGCCGCGCGCACGCGTGGGGAGCCCGAGAAGCACACTGCACAGGCGTGCGCCATCGTAGGTAGAACGGTGCCCAGCACAACCGCGACGATGCGCGTGCGCAGGCCGACAAATCCCGGGCGGCTCCCCCGGCTCACGCGGCTCACAGGTACACCAGCGCGTAGAGGACGGGCCAGATCAGCACCACGAAGAACCAGAACAACTGGACCGCGCCGAAGCGGGCGGCGGTGAGCCGCCCGGCGTTCAGTTCGCTCAGCGCCCAGAACAGGGCGACGATCGCGGCGATGGCGTGCAACGCGTGCATGCCGATAATCAGGTAGAAGAACGAGCCGAGCTGGCTCGAGGTCATCGTCATGCCTTGCTTGATCAGGCCAAACCATTCGCTGCCTTGGCCGAGCACGAAGAATCCGCCGAGGATCAACGCGGGCGACATCCAGCGCCGCGCCGCAAGCGCGCCATCGCGCTTGAAGCGGCGCCCGGCGATAAACAGCAGCACGCCGCTCGTGAGCAGTGCCAGGGTGTTCAGCGCGGTGCGTTCGATCGGCAGGCGCGGCTGGCCGGGAGGCGGCCAGGTGCCGGGGATGGCGTTGCTCTGGACGATCACGAACGCCGAGATGAAGCCCGCGAACATCATCACTTCCGTGAAGATGAACACGCCCATGGCGATGCGCGCGCTCTCGGTCGCCCCGCGGCGGGGTGGCCCGCCCGCCCCTAAGTTACTTGTGCTCGGTATCGTGCCCATGTTCACCGCCCTCATGAGCGCCGCGGGCCGCTTCGCTCATGTAGTGGAAGCCGTCCGACTTGACCCAACGCTGCCCGGAGCTCTTCTGCACGTCCGG
>JANLOX010000339.1:0-6234 GCA_031366795.1 Candidatus Eiseniibacteriota bacterium | reverse complement strand
AGGAACCAGCCGCCGCGGCCGGGACGCGGGCGCGGGCGGCGGTCGTCGCCCAACGCTGCGACCATGGCGCGCACGTGATCGGGTGTGGTGCCGCAGCAGCCGCCGATGATGTTGACGCCGAACTCGCGCACGAACTCGAGCAGCGTCTCGGCCATCGGTTCGGGGCGCATGGGGTAGAGCGTGCGGCCGCCGTCGTTGATGGGCAGGCCGGCGTTGGGAATGACGTGGATCGGCACGCTGCAATTCTGCGACAGGTAGCGCACGGCGTCGCGCATCAGGTCGGGGCCGGTCGAGCAATTGAGGCCGATGATGTCGACACGCAGCGCTTCGAGTGTCGCGAGTGCTCCGCGAATGTCGGTGCCCAGCAGCATGCGGCCTGTCGGGTCGAGCGTGATCGAGCACTGGATCGGAATCTGGCGCCCGAGCTGCTTGAACGCGTCGCGCGCGCCCAGCACCTGCGCCTTCATCTCGAGCATGTCCTGGCAGGTCTCGTAGATCAGCACGTCGGCGCCGCCTTCGATCAGGCCCAGCGTCTGGTCCATGAAGCCTGCGTGGATCTGCTCGAAGCCGAACTTGCCGAGTTCCGGATCTTCCGATGAGGGCAGCAGGCCGGACGGGCCGACCGAACCCGCGACAAAGCGCGCGCGGCCATCGGCGGATTCGCAGCGGTCGGCGACGCGGCGGGCAATCCCGGCGGCGGCGCGGTTGATCTCGCGCGCGCGCTCGGCCAGCCCCCATTCCTCGAAACGCAGCGTCGAGGCTTGGAACGAGTTGGTTTCGACGACGTCGGCGCCCGCGGCGAAATAGGCTTCGTGGATGGCTTCGACCACATCGGGGCGCGTGACCGAGAGGAAGTCGTTGCAGCCTTCCTTGCCGCCGAAATCGGCCGCGGTGAGCTCGCGGGCCTGGATCTGCGTGCCCATGGCGCCGTCATAGACGAGGACCCGCTCGCCAAGCGTGTCGAGGAAACGACTGGTCATGCTGGGGAAGTCTCACCTCCGGTTGGATGGGTCAAAATAGCGAACCGCGACGTGGGGCGCCAATGAGGCGCCAAGGTCCGCTTGACGAGTGCCGCCCGGAACGTCAGCGTCAACGCATGCCGATCCGAATTGACTTGCTTCGCCACGGTGTGGCCGAACCGTTCCACGAAGATGGCGACAACGCTCGCTCGCTTACGCCGGAGGGCGAGGCCGCCATCCACGCCTTGGGCTTGAAGCTGAAAATCACGAATTGGCGTCCCGATCTGGCCTATTCGAGCCCGTTCAGGCGCGCCCAGCAGACGCTGGCACTGCTGATCCAGAGCGCAGCGCTTGCGCTGAGCCCCCAGTTGATGAGCGAACTCGAACACGAGTCCACACCGTCCGACCTCGAACTGGCCCTGCTGCCCACCCTGGGCAAAGCGCGGCACGTCCTGCTGGTGTCGCACCAGCCGCTCGTAGGGATACTGGCGAAGCATTGGACAGGCACGCGCGTCCCGTTCGCACCGGGCGACCTGCTCGGCATTGAATTCAGCTCGATGATCGCACGGGGTGCCGGCCGCATCGTCGAACGCATTTCATCCCAACAGTAAGGAGGCAATCGCACCATGGCATTCCTGGATGGCAAGATCGCATTCGTCACCGGCGGCAATCGCGGCATTGGGTTAGGCGTCGTCAAGGCTCTGCATGCCGAGGGCGCCACGGTCTACTTCACGGCGCGCGATGGCGCGGCGGCGGAAACGGTCGCCAAGACGGTGGGCGCTCGGGCGCACGGACTGGGCTGCGACGTGCGCGAGATGGCGCAGGTGCAGGCGGCGTTCGCCACAGTGGGCGCGGACGCGGGCGGGCTCGACATTCTGGTGAACAACGCGGGCATCGGGGTGTTCAAACCCGTCGCCGATATGTCGCCGGACGAGTGGACGTCGGTGATCGAGACGAATCTCAACGGTCCGTTCTATTGCTCGCACGAGGCTATCCCGCTGATGCGCAAGCGCGGTGGCGGTTATATATTCAATATTTCGTCGCTTGCGGGCAAGAATCCATTCATCAACGGGGGCGCCTACAACGCGAGCAAGTTCGGGCTCAACGGTTTCAGCGAAGCCCTGATGATGGAAGTGCGCTACGATGGCATCCGCGTTTCCTACTTGATGCCGGGCAGCGTGAACACCGACTTCGGCCGGGGCAGTGCGGCCAAACAGGAATGGGCGCTGCAGCCTGAGGACGTCGCCGAGGTCGTGATCGACCTGCTGCGCTCGCCGTCGCACGCGCTGTATAGCCGCGTCGAAATGCGACCCAGCCAGCCACCGCGGAAGGGATGACCGCGGCAGCGCACGCGAAGCAGAACACGCGCCCCCCGCAGACGGATGACACGGGGCGCGTGACGGGCGATGACGACGCAGCCCGCTCCCGCGGCGCCATCGGGCTGGCGCTCGTGTTGGTGGCGGTCGTGGTGCGGCACCTTGCGGCGTTGCGGGCGCCGTTCTTCGCCGACGACTACCTGTTTCTCGACCAGGTGCGCGGCCACTCGCTGCTCGCGGCAATTGCCTCGCCCGATCCGATCGGCAACTTCCTGCGCCCTGTGAGCCGCCCGCTGTATTTCGGGCTTGTCACGCAGATCGGCGGCGAGAACGCCGCGCTGTTCCATGGGCTTAACCTGTGGCTGTTCGTGGTTGCTGTAGTGCTGCTCTACATCATCGCGCGACGCCTCGCGGGCGGACGCGCCGCCCTCGTGGCTGCCGCGGTGCTGGGCCTGAGCTATGCGGCCGACGTCCCGCTGTGGTGGTGCTCGGGCAGCCAGGACCTGTTGGCGATGGTGTTCGCGCTTGCCACGATCGCGCTATCCCTCGCGGGGCGCCGCGTGTGGGCGGCTGCTGCGCTGGCGATGGGGCTCTTGTCCAAGGAGACCGTGGCGCTCACCCCGCTTATCGTGATGCTGCTCGACTTGCGGCGCGGCGAGTCGCTGCTAGCGAGCTTCCGCCGCAACGTGTGGGTCGCTGCGGTCGCGGCTGCGTGGGCGTGCGTGTGGATCGCCACGGCGTCGAGCCGGCCCGCGGCGGCGAGCGTGTTGCAGGCGGATCCCTTGGCGTTCCCCGCGACGCTGGTGCATCTCGTGCAGACGGCGCTCGGACTCGAGTGGACGTTGCCCATCGCAAGAGCCGGATTCGACTGGCCCGCGCTTGCGGCGGCCGTCATCGCGGGACTCGGCCTCCTGCTCGCCGCGCGGAAGGTCAGCGTGGGCCCTGTCGCCGCCGGCGCAGCGGGCGCAGCGGAACCCGCGGGCGCCGCCCCCACGTCCGCCCCGGGCCCCGCGACCGCCGCGAAACCCGCACGCGTCTCCCCATGGCTCGCCGGCCTCGCATGGGCGTTGCTCGGCGCGCTGCCGATCGTAGCGGTCGCGGGCATCTGGAGCGCCTACTTCTATCTCTTCGCGATATGCGGCATCGCACTCGCGCTGGGCGCCGCCTTCGCGCGCCTGCCGCGATGGGCCGGGGCGGCGGCCATCGTGATATTGGGCGCCTCATCGGCGCTGGCGACCAGCGGGGCCACATTCACCCAAGAACGCAGCGCATGGAGCCGCACCTCGCATGTCAATCGCGCCTACATCCTCCGCGCCACCGCGGCGGCCGCGGACTATCTCGACCAGCTGCGAAATCTGCACCCCTCGCTGCCGAAGCACAGCACGCTCTACTTCGGGAGCCTCAAATCTTATTCGGGATTCCAGATCGGCGACGGCGCCCTGTTGCGTTGGGCATATCGCGATTCGACATTGCGTTCGCATTACTTGACCGACTTCTCCGCGGCGGCATCCTCACACGGCCCGCGATTCTTTGTATACGCGGAGTCTGGCGTGCTCAGGGACTACACCAACGACCCGAGCCTTTATGTGGACATGGCCTACTCCATGATGCTCAATCGCAAACCGCAGGGAGCAGTCGACGCCCTGCGACTAGAACTCGCCCGCGACGCGAACGACCCCGACGGCCGCTACTGGCTGGCGTGGAACGAATGGGCCGCGGGCGATTCGGCGGCGGCGCAGGACCAACTCGCGGCGGATGGCTATGCGCTGAACCGCGACGCAGGCGCAGCGCTCGCGGGTGCGCAGGCACGGCTCGCGGGCAGCGACACCACGGGCGTCACCGCAGCGCTGCTGCAAGCACGAAAAAACGCCGTGCTCGATCCCGAGCCGCATCTGCTGCTCGCCTCGCTGTGGATCCCTGACCCTGCGATGCGGCGCCTCGGCGTCATGGAGGCGTGCGCGGCATTAGCGCTGGCGCCCGAGCGCGCGGCAGGCTGGGGCCTGCTCGCCACGGCGCAGCTCGATGAACAGCAACTGGGGGCCGGCGCCGCATCATTGCGGGAGTTCATTCGCCTGGGTGGGGACTCCGAGGAATCGGTGGGGCGCGCGCGCCAGGTGCTGGCCTCGCTCGAGGCAGTCATGGCCGGCAGGAACCCCGCAAAGCCCTAAGCTCCGCAAACCCCGCTGGCGGGTCCGATTCGCCGCGTTGGTAGGGCGGGCGGTTGAGCGGCTCCCCGAGGTGGGCTAACGTCCCGCGGTTAGGGCGCTTGGGGCTGACTTACTCGAGCCGCGCGCCCGGCGAATTCGTCACCTTTTGAGTGAGCCCGCATCCGGCTCATCGAATGCCCGCCACACCCCCTGCCGCGGAGGATCCGTGAAACTGTCGCGCCCAGTCGCCCTTTTGATTCTGGCGCTGTCCTTGATCGCCGGCGTCGTTGCGTCCAGCTCCGCGGCGCCCGCCACGGCGCCTAAGGCTCCGGCCGCGAAGGCCGCGGCCAAGAAGGCCACGCACCCGGTGGCCGCAGCAGCAGCCCCCGCCGCCTCGGCGAACGCACCGTTCTGGGCCGCGAAGCCCTCGCCCGCGCAGTTCAAGGCGATCAACATGGGCCGCATCGCCAAGGCCAAGCTGCTGATCGCGAAGATGCTGGCGGTCAAGGGCCCGCGCACGATCGAGAACACGCTGCAGCCCTACGACGACGCCACCAACCTGCTCGATCTGGCCGGCTCCCAGGCAGGGCTTATGGAGGAAGTCCATCCGAACGCCCAGATGCGCGCGACGGCCGAGAAGGTAACGCAGGCCGTGGCGGCATATGCGACCGAGATGTCGCTGAACCACAAAGTCTACGAGGCGATTCACGGCATCGATGCCCACACCGCGGATGACGAGACGCACTTCTACGTGAACAAGGCGCTGCGCGACTTCCGCCTCGTCGGCGTGGACAAGGACGATGTGACGCGGCACAAGATCCGGCTGCTGCGCGATTCCATCGTGACGGTGGGCCAGAGCTTCGACCGCAACATCCGCGAGGACTCGCGCACCATGAAGGTGAGCGCGAACGAACTCGATGGGCTGCCGCGGGATTGGATCGAGGCGCACAAGCCGGGCGCGGACGGCCAGATCGAATTGTCCATCGAGTACCCCGACTACTTCCCGGTGATGACCTATGCCAAGCACGAAGACCTGCGCAAGCGCATGTACATGCTGGGCCAGAACCGCGCCTATCCCGCGAACATGACGGTGCTCGACTCGCTGATCCGCATGCGCGACCGGCTCGCGCACCTCGTGGGCTTCCAGAGCTACGCCGACTACGACTGCGCCGACCGCATGGTGGGCACGGCGCAGAACGCCAAGGACTTCATCGACAAGGTGGTCAGGGCGTCGCAAGCACGCGCCAACGCCGACTACGCCACGCTGCTCAAGCGCAAGCAGAAGGGCAATCCCTCGGCGACCGGGCTCGAGTGGTGGGACCGCTTCTACCTCACCGACCTGGTCAAAAAGGAGCAGTACGACTTCGATAGCCAGCTGATGCGCCCCTACCTGCAGTACGGCCGCGTGAAGCAGGGCGTTTTCGATGTGACGAGCCAGCTGTTCGGGGTGACTTACAAACAGGTGAAGGACGCGCCGGTGTGGGACCCTTCCGTCGAGTGCTACGAGATGTTTGAGGACGGCAAGCTCGTCGGGCGCTTCTACCTCGACATGCACCCGCGCAAGAACAAGTTCAACCACGCGGCGCAATTCGACATCCGCACCGGCGTCGAGGGCAAGCAGATCCCCGAAGCGGCGCTCGTGTGCAACTTGCCGGACGATCCGGGTCTGTGTGACTTCGATGACGTGAACACGTTCTTCCACGAGTTCGGCCACCTGCTGCACAACCTGTTCGCGGGCCACCACCGCTGGGTGGGAGTGGGCGGCATCCGCACCGAGTCCGACTTCATCGAAGCGCCCTCGCAGATGCTGGA
>JANLOX010000299.1:0-6819 GCA_031366795.1 Candidatus Eiseniibacteriota bacterium | reverse complement strand
GAATTTCTCGACAGGGTTTGATCGAGAAGTTGCGCCGCCTTCGTCTCGAAGAGCCTGCGGGTCGTCAAGTATCTTGACACTCACAACTTTCTAGACACTGCTCTTCATCTGTTGCGTTCACAGTGAGTTGCATCGCGTGATCCGCCGCGTGGGACCTGTGGAATGGACAACTCACCCGCGTGACGTAGCGCGCGTGATGTTGCGCGCGAAATTTCTCGTGAGTGATTCCATCCTGTGAATCCGCGGTCGCGCGTGCCCATAACGCATTGTTCTGAATCACTCACGCGTGTTGGCATGGTTCCCGCTTAGATAATAGATGCGACGCACGAAGCTCTCGGGAGCTTCGGCGAACGGTGTGCAGGCCGGATGCATCAAGGCCTGCGTCATTGAAGTCTCACGCGGCGGACCACTCGCCGCACAAAGATTGCCTTCGAGGAGGTGAGTTTCAATGGCGGCGAAGAAGAAGGCTGCGAAGAAGAAGGGCACCAAGAAGAAGGCGGCGAAGAAGAAGAAGTAGTTAGCCAAAATTCAGGACCTGGCACGTCCACGGGGATTGATCGACAATTACTTGTTGGTCAGTCCCCGTACTTTATGCGCCGGGTGGGCGGTGAACATTTAAGTTTCGCGGCTGGGGGCGTGCTAGGGCAGGCCGTCTTCCCCCAGTTTGTGGTGCCGGTCTACACACGGAAGGGTGGACCGGCGCGTAGTTTTGGGTGCGGTGCTATAGTCCAGCGTCCCGATGACACCCACACGCACCATTGCGCCTCCGATCGCCCGTTCGGACCTTAGCGACGCCCCCACGAGCGGGTTGCGCACGCCGCCATCAGCCATCGAAGTGCGCGGCGCGCGCCAGCACAACCTCAAGAACATCGACGTGTCCTTCCCGCGCGGCGCCCTGACGGTCATCACCGGCGTTTCGGGCTCGGGCAAGTCATCGCTCGCCTTCGACACGCTCTATGCGGAGGGGCAACGCCGCTACGTCGAGTCGGTGTCGACCTACGCCAAGCAGTTTCTCGACCGGTTGCCGCGGCCTGACGTCGATTCGATCACCGGCCTGACGCCGGCCGTCGCCATCCAGCAGGTGGCGCCCGCGCGCAGCGCCCGCTCGACCGTGGGCACCGCCACCGAGATTTACGACTTCCTCAGGCTGCTGTTCGCCCGGCTCGGCACCGTGCATTGCCGGCACTGCGGCCGGGGGGTGCGCGCCGACAGCCCTTCATCAATCGTCCAGGAGGCAGCAGGCTGGGCGGACGGCGAGCCGATCCGTCTGCTGGCCGCAGTGCCTCTGTCGGAACGGTTGGCCTGGGCCGAGCAGGCGGAGCACCTCCAGCATGCCGGCTACACACGGATCGAGATCGACGCCGAAGTTGTGCCGCTCGATCCGCTGCCGAAGCTCAAGCGCGGCACGAAAGGGGTGCGCGTCGTCATCGACCGCTTCACCTGGCATTCGAGCGAGACCGAGCGGCTGGCGGATTCCTGCACGCAGGCGTTCCTGCGCGGCGAGGGGCGGCTCGAGTTCGTGCGCGGGAACGCGAGACCTGAAAAGCGCAGCGAACGGTGGGAGTGCGCGAACTGCGGCGAGGCGGCGATGCCGCCGCAGCCGGCGTTGTTCTCGTTCAACAGCCCGCTCGGCGTATGCCCCGAGTGCAAGGGTTTCGGCAACGTACTCACCTTCATGCCCGAGCTGATCGTCCCCGACACCACGAAGAGCCTGAAGCAGGACGCCGTGCGCCCGTGGGCGGGATCGTGGAAGAAGGTATTCAAGCCGCGGCTCGAGCAGCTCGCGAAGGAGCAGCGGATCCCGCTCGATGTGCCGTGGTCCGAACTGAGCGCGCCCCATCGTGACCTGGTGATGGAAGGCGGCGAAGGCTTCCGCGGGGCGATCCCGTTCCTCAAGCGGCTGCAGCAGAAGTCCTACGATGTCGGCAACCGCTTCCTCATCAAGCGCTACCAGAGTGCGTTGCCTTGCTCAGTGTGCCTGGGCACCCGGCTGCGCCCCGAGGCGTTGTCCGTGACGCTCGAGGGCAAGTCGATCGCCGAGGTGGGCGCCATGACGATCGCGGTGGCGGGCGCCTTCATTCGCGGGCTCGAGTTCACGCCGAGCCAGCGCAAGGTGTCGGGTCCCGTGATCACAGAGATCGACTCGCGCCTGCGCTTCCTCGAGCGCGTGGACCTCGGCTACCTGACGCTGAATCGCCTGTCGCGCACGCTATCCGGCGGTGAATCGCAGCGCATCGAGCTGGCCAACGCGCTCGGAGCCAACCTCGCGGACACGCTCTATGTGCTCGACGAGCCCACCGTGGGCCTGCACCCGCGCGATACCTCGCGGCTGGTCGAGATCCTCGGCGAGCTCGCCGCGCGCGGCAACACGCTGGTCGTCGTCGAACACGAACCGCTGGTGATGCGCGGAGCCGCGCACCTCGTCGACCTGGGTCCTGGCGCCGGAGCAGGCGGCGGCCATGTCCTCTACGCCGGTCCGACCGGCGAGGCGCTGCGCGCGGCGGGGACCGCGACCGCCCATTACCTGACGGGCGAGCGCTCGGTGCGCCGCGCGCGGCGGCCGGGGGAGCCCGCGGAGTTCCTCACCATCGAGGGCGCCTCGCACCACAACTTGAAAGACGTGACCGCGCGCTTCCCGCTCGGCCGCCTCACCTCGGTCACCGGCGTCTCGGGATCGGGGAAGAGCAGCCTGATCGAGGACGTGTTGCACCGAGCCGCCGTGCTGGCGATCGAGGGAACGCAGGCCGAGCCGCCGGGGACGCATCGCGCCATCCGTGGTCTCGAGCGTTTCAAGCGCATCGTGATGGTGGACCAGTCGCCGATCGGCCGCACGCCCCGCTCGTGCCCCGTCACCTACATGAGCGGATACGCGCCGCTGCGCGAGATCTACGCGCGCCAGCCGGCGGCGATCGCGCGCGGCCTCAAGGATGGCGCGTTCTCGTTCAACACCCCGGGCGGGCGCTGCGACCGCTGCGAAGGCGCGGGCTCGGTGACGGTCGAGATGTTCTTCCTCGCGGACCTGATGGTGCCGTGCGAAGTGTGCAATGGCGACCGCTTCCGTCCCGAGGTGCTGGAGGTGCGCTACCGCGGGCTCAACATCCGCGAGGCGCTTGAGTTGACCGTCGACCAGGCGTTCGAGCACTTCGCTACCGAGCCGCGCTTCACGCGCACGCTGCACCTGTTGCGCCGCGTGGGGCTGGGCTACTTGAGGCTTGGGCAACCGGCGACGCAGCTCTCGGGCGGCGAATCCCAACGCCTCAAGGTGGCGCGTGAACTGTCCGAGCGTTCCGCCGGCGACACTCTGGTGCTGCTCGACGAGCCCACGGTCGGCCTGCACTACTCCGACGTGCAGCGCCTGCTCGATGTGCTCGACGAGTTGGTCGAGCGCGGCGACACGGTAATCGTGATCGAACACAACATGGATGTGGCGCGCTTGAGCGATTGGATCGTGGATCTCGGTCCCAACGGAGGCAACGAAGGCGGGCAGCTGGTCGCCGAGGGGCCGCCTGAGCGGATCGTTGCGGCGAAGGAGTCGTGGACGGGGAAATTCCTCGCCGAGGTGATGGCGATGGCGGGGCCGGCCGAGTTCGCGGCGGCGGTGCCGGTGTCGAAGGCCGGGCGGCCGGCGGGGGCGAAGCGCGCCGTCACGACGCGCGCCGCGACGACGCGTGGGAAGGTCGCGGCGCCGAAACGCGCGCGAGCGCGGAGGACGTGATGGAGAAGGTCAATCTCACGCAGGCGTTCGCGCGATTCACAGAACACTGGAGCCCCAAGATCGCCGGTGAGCTGAACGGCCAGAGGGTGAAGCTGGTCAAGTTCCAGGGCGAATTCGTGTGGCACCAGCATGAGCACGAAGATGAGTTGTTTCTCGTGATCGAGGGGGAGTTCCGGATGGAGCTTCGCGACCGGGCCATCGACCTGCGCGCTGGGGAATTCTTCATCGTCCCGCGTCGCGTGGATCATCGGCCGGTGGCCGAACGCGAGGTGTGCGTGATGCTGTTCGAGCCCGCAACCACGCTCAACACCGGTGACGTCCGCAACGAGCGCACCGTGGAGCGGCTCGAGCGGTTGTAGAGGTGCTGCCGGTGGACAAAGGTGAGGGACAGTGGCTCCAGGGAATCTTGGCGAGTTCCCCCATAACCTCATCCGCGCCGTTCTGTTCCTGTCCGGGGCGGAAGTGGTTCCGTTGGAGACAGTTCACCGACGCTCGCGAATTCCAGATAGAAGCCCATTTCGACCTGGTAGCAATTTCATGACCGCCGCCACCGAAATCGGCCATCAAATTAGGTTCTGGGAACACTATACGCTCATCAAAATTGGGCCAAACACCCCCGTATGTACCCCGCGATTGGTTGCGGCTAGCTGGGGTTTCGTGCACCATGTGTGCGATTGGCATCACTTCTGCCACAGGCGATTGCGTGCTTGTAGCTTGAGGAGCCGAGTCAGGTTAAAGCTCCACCAAATTTGAGCCGATACCAAGGACATATGACCGATTTTCTGTTTGCGATGCCATCGTTTTTTAGCGGGGTTGGGCGCGTGCTCGATATCGGGGGACGCTTCGATTGCTACAATTCCAGCCCCAACGGTGAGCTTGCTGACCGGCGTGCGGCAATTGCTGATCGTCTGGCCGTGACCAATGATGCGCGTCGGGCCAGCACAAATGTCGAATTGCTGAATCGCACTCAAGCGTTGGATTCCCTGTTGACCGCGAAGGAACTTGTGCAAGAAAAATCGGTCACTCCGGCGTAGTCAACTCCGCGCTCGCCAGTCGGGGTCTCCTCCGGTGCTTTCGCGCGCCGAGATGACGATCACCCACACGGCCATTTTTGAAGGGCCGCTTCCTCCGCCAGAGGCCCTCCAGAAATACGAGCTCATCCTGCCAGGGATGACTGACCGCCTCGTCACACTGCACGAGAAGGCCTTTGAGCTTACGCGTGACCAGTCGGTGCATCGGCAAGGCCTTGAGTCTCGAGTCATCTCTGGAAATATCTCCAGTTCCAAACTCGGGCAGTGGACGGCTGCGGCGATCGTTGCCATGCGTCTGGCAGCAGGAACTTTCCTCATCGACGCGGGGAAGAGTCCCGAAGGTTTATGGGCGATGTTCACGCCGCTGGGCGCAGTGCTGAGCACCTTTATCTTCACCCGCAAGAAGCAGGACAGTGAATTGGCCCGAAAGCGATCTGAAATCGATGCGGCGGACGATCGCGCCAAGTCCCCGGGGGAACGCCCCCGCCAAGCTCGGTAGCTCGATCCCGGTTGGCCTCACGCCCCCTGCAACTCTCCCGGCAATTCCCGCTCGCGCGCCAACTGCGCGGCTTCGGTGATGCCTAGCACCATGTCCTCGACCGCGATGCCGCGGAGCAGTTCGAGCGGGACGAGCTCCGAGTAGATGTTGCGCGCCTGCACCCCTTCGACAGGGGTCGCCCACAGCTCGGTGGGCGACATCTCGAGAATGCGCAGCGCCGCGGTGGTCGCAGGCAGGAAGGTGCGGCGCAGCGCCAGTGCGTAGACCGGCACCGAATGTTCGCGCGCGGCGAGCGCTGCCGCGAACGAGCCGATCTTGTTGATGACGCCGCGATCGGTGATCGACTCGGCGCCGATCCACACCATCGCGGTCTGCGACAGCAGCAGCGGGAGGGCGGCGTCGGCGACCAGCCACACCGGAATCTTCTCGGCCGCCAGTTTCGCGGCCATGGTGCGGCCCTCGAAGTAGGGCCTGCCTTCCGCCACGATGACCCGAGGCTCGCGCTGCTGGCGCGCCAGTTCGAGGATCGCCTCGAGCACGGTGCTGCTGTAGGACAGCGTCGCGATGAACAGTCCGCGCCGGTTCACCAGCTTCGCCGCGGTCACCGCCACCGCCGCGCGGGTGGTCACGAGATCACGGCGCTCCGCCGCGCATGAGGCGATCAGGCTGGTGCGCAGGTCACGCGCCGAGTCCCCACGGCTCACCGCGGTCGAGGCGATATCGAGTGCCCGGCCGCACAATTGGTGCACCAGCCCGAGCGAGGGCCGCCCCGCCTGTTCGTCGCGCAGCCAGCCCAGCAGCCCCAGGCGCATCGAAGCGGCGTCCGCGGAGGTGTCGGTCGCGGCGAATTGTTCGAGGCGCTGCAGGAATTCAACGGCCTGCGTGGACGAGCCGGCGGAGCGGGGGAGGGCTGACATCTGAGGGGATCTCCGGGGTTCTGGCGGGCGAATCTCGGTGCGGCGGCCCGCAAACAGCAGGCTTCGCGGCCACTATACGCCATCGAACCGCTGTGCTAAATTGCACCGTCTCAAGGTTTTCCTGTGTTCCGCTCGTGCGGGGTACACACACCGGGGTGGCCTCGCCGCCGCCTTAGGCTGTAATTCTATTTGCCTTCCGGGTAGCCTTAGCCAATCGGCCACCATTCGAGCGCGCATGACCGCGGTTCAAGAACTCATCCAGCATCGATTGCTGCCCCGGGTCTCCAAGCCCAACCGCTACCTGGGCAATGCGCTGCATGTCCCGCGCAAGCCGCTCGAGCTGGCCGAGGTCCGCGTGCTGCTGGCGTTCCCCGATGCCTACGAAATCGGGTTGTCGAACGTCGGCATCCGGATCATCCACCACATCCTGAACGAGCGCGCCGACACGGCGGCCGAGCTGACGTTCGCGCCGTGGCCCGATGCCGAAGCCGAGATGCGGGCGTCCGGTATCCCGCTATTCTCGCTCGATACGCACGCACAGGCCTCGGCGTTCGACATCGTCGGCTTCTCGCTTCAGTACGAGCTGCAGTACACCAACGTGCTGAACATGCTCGAGCTGGCCGGATTGCCGTTGCGCTCGGTCGACCGCGACGCCAG
>JANLOX010000295.1:0-21351 GCA_031366795.1 Candidatus Eiseniibacteriota bacterium | reverse complement strand
CTTCTGCGGCACCGCGGCCCTGGCCTGCGCGTGGGTACGCCGGCGCCCCGAGAACGAGGCGTGGGGCGTGGACATCGAGCGCGAAGTGCTCGACTGGACGCGCGCGCATCGCGTGCCGCGCATGCGCCGCAACGCCAGCCGGCTGCACCTGATCCAGGCGGACGTGCGCAGGGTGAAGGCGCCCCAGGTCGACTTCGTGTGCGCCATGAACTTCTCGTACTGGGTGTTTCACGAGCGGCGCGACCTGCTCGCCTACTTCAAGAGCGTGCGGCGCTCAATGCGTAAGGACGGCGTGTTCGTGGCCAATGCCTTCGGCGGCACCGGCGCCGAGAAGCCGCTCACCGAGCGCACACGCATCCCGGGCACGCAGAGCGCCGAAGGCGACCGCGTGCCGCCCTTCACCTACATCTGGGAGCAGTTGACCTTCAACCCGATCGATCATCACCTGACCTGCGCGATCCACTTCCGCTTCCGCGACAAGACCCAGATGAAGCACGCCTTCGAATATGACTGGCGGCTGTGGACGCTCCCTGAGATCAAGGACGCGATGCTCGAGGCCGGCTTCAAGGAAGTGCACTTCTACATCGAGGGTTGGGACAATGCGCTCGACCGGCCGGATGACACCTTCCGGCCGCGCACCCGATTCGAGAACCAGCACGGCTGGCTGGCGTGCGTCGTCGGGCTCCAATAGAAACGCGGCGTCCCGGGTTGCGGAACGCCGCGTCGCTTCGCCCTGAGGCCCGGCGGGGCTAGTACCCCGAGGGCTTGAACGTGAGGGTGATAGCGGCCGTGATGTACGAGCGCGCCGCACTGCGCGCCAGCACGACGCCGCTGTAGTTGAGCAAGGCTCCCACGTTGTAGTGATCGGACTGGACCACATCGAAGCCGAGGCCGAAGCCGCCACCGGGTCGGGTGCGGTTGCCCGGCGAAACCACGCCGGGGTCGTTGTTGCCGTAAGAAACGTTGTAGAGCGCGGCGCCGAGTTGCACGTAGACCTTGTAGTCCTCGGGCATCGGGCTCAGGCGGGCGATGCCGCCGAGCGAGAGGAAGCGCGTCTTGAAGAAGTCGTCGCTCGAAGCATAGGTGCCTTCGACGCCCAACTGCATGCCGATCGCCGATTCCCCATGCACGTTGAAGCTGATCGCCGGGCCGCGTCTGAGCGCGTTGCCCTGCGGCCCAACGCCCTGCATGACGCCAGCGGAGAATTCGTAGTTGAAGCGGCCGAGCATGCTGGAGGTTTCATCCTGGGCGCGCGCCGTCGCGGGTGCCAGGGCCAGCGTGGCGAATAGCAGCAGGGCAGCCCGAAAGGTGTACCGTTTCATGCCCGTTCCTCGATGGTCACGCTTTCGATCTTGACCGGCGTACGCGGACGGCCCTCTGCAGATCCCGCCGCCTCGAGTGCTTCGAGCACCTCGAGGCCCTCCTCGACCTGGCCGTAAAGGGTGTGCTTGCCGTCGAGCCACGGCGTGGGGACGAAGGTCAGGAAGAACTGGCTGCCATCCGTTCCCGGCCCGGCATTGGCCGCCGAAAGCATTCCCGGCTTGTCGTGGCGAACCGACGCCGTGTACTCGCCGTCCATCTTGTAGCCAGGCCCACCGACGCCCGTGCCGAGCGGACAGCCGCCTTGGGCCATGAATCCGTCGATGATGCGATGGAAGGCCAGCCCATCATAGAAACCGAGCCCAACGAGGTAGGCGAAGCTCGTGACATGCATCGGGGCCGTCTCGGTGAACAGCCGGATCCCGACCGTGCCTTTGTTCGTCTTCATCACCGCGAACAGGCGGCGTGCGGGATCAAACGTCGCCAGCGTTGGCTTTTGCAGCCGGGTGCGCCAGTTCGGGTTGGAGCGATCCACCTTCGCGTTCGCGATCTGCTGTTCGATTGTTTGCACGCGGAAGACCTTTCGTGGGTGGGCCGGCCGGAGTGCCCAGGGCCAGCGTCGGCAAGATGCGTGAAAATACCATCATTCCGTGGACGATGCGAAGCCTCGGGCGGAGCCTTAACCAGCGCTGGCCCCGCGATTGTCGGGGTGCGCCGGCTCCTTTAAGGTCGCGCGTGCGCCGCACGGGCGCGCCGCCCTGCAAGTCCACGAATGGTCCGGAGCCACGATGGCCCTCAAGCCCACCACACGACTCGCGCTGCTGCTGGCCGCATGGTTCGCCATTCCGTTGGGCGTCGCGGGCGCCCAGGCTGTCGATGTGCGCGCGATCAGCTTCGGCATCGGCGGGGGCGTCAGCGTTCCCTTCAGCGCTGCGCGCCACGTCTACCGCAACGGGTTCAATGGGGGAGCTTTCGTTCGCCTCGATTTCGGCCGGGTGCCCTGGGCTGTTCGCGCTGATTTTTCCTACCAGAACTTCGAGCTGCAACCGGGCCAGATTCCTGCCCTCGGCCAGTCCGGTGGCGGCACTGGGACATTGTTGGGCGGAATCGGCTCGGCGCAGTTCTACCTGCGGCCGGGGAAGATTCGTCCCTACCTGCTGGCGGGGGCCGGAGCGTACGCTGTGCGCACCGAATACGACGCCCAAGCGCTTGCCGCGCAAAGTGAAACGCGCTTCGGCGTACGCGGCGGCGCCGGCGTGCTGCTGACGTTCGGTTCGCTGCTGCTCTATGCGGAAGGTGGCGTGGACCACATCATGCCGCCGTCCGGGAGTGCGGCCAGTGACGCCGTTCGCGCGGCACCGCTCACTGTCGGGGTGGTGTTCTAGCTCCGAACGATCCACGCCGCGTGGCCTGCGAACGCCATCCGATGGGCCGCCCGCCCGCGCTGCGCTGAATTGTCTCGAGCCTCAGGCCGATGCTAGGCTCGCACGCCAGTTCCACGCGGCCTGCGAAGGCGTTCGCCGTGCAAGCGGCCTTCCTGGCTGCATGATAGTCATCCCCGAATCATGCCCCTGGAATCCTGAACCGCCATGACCTCATTCCGCTTGACCGGTCGCAGCTCCGTCGCCGTTGCGCTGTTCGTCGCACTCTTGCTGGCCGCCGGCGCGACGTTTGCGCAGACGCCGTTCTGGCAACAGCCCCAGCAGGCGCAACCCAGCCAACCCCAGCCTCCCGCCAATCGCGTCCCCTCGACGCCTGCGCCGTCCAGGCGCCAGGTGGCAACGACAACGGCGACAGCGACGCCGGCCACGGCCTCGCCGGTGATCGCGCGAATCGAAGGGCGTCCGCTGACGCAGGCGGATTTCGATCGCGTCGCGATTCCGTACTTCGGGCGCATGCGCGCGCAGTTCGGCTCGGGCTTCGAGGGCGACATCGTCAAGATCGCCAACCACAATGTGCTTGACGAGCTGCTGCGGCGCGAACTGCTGCGCACTGAAGCGCGGCGCATGAAGATCGCGCCCTCGCCGGGTGACGTCGACACGGTGCTGGCGCGCGATCCCTACTTCTACACCAACGGTGTGTTCGACCGCGCCAGGTTCAGCCTCTACAAGACAAGCCCGCAGTCGAACTACGTGACGATGCTGCCCGAGCTCACCGAGTTGGCAGCGATGGACGTGCTCGACCGGCGGTTGCGCCAGCAGATGAACCCGACGCCCGCCGCGGTGCGCGAGGAGTGGGCCAAGCGCAACGACCAGGTAAAGTTCCATTCGTTCGCGATCCTGCAGCGTGACGTCACGCTCGACCCCGAGTCGACGCCGCAGGACTGGGACGCTTACTACCACGCGCATCCAGACGCGTTCACGCGCCGCACACGCGTGCGGCTGCGCTACGTGCGCATTGCCCTGCCCGCGGTGGGGGACTCCACGCGCGCGGCCGCCGAGCCGCTGGCGTTGGCGCAGGCGAAAGCCGTGCTCGACTCGATCGAGCACAAGACGCTGCCCGACAGCTCGGCGCGCCTGCTCGACACCGGCCTGTTCGAGCCGCTTGCGGGGAATATTCCGGGGATCGGCTTCGCGCCCGAACTGCAGGGCGAGCTGGGCCGCGCCGACAGCGTGACCTCGGTGCGCAAGATCGGCCCTGTCAGCACGCGCGATGCGGTGATCGCGGGGGTGATCACGGGACGTGAGCCCAAGCACCTGCCGCCGTTGGCGGAAGTGCTCGGTGACGTGCGCCGCCAGGCGGATAACGAGAAGCGCCGCACCGCGGCGGAAGATGAGCGCCGCGCGTATTTCGCGGGCCACCCCGAGCGCTTCGTCACCCGGCGCATGACGATGTCGCGCATCACGCTGGCGGACGACGCGTTCCAGACGCGCCCGCCGACGTCCGTCGATATCGAGCGCTGGTACGCCGAGAACTGGCGGCACTTCCTGATGATCCGCGACACGCTCAAGAAGTCCCCGCCGCCGTTGGTCGATTCCTTGCGCGCGTTGGTGAAGCCTCGCGCCATGAAGTTGCTTCGCCCCAAGCATATCGTTGTGTTGTTGGGCAAACGGGCGGTGGCGCTCCAGACGTCCACGGACTGGCGCGGCGCGGCGCGCGCGGCCGGGGCCGCGGCCGAGACATTGACGTTTGTGCAGAACGCGACGAACGATTCGCTGTTCACGAACCCCATGGTCGAGCAGTACTACCGCAATTCCACGCGGGACTTAGGGCGAGTGCAGGGCCCGTCCGCGTTCTCGGGCCGCTACGTGGTGTGGCGTGTCGATGCCGCGGACACGGCGTTCGCGCCGCCGTTCGATCTGGTGCGCAACAAGGTGGATGCCGCCTACCGCGAGCAGGAGCGGCAGAAGGACGAGACCGCGGCGCAGGTGTTCTTCGCGCCGCGGCGCACCCAGTACAAGGCGCCGGTCAAGTACGCCGTCGATGGCGTGCGGGTGCGCATCGCCGCCGCCGACTCGGTGAAAATTCCCGATGCCGATCTGCTGGCGGGCTACAACGCGCATAAGGACCGTTACCGCCAGGAGGAAGAAGTCCACGCGCGGCACCTGTTGATCATGACGCAGGGCCTGAACCCGGCGCAGATGGCGAACGCCAAGGTGCGCGCGGACTCGCTGCTCAAGGCCATTCGGGGGGGCGCCGAATTCGTCGACTTGTGCCGGCGGTTCTCGCAGGAGCCGGGGGCCTCGCAGAGTGGTGGCGACCTGGGCTTCTTCGGCCGTGGCCGCATGGTGAAGGAGTTCGAGCAGGTCGCCTTCGCGCTCAAGCCGGGCGAGGTGAGCGGCGTGGTGCAGACGCAATTCGGCTACCACATCATCCGGCTCGAGGAACGCAAGCCCGCGGGCCTGCGCGCGTTCGACGAGGTGCGCGCCGAGTTGCGCACCGAGATGGCGCAGGCGCGCGCCGATTCGAACGCGTTGCGTGCCGCGCGAGCGCTGCGCCGCAAGCTGGCGGCCGGCGGTGCCGTGGCACTCCTCACGAAGCCCTATGGTGGCGTGGTGAGCACCGCGACGTTTGGCGTCAGCGAGGCGGTGCCCGATTTCGGGTTCCTGCAGGGATTGAGCGCCGACCTGCCGAAGCTGGCGGCCGGCCATTGGTCGGGCACGGTGTACCGCGCCGCGGACCAGTACGTGCTCATCCGGCTGCGCGAGAAGACGCCGGTCAAGACCGCGGAGTTCGATGAGGTCAAGACGCAGGTCGTCGAAGACATGAAGGCCGAGCGCAAGAAGCAGAAGATGGCCGAGAAGATCGCGGCCGTCCGGGCCGCGCTGGCCGCGGGCACGCCGGCCGATACGGTGGCGGCGCCGCTCGGGGGCCTCAAGGAAGCGAACCCGGTGACGGCAAACGCCGCCTTCGTGCCGACGCTGGGCTTCGGGCCGCACATCATGCCGAAGATCTTGAAGCTCAAGCGCGGCGAAGTCAGCGACACGCTGTCGACGCCGCAGGGCGTCATGTGGGTGCGGATGGATGCGCGCGTCCCGGCGGATGCGAGCAAGTTCAAGACGGAGAAGGACCAGGTGCAGCAGGAGATGGTCGTCAACCGTATGAACGAATGGCTCGAGCAGAAGAAGAGGACGGTGCGCATCGATGTCCTGCGTCCCGACCTGCGCGAGCCGAAGCCAGGTCCCTATAAGACGGTCAATATCGGCGGTTAATCCGCCGCGTTCTTGCCCAACATGTACTGGCCGAGGGTGCGCTCATCCGCGCCCTCGGCCGTTGTTTCATGGACGATGCTGCCCCCGTACATGACGAGGATGCGGTCGCTGAGCTCGAGGATCTCCGACAGCTCGGACGACACCAGCAGCACCGCGCGTCCCGCGGCGCGTTCCTCGCGCAACCGGCCATGGATGAATTCGATTGCCCCGAGATCGACGCCGCGTGTCGGGTGCGCCACCAGCACCACGCGCGCGCCGCGCGTCAGCTCGCGCGCGACCACCAACTTCTGCTGGTTGCCGCCGGACAACTGTCCCGTGATGGCGCGCGGGTCGGCAGGGCGCACGTCGAACTCCTTGAGCAGCGGCAGGGCGCGCGCGGCGAGCCGGGCGGGCGGCAGGAAGGGGCCCTCGCCGGCGGCAGGCTCGCGCTGGCGGCCCAGGACCAGGTTCTCCGCGAGCGAGAACGCAGCCACCATACCGCGGCGTAGGCGGTCGCTGGGCACGTGGGCGAGTCCGGCGCGGGTGTGCTCCCTGGCCGAGCGGCCGTGCACGCGCTGGCCCGCGATCGACAACTCGCCCTGCTGGGCGCGCCGCAGGCCGGCGAGCGCTTCGATCAACTCATGCTGGCCGTTGCCTTCGACGCCGGCGATACCGACGATCTCGCCGGCGCGCACCGCGAAGGACACGGCGCGCACGGCCGGGAGTCCGCGCTCGTCGCACACCTCGAGTCCTCGCGCCTCGAGCAGCGGGGCGCCGGGCGCCACGATTGTGCGCGCATGCCGCGGCGCCATCGGGCGGCCCATCATCATGCCGGCGATGGTTTCGATCGACACGTCCTGGGTGGCGGCTTCACCCACGATCCGGCCCGCGCGCATCACCGAGACGTGCTCGGCGAGCGCCTTCACTTCGGCGAGCTTGTGGGTGATCAGCATGATGCTGGTGCCTTCGCGCTGGAGTTCGCGCAGGAGCAGGAACAGTCCGTCCACTTCCTGTGGCGTCAGGACCGCCGTGGGCTCATCGAGGATCAGCACGCGCGCGCCGTGGTGCAGGGCTTTAAGAATCTCGACACGCTGTTGTTCGCCCACCGACAGCGTCGAGACGCGCGCCTTGGGATTGACCGGCAGGCCATGGCGTGCCGAGCGTTCGGCGACGTCGCGTTCCGCCGCGGCGCGGTCGAGCGCGCCGAAGGCGCCGCGTGGCTCGCGGCCGAGGCAGATGTTCTCTGCCACGGTCAACGTGTCGACGAGCATGAAATGCTGGTGGACCATGCCGATGCCGTGCCGCATGGCATCGGCGGGGCGGCGGAAGTGGACCGGGCGGCCGTCGATCGTGACCTGGCCGGAGTCCGGCGTGAGCAGGCCGTAGGCGATGCGCATCAGCGTTGTCTTGCCCGCGCCGTTCTCGCCCACCAACGCATGGATGCGGCCGGGGACGATGTCGAGCGTGACATCGTTGTTCGCGATCACCGCGCCGCAGCGGCGGGTGATGTGCTGCAGCGAGATCGCGGGAGTGCGCGGTTGGGCGTTCGTCGTCGCGGCGTGCATACGCTCGCATGCTACACTTTCCACCCGCCAATGCTTAGGGAGGAGCCTCACGTGACCGACTTGCTGCTCGTGTTCACCACGTTCGCAAATGAGGACGACGCCGCGCGCGTGATCCGCGTGCTCGTCGAGGAACGGCTCGCCGCCTGCGGCAACCTGCTGCCCGGCGCGCGCTCGATCTACCGCTGGAAGGACGGAATCGTGGACGAACGCGAGGTCGTCGTGATGCTCAAGACGCGCAAGCAGGACTGGACAGCGCTGCTCTCGCGCCTGCACGATTTACACCCCTACGACTCGCCCGAGTGCACCGCCGTACGCATGGCCGCAGTGGCGCCCAAGTATGGGGCGTGGCTCGAGGAGAGTCTGGCGCCGGAGGCTTCATGACAACGCTGCCGACTCCCGTCGAGTCACCCGCCGCGCGTCTGTTGCTCGCCATCGAGACTTCGTGTGACGACACCTCGGTCGCCATCCTCGAGCGCGGCTCGGTCCTGCGTTCGCACCTGATCGCCACGCAGGATGTGCACCGGCTCTATGGGGGCGTCGTGCCCGAATTGGCCTCCCGCGCGCATCTCGAACTACTGCCGCCGTTGGTGGAGCGGGCGCTGGCCGATGCGGGACTCGCGGCGAGCGAGCTCACCGCCATCGCGGTGACGCGCGCGCCCGGGCTCGTCGGCTCGCTCGTCGTCGGCGTGGCGTTCGCCAAGGCGTTGGGGTTGGGGCTCGGCATTCCCGTCATCGGCGTCAACCATATCGAAGGGCACCTGCACGCCGCGGCACTCGAGCACGGCGACAGCCCTTACCCGGCGGTTGCGATGGTGGTCTCGGGCGGCCACACCGAACTCGTGGAAGTGCGCGATTTCGGTGCCTATCGCTGGCTTGGCAGCACGCTCGATGACGCGGCGGGCGAGGCCTACGACAAGGTGGCGAAGCTGATGGGGCTCGGCTTCCCGGGTGGACCGGTCATCGACAAGCTGTCGCTCACGGGGAACCGCGAGGCCTTCGCGCTGCCGCGGCCGATGCTCGACCGCCCCGGCTTCGAGTTCTCGTTCTCGGGCCTCAAGACCGCAGTGCTCCACACGCTGTCGCGCGAACCCACGCCCTACTCGCAAGCGACCATCGCCGACATGGCAGCGTCGTTCCAGGCCGCCGTGGTCGACACGCTCACCATCAAGGCGCTGCGTGCGCTCGAGGCCACCGGCGCCCGTGCCTTGAACATGGGCGGCGGAGTCGCGTGCAACCGTGAACTGCGCGCGCGGCTCGCCGCTGAATGCGAAGCGCGCGGCATCGCCTTCCGCGTGCCCTCGCCGCGGCTGTGCGCCGACAACGCCGCGATGATCGCGCTCGTCGGCGCCTGGATGCTCGAACGCGGCGCGGTCGCGGACCTCGGGCTCGACGCGGCTGCGTCGCTCGAAGAGTCGGGTTTGCCGCTGCTCGAGGCGTAGGGCGGCACCCTTAAGGTAGAACGGATACTGACCAGCCGGGGTAACCCGCGGCCAGATCCTTCCCACCCGTGCGCGCCGGCATTGCAACTTGCACGGTGCGCACGAGTCGGCGCCAAACCCGCTCCGGCCCAGCGCCACATGCGCTTGCGAGCCGCAATGGCCACCGCGACTTCCGCCGGGACGGGGGGCAGTTCGCGGAACCCATTGTGTGGCACAGGGATTGCCATTCCGCAGGATGACAAACTGCGCCACAGCCCGATGCCATCCTTATGGGGAACCCCGCGTGTCCACGCCCAGGATCCTGATCACGGAAGACGAACCGCACCTGCGCGAGATCCTCAAGTTGCAGCTCGAGAACGCCGGCTACGACGTGCTCGAGGCCTGCAATGGGCAGGAGTCGCTCGAGCTCGCGCAACGCGAGAGCCCCGATCTGATCCTGCTCGACGTGATGATGCCGGTCATGGACGGCTACGAAACCTGCCGCCGCCTGCGCGCGATGTTCACCACGCGCAGCATCCCGATCATCATGCTGACCGCCAAGACCAACGGAAAGGATATCGAGCAGGGACTCGAAGGGGGCGCCAACGACTACGTCACCAAGCCGTGGGCGGTGCGCGAACTCATGCTGCGCGTACGCAACGTACTCGAGTGGAGCCAGCAGCAGCGCTCGGCGAGCCCGCTGACGGGACTGCCGGGCAATGCCTCCATCGGCGATGAGATCAACCGCCGGCTGAGCGCTGCCAAGGCCTTCTCGCTGCTTCAGCTCGACATCGATCACTTCAAGGCGTTCAACGACCTGTATGGCTACTCGCGCGGCGACGTGGCCATTCGCACGCTGGCCCATGTGCTGGTGGATGCCTCGCAGCGGCTCGGTGGCGATTCCGGATTCGTCGGCCACATCGGTGGCGATGACTTCATTGTCGTGACGGGGCCTGAGTTCGCCGAGGACCTGGGCGAGGAGATCATCGCCCAGTTCGACCATCAGGTGATCACGCTCTACGACCCCGCGGATCGCGAGCGCGGCTATATCGAGGTGCGCAACCGCCAGCACCAGCTCGAGCGCTTCCCGTTGATGAGCATCACCATCGCGATGGTCAGCACCGAGCGCATGCCGGTCTCGCACGCGGCGCAGTTGCTCGACATTTCGCAGGAGCTCAAGGCGCATGGCAAGGGCATCGCCGGCAGCGTTCTCGTCGGCGAACGCCGCCGCCGCCCGCCCACGGGCGCGCGCGCGGCGAGGAGTGCGGCATGAAGTTGAACCGCCGGCCCGACGAACCCTCGGCGAACGAAATACGCCAGCGCGGTCAGCTTGACGTGCTGCGCCGTGAAGTCTCCAGGCTCAAGAAGCAGATGGCCGAGACGGCGGGAGCGCCGCTGCCCGATACGCCGGCATTTCCCGAGGGCGACTCGCCGCCGGACGCGATGCCGCTGTCCTCGGCCGAACTGCCGCAGCATCCGCTCGGCGAGCCGGGCGTGGACACGGCCTTCGCCGCACCTGCTGCGGTCCCGGCCGGTGCGGACAGCGTCGCCGAACTCGCCACGCTGCGCGCGCAGGTCGCCGACCTGTCGTCCGCCAAGCAGCGCTTGAGCCGCCTCTACTTCAACCAGCTGGAAGAAAACCGCAAGCGCGCGCAGAAGCTGCACCTGATCCTCGAGAACATCAGCCGCATCAACTCCGAGCTCGATCTGGACGCCCTGCTCGAGCGCGTCGCCGCGACGATCCGCGACAGTCTCGGTTTCCGCATGGTGCTGATACGCATGCGCGAAGCGGGCACGCCGCGGTTGCGGGCGCGCGCCTTCGCCGGCGTGGACGACGCCGCGCGGGCGCAGCTCGAGAACCGCGAGATCACGGTGGACGAGTTCCTGTCGTGGCTGCGCGACGAGTTCCGGGTCAGCCACTCGTACTTCATCAGTCACACGCACCCCTTCAATCGCACGCTGCCCGATGGCGTCAAGCCGGAACTGGGGGCGCGCAAGGAATGGGAGTGGCACGCCGCCGACATCCTGTTCGTGCCGCTGTTCAACCGCGACCAGGAGCTGGTGGCGTACTTCTCGGTGGACGATCCGGAAGACCGGCTGGTGCCCTCGCGTGAAGTCGTCGAACTGCTCGAGATCTATGGGCACCATGCCGTGGTGGCGATCGAGAATGCGCGGCTGTACCGCGAGGCCGAGCGCCAGGCGCGCGAGCTGGCGGAGGCCCAGCGGCTGCACCTGGAGATGCACCAGCTCAAGGCGAACTTCCTCTCGACCGTCTCGCACGAGCTGCGCACCCCGGTCACGGCGATCAGGGCGTTCGTCGACACCATGCTCGGCGCCGGGTATGGCGAGATCACCCACCAGCAGGCGAAGCACTTCCTCACCATCATCAATGAGGAGTCCCAGCGGCTGTCCCGCCTGATCGAGTCGCTGCTGGACTTGAACCGCTTTGATTCCGGGGCGATCCACAGCTCGCGGCAGACGGTCGAGATGGGCGAAGTCGTCCGCGAAACGTTGCAACTTCTCGAGCCCCTCGCCCAGGTGGGTCGGGTCACCCTCAAGCTGGAGGGCTCGCAAGCCGATACCCGCGTGGATGCCAGCCGGGACCAGATGCGCCAACTCGCGCTCCATCTTGGCAACAATGCGGTCAAGTTCACGCCACCGGGAGGAACGGTGACTTTTGTGCTGTCCGGGGAAGGCGCCGAAGTTGGGCTCGATGTGATCGACACCGGGATCGGTATTCCCCGGGAGTCGCTCGAGCGTGTCTTTGAACGCTTCTACCAGGTGGACTCCTCGCTGGTGCGCCGTTATGGCGGGACAGGCTTGGGGCTTGCGATCTGCAAGTCGATCGTCGAGTACCACGGCGGACGCATTCACGCCGACAGCAAGCCGGATGAGGGCTCGTACTTCACCGTGCGCCTGCCGCGCCGCGCCAAGCAGCGTGTCGTGGTGCAGCCGGGTCCCGAGCCAGAAGCAGCACCCGCCGACATCCTGCGTTTGGCCATCGAGATGGTCGCCGAGGTGATGGGCGCGCGCGTCGTTTCACTGTTGTGCCCAGGCCCGGACGGCGCGCTGGTCATTCGCGCCGCCATGGGAATCGATGAAGACGTCGTGCGCCGTGTGCGTATCGAGCCGGGCAGTGGCATCGCCGGGTGGGTCGCCATCAATCGCCGACCGGTGTGCATGTCGGGCGCCGAGGAGCATCCAGAAGTCGCGGGCAGCGGGCGAAAGCTCTACGAGAGCCGCACCTTCCTCTCGGTGCCGATCGAGCACGACGGCCGCCTATTGGGTGTGCTGAACGCCACCGATCCGGTGCAGCAGAAGCAGTTCGATGCCGAGGACTGCCACCTGTTCCTGCAGCTGTCACAGCGTATCGCCACCGCATGGCGGCAGGCGCTCGAGGCGCAGCAGCAGCAGGTGGGCATCGCCGACACGGCTCACGCGCTGCGCCAAGTGCTGCGTCACCTCGAGCGCGGCCGCCGCAATGCGCCGAACCGCGTGCGCCTCGCTCGCGCGGTGTCGCGCGAGCTGGGATTACCCGAGGACCAGGTCGGAGTCGTGAGCTTCGCGGCCAGCGTGCATGACGTCGGGATGCGCACGGTGGGCGAGGCGGTCACAGAAGGTTCGGGTGGCCTGACGGCCGACGAGCGCGAGCAGGTCCACCGGCACCCCGAAGCGGGCGCCGACCTGTTGTCACCGCTGGAGACTGCCGGCGGCGTGCGCGAGCTGGTGCTGTCCCACCACGAGTGGTGGAACGGCAGCGGTTATCCGCGCGGACTGAAAGGCGACGAGATTCCCATTGGCGGCCGCATCCTGTCGGTGGTGGATGCATTCGAGAGCATGACGGTGGGGCGTTCCCACCGCCCGGCGATTTCGCGGGCGGAGGCGCTGCGTGAAATCGAGCGGTTGAGCGGGGTGCAGTTCGACCCACGGGTCGTGTTGGTGCTGCCCCGCGCGCTTGAGCAGATGGACACGAACAACGGACCGGAAGCGGCGGCTTCCACGAACCCGACCGCCGCAACCCCTTGAGGAGGTGAACCGAACATGGCGAAGGGCAAGATTCTAGTGGTCGACGACGAGATCTACATCGTCCATATCCTCGACTTCAGTCTGGGTATGGAAGGTTATGAAGTGCTGACCGCACTGGACGGCGAGCAGGCGCTCGAACGTGCACGCGCTGAGCAGCCTGATCTCATCGTGCTGGACATCATGATGCCGAAGCTGGATGGCTACGAGACCTGCAAAATGCTCAAAGCCGACGACCGGACCAAGCACATCCCGGTGATCCTGCTGTCGGCGAAGGGACGGCACACGGACCAGAAGGTGGGCTTCGATGTGGGCGCGGACGATTACATCACCAAGCCGTTCAGTCCCCGCAAGCTCGTGGACAGGATCAACACGCTGCTCGGCCAGTTCGGCTCGCAGCGGATGCAGGCCTGATTGTGCGGCGGAGGATGGGGGTGGTGCGGGGGATGCGATGACACGGTGTCATGGGGTCACGTGCCGGCACTTTCATCCCCCCGCGCTGCCCGAGCAGTCATTGCCGGTGCCTGCCCGGGCTACCGCCATATTAATATCGCCGTAGGCGCGCGGAGCCACTTCACCTGCGCGTTCACGTTCGCGTCACAAACGCGAAGCCATTGCATTCTCGAAGCGTCACCAGAGCGTCGCGAAATTGCTGGGCCCGCGACGGTACGCGCTTCATGAATCGTCTGGGCTGGTTGCTCGGGGCGAGGCGCCTCGATGCGGCCAGGCTGATTTGCCCGCAATCTCCGCGGCACCCTTAGAGGGTGACTTCTCTCCAGGAGAGCGTGACAAACTGGCCGCCGTACCGCGCCAGCGCGCGGGAGATCGCATCCGACGAGTACAGGATCGTCGCGCCGCCGTTCTGACGGATTTCGGAGCGGCCGCGGACGACGAGACCTCCAAGAATCCATGCCTGGCCGTTCATCTTCAGGTCGCCTTCGACATAGATGAGGCCGCGGTAGACGAACGTCGAATTGAGCGTCAGGTCGCCGTCGACGTACATCAGGCCCTCGCCGGAGGCGCCGTGGTAGGCGAAGGAGCCGGACTGGTTTTGCGCGGTGCCGTCATTGTCGAGGTAGATGATGCCGTTCGCAGATCCGGTGGTGGTGGAGCCGGGGCCGATCCAGCTCATGAAGTCGGCCTGCGACATGCCGAGCATCGCCCATGGGCCGGGATAGAAGCCGGTGCCACCCGAGATATTTGCGAACGGTTTGCCGGCCTGTGACGCGACGCCTCCGTTCCAAGTTTGGCCGGTGGTCCACGAGCCGGGGAGGTCGCCGCCCACTCCCTCATAGGGCATGCAGCTGTTGCCGCCGAAGCGGCCGTTCTCGCCGGCAGACGTCGGGGTGTCGGCGCTGTGGTTGTAGCCGCAGACGACGGCGTTACCGATGAAGCGGATATCCTGGTTGCCGGTCAGCGCGGCTTTGGTGAGCGCCAGGTAGGGTTTCTGGATCACCTCGGCGACGACGCGGCGGCGGCTGGTGCCTTGCTGGCCTGTGCACGTGATCTGGTAGATCGGTAGCCCGCTCGTGGTGTTGATCGGCGTCGGCAGCGTAGCGTCGTAATAGTAGATCTGGTTGCGCGCGTTGTTGGTCTTGAACTGTACGGTGAGCACGTCGGGGCTCTTGTTCGGGGTGCTGTAAGGCAACCAGGACCCGGCGGGTTGGCGCGTTTCGATCGCGGTCGTGTCGGTGCCGACGACGGGGACGCTGCCCGCGTTGGCCAGGAAGATCTGCGCGACGGCCTTGGGGTTGTTCGTCGGCAGCGTGATGTCACCATTGCGCAAGCGCGATAGCGCCTCGCTGATGCCGGCCTCGGACACGGCGAGTGCCTGGGTGCCGCGCACGTCGAGCCCCGCGACCTGGCGGTTCAGGGTGACGTTCATCATCATCATGATCGCCATGATGCTGAGCACGAGCAGGACGAGCATCGCCATGATGAGCGCGACACCACGCTCGCCAGACGGCATGCGGGGCGGCGTGTTGGGGTTCGGTCGCATGTCAGCGGATGAACAGCACGAGTGCGCCGGTGGTCAATCCGGTCTTCACACCGACCGCGATGTCGGTGAGGTAGGGCGGCGCAATGGTCGGGTTCGTGCCCCAGTTGAGGTTGGTGGTGCACGTGGCGGGCACCATGTTTGTGATCGAACCGCCGGAGACGTCGACTCCGGTGGAGGGCAGGATGCCGAGGTCGAGGTAGTACACGTCCACACCTCCTACGTAGCTCGTGTCGTTCTGGCGCCAGCCCACGACGACATCCGTTGCCGATCCTCCGCCCAGGTCGGCGGAGTGAAGCGACATCACGATGCCGTTCGCGTTCACGTCACGGACGTCGGCGAAGCTCCAGCCGGCCCCGAGATTGGTCCACTGCTGCAGCCGTCCGCCATTCGACGCGTTCTGGGTGCCGACGATCACGTCCGGCCGTCCGTCTCCGTTGGGGTCGCACACGGCGAGTGAGGTGACGGCGTCGTTCGGCAGCGTGTATACGCTCCGGCAACGGTAGCGATTGCCGTTGGTCCTCGACTCGAGGCTGAAGAACAGCAGCTCGCCCGAGTAGCTGGATTTGCGCGTGCCGACCACGAGGTCGAGATCGCCGTCGGCGTCGAAGTCGGCGAGCGCCATGCTGGTTACTTCGCCCATCAGGCCACCGGGAATCGATCCCGCGGACGGATAGGTTTCGGCCCGGGTAAACGTCGGCGAGGTGCCGCCGGAATTTGTCCACACCTCGATCGTGCCCGTGCCGGTGGTCGGCGACTTGGTGCCCACGATGATGTCAGGCATCGAATTGCCGGCGACGTCCGTAGTGAGCACCGCCTGCACGTCGCCGGCGTCCTGCGTGGTGTAGTTGAGGCCCGTCGAATAGGTTGCGGGGAGATAGCCGAGATTGCCGCTCGAATTCTGGTTGAGCCACACGAAGAAGTTGCCGGTGGCGGCCTTCTTGGTGCCGCTGACGAGATCCGGGCGCGCGGTGGGCGAGCCGGTGTCCAGCGTGTCCAGCGCCATCGCCATCACCGACTGGGGCGCGAGCCGCGTGTAGTCCGGCGTGGGCGCGAACAGCGGGGTGCTGTTGTAGTTGTTGAACCACACCGAGACGTTGTCGGCCCCTGCGGCGTCGGCACCCAGCACCAGGTCCAGGTCCTTCTGGGCGTTCTGGGTCTGGTTGCCGTTCCAGTCCTTCTCGATCAGGTCTGCGGACGCGAGGCTCAGCACGCGGCTGGCGTTCAGGGTAATGACCTGGTAGCCGGCCATGCCGAAGTTCTTGCCCGTGAGCGTGGCGTTGTTCTGCACCCACACATTCGCGATCGCCGTGGTGCTGGTCGGGTAATAGCCGGCCGGTGGCACCGTGTAGACGTAATACGGCTGCGTGTGCGGCGGGTCGTTGATCGGGGCGAGGATCGAGTAATCACCATTGGCATCGGTGAACGCGTAGCCATTCACTGTGATGCCATCCTTCGTCACTCCCACCCACGTGCCCTGGATGCCTGCCTCGCCGCCGTCCAGCACGCCGTTGCGGTTGTTGTCGCGGTACACCTTGCCCTTGACCGTGCCGGTCAGCGAGGGCAACAAGCCGAAGCGCACGGTGGCGCTGCCGCCGTTCGTCATCGAACCGGACACCGGGTTCGCGGTGCTCGCCGTCATTGAGTCCGGCACCGTAACGCTGGCGAGGAAGCTGCCCACGCCCGCGAACACTTGAGCGTTGCCGTTGGCGTCCGTCCAGTTGTTCGACGCCGCGGTCGAGACGCTGACGGCGATGCCCGACGCCGGGGATTCACCGGCGTCCTCGATGCCATCACCGTCGGTGTCGACCCACACGTGTGCGCTGACCCAGCCGCCCGCGCGTGCGGTGTCCGCGAAACTGGCGCTCGCCGCCGGCGGGACGGTCACGCTGACACTGTCGGGGGAGCTGTAAATGCCGAAGCCTGCGGGCGGCGTGTGGCGCACGGCATAGCTGCCGGCGGGAACGCGCAGCTGGTAGTAGCCCGTGGACGACGTGTAGGCGACATAGGTGCCGCCGGCGCGCACCGCGGCGTTCGCCACGCCCGCTTCACCGCCATCACGCACGCGATTGTGGTTGGCATCGGAAAACACATAACCGTCGATCACGTAGGTGCGCACGCCGAGATCGGGGGTGTTGCGCAGCGAGTTGACCTGCTGCTGGATCCGGCTCGTCTGGAAGCTGCCATTGCCATCGGCCTTGCCGGACGACGCGGTGATCTGGATCGAGACGCGTTCGATATCGGCGAGCTGCGACGCGGGAACCGCGCCGTTGGCCCAGTTCCACGGCGCGCTGCTGCCACGCATGTAGACGGTGAACAGTGGCGGCACGCCGTTGCCGGGCCGGTGCACGAGGGCCACGCCCTGGATGGCGCCGCCGTTGTTGCCCGCCACATTGCCACTCGAATCGCCGTAGACCTGGCGTGCGAGCAGGTAGTCGTCCGGATCAGGCGTCGCCTGGGCGTCCGCCCCGGCGGCAGTCGAGAGGTCGCTGGAGTTCACCACGCCATCGTTGTTCAGGTCGAGCGTGTACCGAATGAGTTCGGCGCCGGTGCGGTAGCGTCCCGGCGGCACGAAGCCGCCCACGGTCAGCGGGTAGGGCTTGGGATTCGCCGACGGGTTGTACGCCAGCGGCCCGCTGGGTTGGCCGTTGAGCGTGTCGGGGTAGGGGGTGGTGTTCTCGGACAGGATGATCTCCTGCGAGTCCACATAGGCGATCGACGGCTGCGCGCCACCCGGGAACGTCAGGTCGGCACCATAGCCCGCGCTGCGGACGTCCTTCGCCACGAGGTCGAGGGCGACGCGCGAACCCTGCGACGCCTCGATCAGGCTGGTGCTGGTGGTCTTGCTGCGCGAGGCGCCAATCAGTACGACGGTGATGGCGATGGTAACGGCTCCGAGCACGAGCAGCGTGATGAGCAATTCGATCAGCGTGAAGCCGTCCTGGCCATGAGTCGGGCAGTGGGTGCGTGGCTTCATGATTATCGCCTCACATAGGTGACGGTCTTCACGGTGCGCCGGCCAATGCCCGGAACCGGGTAGCGGACCGTGACCGTGAGTGTCTTCAGGTTGTCCAGTGGCGCGGCCATCGCGGTGACCGTGTACCAGCGTTCCAGACCCCCTTCAGGGATCGCTTCGACGGCGGTGCCGGCAGGATGCCGGCCGATCGACAGATCGGGGTCCGCCCACGTGCGTCCTTGCAACTGCTCGACTTTTTCTCGGGCGGAATGAACCGCCAGGGTCATGTATTGGTCGCGTTGCTGGTTGCGGGTACCGGCCGGGAACAGCTGGGAGACCGCCAGCAGGCCAACCGAAAGCACGATCAGCGTGATGAGGAGCTCGACCAGCGTGACGCCGGCTTCCGAAGGGTTCCTGCGAGTCGACAACCAGCACCTCAGCGAATGAGAACGATGCCTGAGGCGAGAATGCTCAGGGTGTCCCGGCGTCCGCGCGTGTCCTGCAGCACCACCTTGCCGGAGGGCGACGCGGAGCCGTCCTTCAGCATGGTGACTGCAATAGTCGAGCCCGGCGCGTAGTGGACTCCGGGTGGAAAGCTCCACATGTTCGTGACGCCGGCACCCGTGTGAACGTGGAAATCGCAATTCCAGGTGTCCTCGTAAAAATGCAATGGCTGGTCGACGCCGAGGGACATCGCGCGCTCGCGGGCGATGCGTACCTCGGCCGCGAGGTTCTGGGTCGAGCCCTTGAGCCGCTGCGACGCCATATACGCGCCGTAGCCTGGCACGGCGAAGCCCACGATCAGGCCAAGAATCACCAGCACAATGGCCAGTTCCACCAACGAAAAGCCGGTCTGGCCATGGCCCGGTCCGCTGTCCCGAAGCGGTGCGCGTGTTGTCGTCCCGGCGGTCTTCATAGCCGAAGTGATCGGCCGATTCCGGGTGATCCTGCTGGGTGATTTTTCCGTGCTGCGATCGCTCAAGACGGCCGCCGGCGCAGGGTGGAACGCCCCACGCGGCAATCCCTAAAGCCGCATTCGTGCAGGTTGCAGTGCACGGCATTGCGGCACGCCCGCCTCCGCGGTGGCGCGCCGGGCGCGTGTGGCCGCGGTCCGGTGGCCGGGCACCGCTCCGATCGGGCGCGGCTGCACGATGGGGGACGCAATTTGCGTTGCCGCAGCTGTCCCCCGATGCTCGGTGACGATGCCCTCCGCCCCCTTGCCATACGCGCAGGTCGCCTTCGTGCTGCCGCTGCGCCAGACCTTCACCTACCGTGTCCCCGAAGAATTACTGGAAACGGCACGGCCGGGCAGTCACGTGCTGGCCCCGTTTCGGGGCAAGCCGCGCCGCGGTTTCGTGGTAGAGCGGGTGGGCGAAACCACGCTCGAGCGGATCGTGGCGCTCACCTCGGTGCTCGAGCCGGACGCGGTGTCGGCGCATCTGCTCGCGCTGGCACGCTGGATCGCCGGGTACTACATGGCGCCGCTCGGCGAAGTCCTGGGCGCCGCACTCCCTGGGGGGCTCGAGGGTTTCGCGGCCAGCCGCGCGCGCAAGGCCGCGGTGGACGATCCGGTGCTCCGCATGGCGATCCCTGAGCGCATCGTGCTCACGGCGGGGCAGAAGGCCGCGTTCACGGCGGTCGAACAGGCGATCGGTTCGAAGCAATTTGCGCCATTACTGCTGCATGGAGTGACGGGCAGTGGTAAGACGGAGATCTACCTGCGCGCGGCAAACCAGGTGCGCGAAGCGGGTGGGCAGACGCTGGTGCTGGTGCCCGAAGTCGCCCTGTCCGACCAGGTCGTTGCTTGCTTCCGCCGCCGCTTTGGCGGCCGCGTCGGTGTGCTGCACTCCTACTTGAGCGTGGGCGAGCGCCGCCGCAACTGGGAGTTGGCGCGGCGCGGCTCGCTGGATGTGGTGGTCGGCGCGCGCTCGGCGATCTTTGCGCCGTTGTCACGGCTGCAGCTCATCGTCATCGACGAGGAACACGAACCAGCCTACAAGCAGAGCGAGCGCCTCAAGTACCACGGCCGCGACACTGCCGTGCGGCGCGCGCAGATGCTGGGCATCCCGGTGCTGCTGGGGACCGCGACGCCGAGTCTCGAAACACTCGCCAACGTCTCGCGCGGCAAGTACCGCTCGGTGCGCCTGCCGCATCGCGTCGACCGCCGCGGCATGCCGGCGGTGCGCGTGATCGACCAGCGCACGGAGCCCGAGGGCGGCTCGATGGTGTCGCGGCCGCTGCTCTTGGCACTGCGCGAACGGCTCGAGCGCAAGGAGCAGGCGCTGCTGTTCCTCAACCGGCGCGGCCATTCGCACCATACGCAGTGCAGGGCGTGCGGTTGGGTACCGGAGTGCCCGCACTGCGACATCACGTTGACGCTGCACGCCAGCCCCAAGGCCTGGCGCTGCCATTACTGCGATCACTCGGAGCCGTTCCGCGGCGCATGCGGCAAGTGCGGCGAGACGCTACTGCGCTTCGGCGGCGCGGGCACGCAGCGCATCGAACGCGAGCTCAAGCGCTCGTTGCCCGAGGCGCGCGTGCTGCGGCTGGATCTCGACGTGGCGCGGGCGGGCAACTCGCGCGGCTCGACGCTCGCGGCGTTCGGGCGCGGCGAGGCCGACATCCTGCTAGGCACGCAGATGATCGCCAAGGGACTGGACTTCCCGCGGGTGACGCTCGTCGGCGTGCTCGACGCTGACGTGTCGCTGCACTTGCCGGACTTCCGCGCCGCCGAGCGCACCTGGCAGTTGCTGGTGCAGGTGTCGGGGCGCTCCGGGCGCGGCGTCACTCCGGGCGAAGTGCTGGTGCAAACGTGCACGCCCGACCATCCGGCGATCGCGGCGGCGGCGCAGCTCGACGAGAAGACGTTTCTGGACTACGAACTCGAGCAGCGGCGCGACGCGGGCTACCCGCCGTTTCGCCGGTTGGTGTCACTGCGCTTCACCGGGCCCGACGAGGCGGAGGTGATCGCGGCCGCCGAGGCCGGTGGCGTTGCGGCGCGCGAAGCCGCGGGCGAGTCGGCGATCGAAGTGCTGGGCCCAGCGCCCGCCGCGTTCGCGCGGCTGCGCGGGCAACACCGCTGGCATGTGCTGCTCAAGGGCACGCACTCGGAGGCGCTGCACGAGTGCACCCGCCAGACGCTCGAGGTGTACGAGGCGAGCAAGCACGCGCGGCACGTGAAGATCGCGGCGGACGTCGACCCGATGGATGTTCTCTAGGCGCAGCCTCGGCGCGGCGGGATCGCCACACCGTCGCGATGCCGTCGCGCCCAATCGCGACAATCACACGGGGTTGTCAACTTCTGGGCCGCATCCTTAGGCGGCCGCATGGCCTTGACGCCCGTTCAAATCGCGACCTAGAGTCGCGGACCGTCGATTGCGACGCGTCCGCCCCATGTTGGCATCGTTCCCGCATTAGAAGGGCCGCAGAATGCCAAACCGAC
>JANLOX010000286.1:0-11111 GCA_031366795.1 Candidatus Eiseniibacteriota bacterium | reverse complement strand
GCTGCTGTTCGGCTTCGTGGTGTTCACGCTGCGCCGGACCAAGATGGTGGAGTCCAAGGGATGAGCCGCGACCGCACGCGCCGCCAGATCCTCTCGGTGATCACGCACGCCTTCCTGCTGCTGTGCTGCGTCATGACCGTCTACCCCATCCTGCAGATCATCACCGTCTCGCTGCGCCCCTCCGACCAGCTGTATTCCACCTCGCTCGCGCTGATCCCCGAGCACGCCACACTCAGGGCGTACTACCGGATCCTGTTCGAGAAGGACTTCCTGCTATGGCTGCGCAACTCCTGCTTGATCGCCATCACCGTGACGATCTTCGGCGTGACCCTGGCCTCCACGACCGCGTACGCGTTCTCGCGCTACCGCTTTCCGGGCTGGCGCTCCGGGCTGTACGCGTTCCTGCTCACGCAGTTGTTCCCCGCCACGATGCTGATGCTGCCGCTTTATGTGCTGATGAAGACGTTCCACCTGCTCGACACCTTCACCGGCCTCGTCGTCGCCTACACCGCGACAGCACTCCCGTTCTGCGTGTGGACGCTGCGCGGCTACTACGACACCATCCCGGTGGAGCTTGAGCAGGCTGCGTTGATCGACGGCTGCACGCCGTGGGACGCGTTCGTGCGCGTCACGTTGCCGCTGGCCGCACCCGCGCTCGCGATCACCGCGCTGTTCTCGTTCATGACCGCGTGGTCCGAGTTCCTGGTCGCCCGTATCATCATCAGCAGCCAGGAGCTCTACACGTTACCGCTGGGGCTCGAGAGCCTGGCCGGTGTATTCCAGACCGAATGGGCGAACTACGCCGCCGGCAGCTTACTGGTGTGCGTGCCGGTGATGGTGCTATTCATCGCGCTCAACAAGTACCTGGTGAGCGGGCTGTCATTGGGCGGGGTCAAGGGGTAGCACGCGGCCCGCGGCATCTGGGCTCGATGCCGCACGCCTGTCCGGGGCAGCGCCGGATTCGCGCGTCAATGGACCGCTCCTTGCAGAGAGGCACCGCGATGTCTGCCCGATCCGAGGGCATCCCTTCTTCCCTGGAGCCCTGATGAGATCGAGTGTGCTGGTTACCCTGTTGTGTCTCGCGTGCGCCATTCAAGGGTGTGGGAGGGGTTCTGACGCCCCGGAAATCGCCCGACAGATCATCGCATTGCGGGGAGCCGCTCGAGTGGGTGGCGAGGCGATCGCGGAACGAGCCGCGGTCGAACAATTCTACAAAGCTCGCGACTCGAAGCCGGCGTGGCTCGACCGTGCGGACGATGTCGTCGTGGCGATCCAGGGCATGGCGGCGGATGGGCTCAACCCGGGCGATTACCATCTCAACGCGATCCGCTCGCTGCTCGAGAAGCGCCATGCTTCCAACGGGACGGCTACGGACGAAGCCACGCTGGACGTATTGCTCGCGGATGCTGTGGCGAACATGGCGGACGATGTTCGCTTCGGCCGAGTCCAGCCCTCGCAGGTCAATCCCGAATGGACCGCGGATCCGCGCGATGATGCCTCCCCGCTCGACAGCACGCTCGCGGTCATCGCGGGGGCCGGTTCTATCCCCAAGGCAATCCAATCCCAGCGACCGGACCACTTCATCTATCGCGGGCTCGTGGAGACGCTCGCGCAGCTCCAGCGCATCGATACGGCGGGCGGCTGGCCGACGCTGGGACGCGGCAAGGAACTACGGCCCGGGGTCATCGATCCACGCGTCGCACAGGTGCGGCGGCGATTGCTGATCGGCGGCGACCTCGACGGCAGCGCGCCCCGCGACTCTGCGCGTTACGACGACACGCTGGCGGGCGCGGTGGAACAGTTCAAGGCGCGGCATCGGCTCCTGGGCGAGGGCACGATCGACCGCGCGACGATCGACGCGATGAACGTGGGCACGAAGGCGCGAATTGCCCAGGTGCGGGTGAATCTCGAGCGCGCGCGCTGGGTGCTCGGCGGGCTCCAGGATGACTTCATGCTGGTGAACCTGCCCGCGTTCAAGGCCTACCTGATCCGCGGCAACAAGAATGTGTGGGAGTCGCGCACCCAGATCGGCCAGGAAGCAATGCAGACACCGACGTTCCGCGCGAACATCAGGACGGTCGTGTTCAATCCCGACTGGACTGTGCCGCCCACCATCCTCGAGAAAGAAATCCTGCTGGACATGCGCTCGGGCAAGGACGTGCTCACCCAGCAGGGGCTGGTGATGTATGACCGCAACAACAAGGTCGTCGATCCCAAATCGATCGACTGGGATAAGGCGACCCCCGCGACCTTCCCCTATTCGATCCGCCAGCCGGCGGGCGAAGACAATGCCCTGGGCCAGGTCAAATTCCTGTTCCCGAACAAGTACGCGATCTACCTGCACGACACGCCGCACCGCAACTTGTTCGAGGCGGACAAGCGCACGTTCAGCCATGGGTGCATCCGTCTCGAACATCCGCTCGAGCTCGCGAAGATCCTGCTGCAGGACCAGAGCTGGGATGCGGACCGAATCGAAGCTGCGGTCGCGACCGATTCCACCCATTACGTGACGCTCCAGCACCCGCTGCCGATCCTGATCGTCTACTGGACGGTCAGCGTCGGCGCCTCGGATGAGGTGCGTTACGCGGACGACATTTACGGCCTCGACCCGCCGCTGCTGGCGGCGCTGGATCGCCCGGGGATTCGCCGGCGACCGTAAGGGCCATATCAAGAGCCCACTTGCGTCAATTATTCCTGACGTCTCCCGTGGCCAAAGCAAGGGTCGTCTGAGAATACCGGGCATCGAACTCGGTGCATGGTATGGACCCTGATCCTGGCTCTCATTGCACAGTTCTCACCAGCCGCCCATGACACGGCGGCGAGCCTTGGCTCCATCCCGGTCGTCGACTCGGTCCTTGTAGCGGCATTCTCGCCCCAAAAAGCCGGTTTCGAGGTGCGTTTCGGGGAGGCCTCCACCGAACTCCGAGTCATGGCGATGTTCGTTCTGCCGGGTGAACGAGTGCCCATCGAAGCCCGGGACAACCTCAGCGGCGATGCCAGAACTCCCGCCCCACCCCCAGCCGGCTACGAGCTCGTGGCATCCGGCGGCAACACCCACGCACAAGGCCTGAACCGCTGGGACTGGGTGGCTCCCTCGATGCCCGGGCTTTACCCGATGTTGGTGCGAGACCCGCGCACCGGCGCGCTCATCACCCTTAACGTGTTCGTCATGACCCCGTATTCGGCGATGCACCGGGGATCGTTGAACGGATATCGCATCGGCGCATACCCGAACCCCCGTCGCGGCTACGAGGCCGAGTACGCCCGCCCTCTCGGTTTCGTCCAAGTCACTCCCGAATTGCTCGACACGCAGGTCTCGCCGCACTTCACGCTGGGGCAATTCGTGTGCAAGCAGTCGAGCGACTTCCCCCGGTACCTCGTACTTCGCGAACCGTTGCTCGCCAAGCTCGAACAATTGCTCGCGACCGTGAACGATCGCGGCATCCCGGCGCGCTCGTTCTCGATCATGAGCGCCTACCGCACACCCTCGTACAATGCCGCGATAGGCAATGTGACGATCTTCAGCCGCCACGAGTACGGTGATGCGGCGGACGTGTTCGTGGATGAAGATTGCGACGGCCTGATGGACGACCTGAACCACGACGGCCGCCACACGATCGCGGACGCCCGCGTCCTCGGATCGATCGTGAACGACCTGCAGGGCACCCCTGAATTCGCCGGCCTGCTCGGCGGTCTCGGGACTTATGCGGCGAGCCCCGGGCATGGGCCATTCATGCATGTCGACACGCGCGGCTTCTCGGTGGAATGGGGCACTTGAGGGGGCCCGGTATGATTGCGGGCGGCAACGTCTCGCTCGCCAGGGAGTGTTGCTCTGGCATGTGCTCGTCCGGACTGGACCTGCGATTCAAGGGCGGATAGCCTCGCCGCGAGCAACCCACGGGCCCTCACGCGCTTCCCCCGATCCGGGAGTTCCCATGAAATCGCTATTTTCCGGAATCTCCGCAGTCTCTCTGCTCGTCGCCCTCACCGCCTTCGCCGAGCCCACCTCCGTCGCCGCCCCGAAGGTCGGCGATACCGCGCCCGAATTCTCGCTGCCCTACGCCACGCGCGATTCGATCGCCGGCGACGATCTCAAACTGTCGGCGATCATCGGCAAGCAGAACATCGTGCTCGCGTTTTACCCCGCCGACTGGAGTGGCGGCTGCACGAAAGAGGCCTGTTCGCTCCGCGACAATTTCACCTCGTTCGGCGCATTGAATGCCGACGTCATCGCCATCAGCGGCGACTACGTGAACTCGCACCAGGCATGGGCCAAGGCCAACAACCTGCCGTTCCGCCTCGCCTCGGACCACGATCACGCGGTCGCAAAACTCTATGGCAGCTACAACGAAGCCAACGGCCACGACCGCCGAACGGTGTTCGTCGTGGACCCGAAGGGCAAGATCGCCTACAGCGACATGATGTACAGCCCGCGCGATTCGGTGTCATTCGGCAAGCTGCAGCTGGCGCTGAAGGGGATGAAGTAGCGGCGCAACGTCTCGCGCGGGCGGGCATTCAGCGGTCTACATGGCATAGCAGGCACGCGCGGCAGCGAAGTCAGGGTCACCCTCGCGAAGCAAGAGTTCAGCGGCACGGATTACCCGTGCGGCCTTGACCAAGAGGCGGCCGCCCTCGGGTTTCATGCCGCGATTGCTTCCTCGCGAACATTTGCGAGGAACGGCGAGTCTCGTTCTGACCAATCATTCAAGGATACAAATACGCGGCTGATGCTCTGTCGTGATTCCAACGTTCCTGGCAACCGCCGGAACAGAACCCGCTGCGGTGGCATCTCAACATGTCCCTGCCCGATGGCGATTCAATACCGTTCCAAGCGTATCACAGCGAGCGTCGCCCCCGCCGCGCGAGCCAAAGCGGGCCGCCCCACTTCGGGACGGCCCGCTTCTGCTTACCGTGTTGCTGTCCGCCTGAGTTAGCGGGCGAGCAGGATCATCCGGCGCGTCATGCGATTGCCGTTCTGCGCGAGTTCGTACATGTACACGCCGCTGCCGAGTGTGCGGCCGGCGTCGTCGCGCGCATCCCACTTCGCCTCGTGCGGGCCGGCGCTCAACGGACCATCAATCAGGCGGGCGACGCGGCGGCCGGTGATGTCATACACCGTCAGCTGCGTGTGGCCCGATTGCTTGAGCGCAAAGCGGATTTGCGAGTTGAGCCCGGCGGGATTCGGGGTGTTCTGGGTCAGCACCGCGAAGTCCAGCGCACCGATGGGGTCCAGACCCGGCTCCACGCCGGTCACCGAGCAACCATCGAGAATATCGACAGGCCGAACCATTGGAACGGCCACGGAGTTGTTGTAGTCGTCGAGCTGGAAATTGCGATTGCCCGCACCGGCGCACTCAAAACCGTTGGTGACGGCGCGGGGAATCTGGTTGTACCAGTACTTGTAGTCCACGGACGTATTAGAGGAATCCGGGAACGTCACGGTCAGGTAGTAGAGATGGTCCCCGGCGCGCGTATCGGGTGCCACACCGTTGTCCTTGACGAACTGCGAGGCAGGCGGTGCCACCACGAAAGACAGCGGGGCCACGGTACCGCAAACGGCGATCGTATCCGCCGCACTCGGGACCGGCGTCGCCGAGGTCGCGGACACCCGGAACGTAACGGCGATCGCTTTGTCGGTCACGGTGCAGCGATTGACGCCACGCGCCGGCAAAATCAGCGCTCCGAGCGCGCCGCCCACCGTGTCGAACGCGGCCGAGTTCACGTACACGTTCCTGTTCCCCTGGTCCGGGCACTCGAACACGGTGTCGGTCGCGGTGCTGTCGTAGACGACCTTCCAGTTGACGTTCTTCGGAGCGCACTTGGGGAAGCGGACCTTGAGTGTATAGATCTTGTCGCCGGCAACCGCGTCGGGAGCAACGCCATCATCCTTCATCTTGATACCGGGCTTGTTGAACGTCAGCGGCAATTGGCTGCCCGTGAGCCAGAGTGAGTGTGTGCCCGCGAGGTAGGGCAGCGTGGCCTTCACCTGGAAGATCACGTCGACTGCCTTGTCGGTGAAGTCAATCGCCTGCTCGTTGCCCCACACCCCATTCAGCGTCTGGGTCGCGCCGCTGTCGCTGCTCAGGGTCACGAAGCGGTCGGAACCGGGCTCGAACGGGTCGGCTGAGGGAGTATGGCTGAACTTCCATAGCAGGCCCTTCTCGGCCTTGCCCGTGACGGTGCTCTTTGACATCGAGAACGGCACCGTCGCGTTATAGATCTGGTCCGCGTTGGCGTCCGACATCTTCGCATTGTCACCCACCGTGAACGTCAGCGGGGAAATACTGCCCTCGACATACATCGAGTCCGATGCGACAAACGCGCCGCGGCAGAATGGCAACTTGAAGTCGCCATTGAAGACCACGTTCTGGATAAAGAACGAGGCCACGTTCGTGGTGCCGTTGGCCACAATCGTGTTCGGTGAGGCCGCGAGGTCCTTGACGCCGGTTGCGGTGATCGTATAGAACGCGGCGTTCGCGGCGATCGCCGAATTGAGGGTCAAGTGGACGGTATTGGGCGACGACCCGTCGATCACCGCGGTCGTCACCGTACGCGGTGAGGGACCGGCGAACGCGTAGTTGCCCGGAACCTGCGAAGTCGTGGCATCGACCGGCTCGCTGAAGACGACATCGACTTTCGTCGTGAGCGGCTGGATCGTCTTGTTCGCCTGCACCGTGAAGCCCACCGCGACCGCACTGCTCAGCGTCGGCGGCGTGTTATCGATAGCGTTCTGGATCACGTAGGTGAACATGCCCGGCATCTGCACCACGGCTGCGGTGTCGTAGGTGGTGGCGGTGAAGCGCGACATCTGGACCGCGTCGCCGAATGCCGCGTCCAACGGACCCTTGGTCGAGCCTTCCTGCGTCACCCAGCACTCGTAATGGATCGTGGATCCGGTGGTCACACCGAGATCGGACAAAAGGATGCGGCCCTCGACGAAGTTGCCGCCGTCGGCGTCCGCGATACCCAGACCGCCGGAGCCGTCATGCACGACGGTCCAGCCGCCGGCACCGTTATCGTGATAGAGCACTTCATAGTTGTAGGTGTTCCCCGGATTGGGGATCACGTCGTACAACTGGAAATCGGGCTTGTTAGGAACATTCGCCCAGCCGATCTTGCGCCCGAAGGCATCCGTGGCGCCGCCGCCCGGGGTATTGACGTCGATGGCCAGACCGAGATCGATGCTGCCGTAACAGTGGCGCGCGTACTCGAAGCCGAAATACAGGTAGTTGGCGTCGTTCGTCAGGTAGACCTTGCCGAGGTCCATCGGCCGCGTGGTGTTGCCGTCGCACGTGGCCTGCGTGTCGCCTGAGTCGTCGTCGATCAGGTTGGCCGCGTTGAAGTCGTTCGTGCCGTCGATGACGATGGTCTGCGGCACCCCGGCAAACGCCGGCGCGACAGCCAAAGCCAAACAAACGGTAAGCAGTCCCAGTCGACTCAATTGCTTCATGGAGCGCCTCCGGTTGCGGTTCAAGAACCCCTGTTGGCGGGACCCGCGAGATGAAGAAAATGGGATCCTCGACCGGGCGCCGAGGGGGGCACCGGGGCAAGGGTTAAGGGCCAGTCAACTAAAATTCTAGTCCTGCGAGTGCCTCTTCGCAACAGCCCAAAGCACGCGCCTGGGGGATCTCCACAGGTTGCAGAAACTCAATGGCCAGCGCGAGTTGGCGAGGCAATCTTGAACCGCTAGAAGCGGTTGACAAGCGTGTGGCAAGTCGTCAGTGTCCGGGTCCCTCATTCCCTATCCATCTGTTTTCCCCAAGGAATCGGATGATTCGGCGAACGATTGCTGCGCTAATCCTCACGGCCCTTGCGACTTCGCCGTCCCTCGCCGACACCGCGCGGGACCTGAGCGGGCGCATGAAGACGGACGGGTACACCAGCGAGTGGACCGACCAGGAGCGAGTGTTCGGCTACAACCTCCGCGCGCAGGCGCCCGAAGAGGCCATCGACGACTCCAAGTGGGGCTCGAGCAACGACGTCAACCAGATCCGTGTGACCTGGGACGCCAACTACCTGTATCTCGCGGTCGAGGGGAAGATCTGGGGAAATAACGTCATTCTGTGGATCGACAGCGTCAAAGGGTCCGGCTTATCGAAGATGACTGACCTGACGTCATGGCGCCGCAACTTTTTCTTCGACACCACCGGTGTTTCGAGGGGTGAGGGCTTCGCCCCCGAACTGATCGCCGCGACGTGGGACCAGAACCTGAGCCCGCACCTGGTGGTCGACCTGGGCCGTCGCCAGAACGAGAAGGACCTGGTCGACGACGAGCAGACGGGCACATACTTCGTCTCCGCCGCCACCTTCGACCAGGGCAACACCGGCCGCTCGATGGAGTTGCGGATTCCGTGGAGATCCGTCTACCTCGGCCAGGCCAACGGCCCGGGCGTCAGCGACACCACGATCACAGTGGGCGGCATCAGCCAGACATTCCCGCTCATCCCGAAGGGGGCTGTACTCAAGATCGCCGCGGCGATCACCACGGGCGGCGATGGGCTCGGCGGCCCCGATGTGGCGCCCGATCCCAGTAGCGAGCTGTCGAACGAGGCCGGCGTCGCCGTCAACGTCGACAACTGGGCGTACGTGGCACTCGACCGGAACGACGACACGGGCATGGGACACGGGGGCCCCGACGGCATCGCCGACTGGAACGTGCCGCCGCTGACGCGCATTTCTTTCCGCTATCCTCCGCCCATCTTTGGGTTGCGTAACTGCGTCAGCAAGGAGATCGAGGTCGACCGCCCGGCATTCCGTCCGGACCTGGGCGAGCGCGTTCACTTCAAGCCCGCCTTGGACCCGGTGCCGAGCCCCAGCGACCCCCTCAACGCCCTGCGCAAGGTGAGCCTCTCGGCCAACATCTACGATGCCCAGGGACGGTTCGTGCGCAACCTCTACCTCACCCAGTCGCGCCCGGTGCTCTCTCCCTCCGATGCGAATTTCGATTCATGGGACGGACGCGACGAGCGTGGGCTCATGGTGCGCCCCGGTGTTTACATCCTGCGCCTCGTGGTGGAGCAGAACATTTGCCGCTCCACGCGCGCGATCGTGGTGGTGCGATGATACGGCGTGCGATTCACTTGGGGCGAAGGCGCCTCCTGGCGAGTGCGGCGGCATTCGGTCTGTGCGTCGCCCTGGCGCTCTCGGCACTCACGCTGCCCGCCGCCGCGTACTTCGAGGACGTCGCCACCGGCGCCCGCGGCATCTCGATGGGCGATGCCTCGATCGCGCTGGTTTCGGATGCGTCGGCCTACTACTGGAATCCCGCAGCCCTCGCCGACACGCGGCGCCCTGAGCTGCTGATCGACTATGCGCGGCCCTACGCCGTGCCCGACCTGAGCGCCAGCGCGCTGGCCGGCTCCGCGCGCCGCTTCGGCACGGGCTGGGGACTGGCGTGGCATCACTACGGTATCGCCAACGTCTACAGCGAGGACCAGTTCTGCGTCTCGGCAGCGCGCACCGTGCTCGAGTCGCGCACCGGGCACCGCGTGCTCGCGGGCGCCACCTTCAAGCTCGGGCGCATGGCCTTCCAGCCCTTCGATGTGCCCTCGGGCAAGATTGATCTCGGTTCGCAAACCAAGGGCTCCGTGGACGCCGGGATCAAGTGGGTGACGCCGTGGAAGTTCGATTTCTCGGGCGTGCTGCGCGACATCAACCAGCCGCGCTACCAATTCGTGGACAACACCGGCGGCGATCTCCAACGCGCGCGACTGCAGCTGGGTGCCGCGATCCGCTGGAATCGTGAATCCACGATTGCGATGGGCTGGTCGCAGGACAAGTACGGCGTGGGCTCTCTGAGCGCCGGCGTGGAGGTGTCGTTCTTCGACGTGTTCGCGGTGCGCTCGGGGATCTCGAACATCGCGCGCATCTACCAGGACTACGGCCGCCCCACCGAGATCGGCTACAACGGCGGCTTCGGCCTGCTCCACAAGGGCTACACGCTGGACGCGGCCGCGGCCGCGAGCCATGACCTGGGCGCTTCGTACCGCGTCAGCCTGCGGGTGCCGTTCGGCGCTATGGGGACGCACTGATGCGCCGACGGGCCGCGTGGTTACTGGGGATCGCGCTGTGCGTGGTACCGCTGGCGGTGCACGCCGCCACGACACTCAATGGCGAGTACCAGCTGATGATGGAGCTGCGCAAGAGCTTCCGCGCCTACCCGTGGGACTTCGACAGCAACGACGACGCCACCTCGACACCGGCGCGGTTCTGGATCGTCTCGACGCCGGCGCCGGGGACCGAGGTGTTCGTCAAAGCGGTGGCGGACTGGCGGCACAACGACAACCAGACGGATCGTCCGGAGTTCCAGTACGATCAGGCGCACATCAAGCTGCGCCGGGACGGCAAGCGCGGCTTCGAGGCGATGTTGTTCTCGCGGGAGGACCGCTTCTGGACGAACAGTTACCTGATCCCGTTCGTCAACGGCCGCGGCGATGCACAGGGCATCCGGCTCGACACATGGGGTGTGGCCGGCACCGAAGTGACGCTGATCGCGGCCGACCAGAGCAACCAGCTCGACCCGCAGGACGCCATCAATCGCAGCTACGGCGGGCTGCTATTCCCGCAGGGCAACGCGCCCTACCCGATCGGCCCGATCGCCCCGGTCGATTCATTGCTCACCCAGCGCAAGTTGCGCACCGACGACATGTATGTCGCCCGCCTGCGCCGTGGCTTCTTGAAGGGCGCCCCGCTCAAAGTGGGCCTCACGCTCAACCGCTCCGAGTCATGGACAGGACGCGACAGCACCAGCACCGCCGGGCGGTGGAACAGCGTGTTCGGCGTCGATACGCGCTACCACTTCACCCGGGGCCCGAAGTTCATGCGCGACACGGACCTCGCCATCGAATACGGGCAGACCACGCCGGCCACGGGCAACGTGAACAACCCGCAGCTCGCGCTGTTCAAGAAGCCCACGCCGATCCGGCTGTCGGACCGCTCGGTGGCGCAGGCCGAGTTCAAGAGCATCAAGCTCGGCACGCCGCGCGTCGGTTACCTGAACGTGACGCCGGGCTGGTGGATGCGAGGGCCCCTGTACCAGAACAACATGGGCGGCCCGCGTGCCGACGAGACCGGCTTCATCATCCAGAGCTACTACCTGCTGCCCGAGCGCG
>JANLOX010000198.1:0-2307 GCA_031366795.1 Candidatus Eiseniibacteriota bacterium | reverse complement strand
GGCCACGATGCCGGCGATGGGCGCACTCTCTCGCAGTGCATGGGGCGCGCTAGGCGTGTTCGAAATGGCGTGTGCGGTCTTGCTCATCGTCCCCGCTGCAGCGAAGTGGAACCCGAGCCTCACCCCGTTGGCCGCCGTCGCGCTCGTGCTGGAGAGCGTAGCGCTCGCTATCATCTACGCACGGCATTCGCGCGAACTGGCAGCGACAAATCCGCTGGTATGGGTCGTCGCGATGGCACTGATGGCGGCCTTCGTCGCTTACGGGAGGTATGCGCTCGGGTCTAGGGTCTAAGCGTCACACGGCGTCATCGCCGGATGAGCGTCTGGATATGACGCACGGCGTGTTCCGCTTGCTGCTGACGAGCGGACCTTCCATCGTCGCAACGCGAACTATCCGCCGATCCGCTCGCAGTAGAGGCCAGCGTTAGCTGGCCGAAAGCGGCTCCTGCGTTCACCTTCTCTACCGCCTCCGCTCCCGCTGCTGAGCCGGTTTCGCTGTCTCGCATGCCCATACCGCGCCTGTCTCACCTTGCACTGCTCGCCATCGCGTTCGCTGGTAACGCTCAGGCCCAAGTCGTTCCCTGCGGGGCCCAGGTGCCTGATTCCGCCCCTCCCACGGTTCTCGAAGGCCGCACGACTCGCGACACCGTTCCAGGCGGCATCCGCGTCGCCATCCTCACCCGGCCGTCGCGGTGCGACTCGGTGGTTGCACGCGTAACCGTTCGTCTTGGGGACGAGATCACGCTCGCGGATCGTGTTTCAGCCGTCCGCGTCCTGCGGAAGTTCGTAGGGCTCGGTACCTCGGCGATGACCGCGCGCGCTGTTCGCGACTCGTTCGCCCGACTCGGCACGACTTTCACCGTCGCGGGATCACCCAGTCGGATGTCGATTCTTCTGCACACGGCGCCGACTTATCTCGCTCCCACCCTTGCATTGACGGCGACACTGCTCCGTCAGCCCCGATTCGAGCCAGCCGCGTTCGACAGCATCCAGGCCGACATCCTCACAGGACTGGCGGAGGACAGCGCGAGCGTTGTTGATCTCGCCTCCGCGCGGCTCCTTCAGGCGCTCTCGCCCTATCCACCGTCTCACCCCACACAAGCAGATCACTTTCCGTCCCATCACGACGGTGTTCGCAGTCGCAGGGATCATCAATGGCTGCTGGGCACCGCGCCACAAGGCGCAGTCGCAAGGCGCCGCCCCGGGCTCGAGGTAGCCATCTCGAGCCAGGACGTGGGACCATGTCCGACGTGGTGGCTCCATTGCTGGCCTCGGGCCCACCGGCAGCGTATCGTTGGAGCGTTCCTCGAGCGGTCACCGCCCGAGCCACCGTCTATCTGCGCCAACAGGTCTGGATCATGAGTCGACTGACACCCTCTTTCGTCTTCAGCACGGCCATCACGCTGCTACTCGGCTTTCCCACGCCCGCTTCCGGGCCGGTGCCGGCCAACCTCCTGTCAGGACTGGTGTGGCGCAACGTCGGCCCGTTCCGAGGCGGGCGGATCTCGGCTACCGCGGGTGCCATCGGCGAGGTGGGGACGTTCTACGCCGGCACACCGGCCGGAGGAGTCTGGAAGACGACGAGCGCCGGCGAGACGTGGTTCCCCGTCTTCGACTCCGTCACCAGCGCCTCATCGATCGGCGCGCTCGACGTGGCACCATCGGACCCGAACGTCGTCTATGTCGGCACCGGGCAGGCATACGGCAACGACGGTGACGGGGTGTACCGATCATCGGACGCCGGCAAGACCTGGAAGCACCTCGGGCTCGAGACCACCAAACGCATTGGTGCCGTCATCGTCGATCCGCGCAATGCCGACGTGGTGCTGGTCGGCGCTCAGGGCGGTCGAGCCAAAAACGAGGCCCGCGGGGTCTATCGGAGCACGAACGGCGGCGTGACCTGGACCAAGACCCTCTTCGTCAGCGACTCCACCGGTATCTCCCGGATGGCGATCGCCGCCGATCGGCCGGACGTGGTCTTCGCCACCATGCGACGGACCGGCGCTCCACCGACCCCGGCGAGCGGGATCACGCCCCGAGGCACGCCCCCGTCGGCTGACGCCCCGACCGGTGCTGGTCTGTTCAAGTCGGTCGATGGAGGAGTCACCTGGAAAGAGCTGACCGGTGGCGGTCTGCCGCGGTTCGAAGGGATGGCCGCTGTCGCGGTGGCGATGAACACCAACGCGCAACGGGTCTACCTCATCACGAACGACGGGCTCTACCGGTCCGACGACGGCGGTGCCACGTGGCGTCAGATGGATCCTTCCGACGAGCGGATCCGCAGCGCCCAGGGCGGCTACAACTGCG
>JANLOX010000058.1:0-30729 GCA_031366795.1 Candidatus Eiseniibacteriota bacterium | reverse complement strand
GACGCCTCGGTGGTGCGGGGATTGTTCGATTCGGGAGCGCGCATCGTGTACCTGTGCAGCCCGAACAACCCGACCGGCGCGCGCAAGACCCAGCAGGCATGGGAAGTAGCGCTCGAGCGGCTCAACAACCCCGGACGATCCGCACCGCTGCTGATTCTCGACCAGGCCTACGCGGAGTTCGACGAACTCGGTTGCCCTGGCCCCAAGGAACATCTCGAGCAGGGCGCCATCCTGGTGACCCGCACGATGTCGAAGGCGTTCGGGCTCGCCGGGCTGCGCGTGGGCTATGGGGTGGGTCCCGCGGAGATGATCGCGGCGATCGAGAAGGTGCGCGGCCCCTACACCGTGGGAGCGCTCGCCGAACGCGCCGCGGTCGCGGCACTCACACACGACCTCGACTGGGTGCAGGCGCGCGCCGTTGAGGCGATCGCGCTGCGGGACCGCTTCATCGTGGCGCTCAATTCGCTGAGGTTCGCCCCGCTCCCTTCGGCGGCAAACTTCGTGCTCGTCCCCGTGAAGTCGGCGGCCGCCGCGGATACAGCGCTCCGCAGCGCCGGCGTCGCCGTGCGCGCGCTCGAGGGCCTCACCGGCATTGGCGACGCGTTGCGTATCACCATTGGCCCCTGGCCCATGCTCGAAGCGTGTCTCGCGGCACTCAAGGCGGCGCCACGATGATCGCGACGCTGTTCGACTACGGCGCGGGCAATCTCCACTCGCTCGCCAAGGCGCTCAATCGCGATGGCGTCGAGGTTCGCATCGATGCGGATCCCGTGAGTGCGGCGAAGTCCGAGCTGTTGTTGTTGCCGGGTGTTGGCGCGTTTGGTAGTGCCGCGCGCGCGCTGGAACCGGGCCGTATCGTCATTCGCGACGCCATTGCGGCTGGCCTGCCATGCATCGGCATCTGCCTCGGCATGCAGCTGCTGTTCGACTCGAGCGAGGAGGGCGAAGGCGAAGGCCTGGGCATCTTCGCGGGGCGCGTTACGACGCTCAAGGCGAAGCGGCTCCCCCAGATTGGTTGGAACACGCTTGAGGACACGCGCGATGCGGCCTTCGTCGAAGCGCCGCTCGCCACCGCCTACTTCGCCAACAGCTACGTGTGCCGCCCCGCGGATCCTGCCGTGGTGATCGCATGGAGTACGCACGAGTCCGACCGCTTCGCGGCGGCGGTGCGGCGCGAGCGTGTGATTGGAATCCAGTTCCACCCGGAGAAGAGCTCCGACGTTGGCGTGCGCTTTCTCGCCGCATGCGTGCGCGAGGTGACGCGATGATCGCGTTGCCGGCCATCGACCTGCGCGAGGGCGCCTGCGTTCAACTGGTCGGCGGGCGCTATGAAGATGAGCGCGTGCGCCGCAGTGACCCACTAGAGGTTGCCCGCGAGTTCCGCGACGCCGGCTTCGGCGCGCTACACATCGTCGATCTCGACGCCGCCACCGGGCGGGGGTCGAACGCGGCGATGATCCGCGAGTTGCTCGCCTTGCCGGGACTCTCGTTTCAAGTGGGCGGTGGCGTGCGCGACACCGCGGCTGTCACCGCGCTGCTCGAAGCCGGCGCCGCACGCGTGATCACGGGTACGCGGGCCGTGACCGATCGCGAGTGGCTCACAGAAGTGACGAGCGCCTACCCGGAGCGCATCGTGGTGGCGGCCGACGTGCGGGAACGCCGGGTCACCACGAAGGGTTGGAGCGCCGACGACGGCCCCGACATCGCGGAGTGCATCGCTGGACTGGCGACGCTCCCGCTCGGCGGGGTTCTCGTCACCGCGGTGCATCGCGAGGGGGCACTGCAGGGAACCGACCTGCCCTTGATGCGTGAACTGGCGGGACTCACCCGCTTGAAGCTCCAGGCTTCGGGCGGTATCACGAGCATGGACGAATTGCGCGAACTGGCCACGGCGGGATGCTCCGCCGCGATCCTGGGGATGGCTCTTTATACTGGGGCGCTCGACGCACGCGCCGTTGCGGAGGAATTCAGGGCATGAGCACTGTCAACCGGGAGACTCGCGAGACGCGCGTCCACGTCGAACTCGAGCGCGGCAGCGGCCGCGCCGCGATCGACACGGGCCGGCCGTTCCTCGACCACATGCTGGTGACGCTCGCGCGCTACGCGGCGCTGGATCTCACCATTGAGGCACGCGGCGACCTGCCGCACCACCTGATCGAGGACGTCGCCATCGCCACGGGCACGGCGCTCGCGCCCTTGAGCGCCGAGCCATGCGGGCGTTACGGACACCGCGTGGTGCCGATGGACGAAGCCCTCGTGGCGGTCACGCTGGATGTCGGCGGCAGGCCGTACTACCGCGGGCCGCTGCCGAGCTCCTACTACGAGCACTGGATGCGCTCGTTCGCCGATAACGCCCGAGCCACGCTCCATCTGCGCGTGTTGCGCGGCACCAACCGGCACCACATCGTGGAAGCGGGTTTCAAGGCGCTGGGGCTGTGCCTGCGTGATTGCCTGCAGCGCGACGGCGAGGTGTTCAGCACCAAGGGCTCCGTCTCGCTCGAGGAGAAGTAGTGCTGACGCGACGGCTGATCGCCTGCCTCGACGTGAAGGGCGGCCGCGCGGTCAAGGGCGTGCAGTTCGTCGGTCTGCGCGATGTCGGCGACCCCGCGGAACTCGCGGCGGCGTACGAACGCCAGGGCGCGGACGAGATCGTGTTCCTCGACATTTCGGCCTCGGTCGAGGAACGCGGCATGCTGCTCGACCTGGCGCGCCGCACCGCCGAGCGGCTGTTCATCCCGCTCACCCTGGGCGGTGGCGTGCGCACCGCCGATGATGCCGCGCGGGCGCTGCGCGCGGGCGCCGACAAGGTCAGCATGAACACCGCCGCGGTCGAACGGCCGCAACTCATCGCCGATTGCGCCGAGCGCTTCGGGCGGCAGTGCGTGGTGGCCAGCATCGATGCGCGGCGCAATGGCGCGGCGTGGCGAGTGATCACGCACGGCGGACGCACTCCGACGGCGCTGGATGCGATCGCCTGGGCGCGCGAATGCGTGCGGCTGGGCGCGGGCGAGATCCTGCTCACTTCCGTTGACCGCGACGGCGCGCGCTCCGGCTACGAGCTCGAGCTGACGGCGGCGGTCGCGGCTGCGGTGACGGTCCCGGTCATCGCCTCGGGCGGCGCCGGTGAGCCGCGCCACCTGGCCGAAGCGCTCGATGCAGGTGCCGACGCGGTGCTCGTCGCGGGACTGTTGCACGATGGCGTCGCGACGGTGGAGCAGCTCAAGGCCGCGATGGCCGCGGCTGGGCACGCGGTGCGGAGGGTAGCGTGAACGAGGCAGCGCAATTGATGGAAGCGGTCGCTGCGGTCGCGCGACTTTGTGGTGCCAAGGCGATGCAGCACTTTGGCGGCGCGCTCGAGATCGAGCGCAAGGGCGACGGCTCCCCGGTGACGATCGCCGACCGCGGCGCGGAGCAGGCGGCGCGGGAATGGCTCGGGCAGCACTTCCCCGCCGACGGAATCCTCGGCGAGGAATTCGGCGCCACGCGCCCGGATGCCGCGCGCCAGTGGCTGCTCGACCCGATCGATGGCACCAAGACATTCGTGCGCGGCATACCGTTGTGGGGCAGCCTCGTCGCGGTGAAGGAGGGCGATCGCGTGCTGGCGGGGGCGGCCTGTTTCCCGGTGCTCGATGAGATGCTCGTCGCCGCACCGGGACAGGGCTGCTGGTGGAATGGCGCGCGCTGCAATGTGTCCGCCATCGCGACGCTCGCGAACGCCACGGTGCTCACCACCAACGAGCGCTTCCCCGAAACACCCGCGCGGCGGTCGGGATGGGAGCGGCTGGCGGCGGCCGCGGGCCTGTCACGCAGCTGGGGCGATTGCTACGGCTACCTGCTCGTCGCCACGGGACGCGCCGAGGTGATGGTCGACCCCGTGCTCTCGCCGTGGGACTGCGCGGTACTGCAACCGTTGATCGAAGAAGCCGGCGGCGTGTTCACCGATTGGGACGGCGTGCCGGGCCCCAATGGGCGCAGCGCCATCGCCACCAACGCCTCGCTTGCGAACGCCGCGCGCGCGGCATTGAAGGAGTCAGCATGATTGACCTCGACAAACTCGACTTCACCAAGGGCGGCGGCCTCGTCACGGTGGTCACGCAGGATGCGCGCACGGGTGCCGTGCTGATGGTTGCGCACGCCGACCGCGAAGCGCTGGAATACACGCTCGCCTCGGGCGAGATGCACTACCGCTCGCGCACACGCGGGCTGTGGCACAAGGGTGCGACCAGCGGCAATACGCAGCGCGTCGTTGAACTGGCCACCGACTGCGACGGTGATGCCGTGCTCGCGCGCGTGAGCCCAGCCGGCCCGGCCTGCCACACGAATGCCGTCTCGTGCTTCGGTGACGCGGCGCTCTCGTCGGATGCGATCGCCGCACTGGACCAGCGCATTCACGAGCGCGCCACCGATCCCGTTGCCGCGAGCACGCCGCCGAGCTACACGCGCCGGCTGCTCGGCGACACCAACCTGCGCCTCAAGAAACTGGGCGAGGAGACCGCTGAGCTGATCGCCGCCGCGGCGACGAACGATGTCCCGCGCGCTACCGAGGAGGCCGCCGATCTCGTCTACCACGTGATGGTGGCGCTGCAGGCGCTCGGCGTGCGCTACGCAGAAGTGCAACGCGTGCTGGAAACGCGCGCCGGTGCTCAGCGCGGGACGGTGCCGCAGGCCTGAGACCAGCGCGCCACGCAGTTAGTCGAGTTCGTAGCTCAAGGTGAACTCGTGATCCGGCAGGATCTCGCCGGAGCCACGGATCCCCACGAGCGCGCCCGTGCCCGATCCCGCGACAATGCTCCACGTTCCCTCGTGCCGCTCGCCCTGCATGATGGCGGAGTGCAGCAGCAGGAACGTCCCGGCTCGCCCCGCGAGCGTGCAATCGAACCGCTCGATCCCGACATACACCGCCGGCAACCCGTCCGCCGGCATCAACATCACGGCTTCGACGACGCTCTTCCCCGTGAGTTCACCGGTGAAGGTCTTCTCGAACCGGTTGTGCCCCATCTGGCCACCCTCCCACTTCGCGGGCTGGCCCTCCTTGTGATCGATCACAAAAGCGCTGTGTGCGGTCTTCGGCATTAGTGAGGCTCCGGGGAATTTATCGTTTCAGCTGCCGCGAGCCATTCTCGGCCACCGCGGCCTTAATGAGCGCCTTGAACGCGCGCGCGTCCACCGGCTCGCCTTCGCGGATATCGATCGCCCGGCGAGTGTTGCCTTCCAGGCTGGAATTGAAGAGACGCGAGGGGTCCGGGAGGCTCGCTCCCTTGGCGAAGGTGAGCTTCACCACCTTCGCATAGGTCTCACCCGTGCAGACGATCCCGTCATGCGACCAGACCGGGACCCCCGTCATCCCATTCGAGGGCTTCCGCCACTTCTGCTCCTCGAGCATGCCGGGAACGGCTTCCAGGATCAGCGAGCGCATGCGCGCGAGGGTCTGCTCGCGCCACTCTTTGGGGTCGTCGGTGCGCGGCTTGCCGGCGCGAGAAATGACTTTGGTCTTCGGCTTCGATTTCGGCTTCGCCTTGCCTGGCGCCCGCGCGGAACCCGTCTTCGCCTTCATGATGATGACCGCTCCAAGCAGAGGATTCGCCATTGGAAAACGCAATGGCCCCAGAGATCGCTCTGCGGGGCCGCTGCTGACCGGCGCCGCCCGCGAAATGCGCGGGGGGGGAATATGGCTCCTCGGGTAGGATTCGAACCTACAACCCTCCGGTTAACAGCCGGATGCTCTACCATTGAGCTACCGAGGAACAAACCATCGCAATCGCTGATGCGGGCAGCGTGAGTTGCGTGAGGCAAGCGAGGGCGGAGAATCTAGCAGCCTCGGGCAGGGCGCGCAAAGTGGCCCCACCACCGCTTTAGCGGCTCATTTCGGGGCGGATTTGAGGGAATGGGCGAGGGCGATCTCGCGGGCCCTGAGTCGGTAACCGGGGTGGCTCCCGGTGGGGCGCACGGCCAGCTGCTCGCGGACCACTTCGCCGACGTAGCCCGCGAATGGTGTGGCCTCAAAGCCCCAGTCCCGCCGCGCGAGTTCGGGGTCCAGCACGGAGACCCAGGGCCCGAAGAACGGCAGCCCCTGGGGACCTGAGCCAAGCCCCGCCCCGGCGAGTGCCGTAGCACTCACCGGCACGAACTCAGGCTTAAGGCCCGCCGCACTCGCCATCTGCTTGAGCACGTCGCGCAACGGCAGGATATCCGGTTGCGCGAGGTGGTAGGCGGGGACCGGCAGTGGCCAGCAATCGAGCACGCGGAACACCGCGCGCGCGATGTCCTCGACCCACAGGAAACGCACCGGCTGCGCCCCATCGTCGGGCAGCAGGATCGGGCCACCATCCAACATGCGCTCGAGGTAGGCCCACACGCGCAGGCTCGTATCGCCGCTCCCCCAGATCACGGGCAACCGCAGCACGACCGCCTCGAGCCCACGCGTGGCGCGCGCATCACTCACCGCGGCCTCGGCGCGGCGCTTGGCCGTACCGTAGCTCCACTGGCCGTGATCGAGCGTGTCGGCGGCGGGCTCAGGGATCAGCGGGTAGTCGGCATCGCTCTCGCGGTAGGGCGTCTGCCGAAGCGCGGAGCCGACCAGGCACACCTGCCCGGTCGAGGTGAAGAGGTAGCGTCCGGGTTCGAAGCCCGGGACACCCAGCAGAGTCTCGACTTCGTCGCGGTCGTAGCCCGAACAGTCGAGCGTCGCATCGAAGCGTTCACCCACCAACGCGCGCGCCATCGACGCGGCGTCATGGCGGTCGGCCGCGCGAAACTCCGCGCCCGCGGGAGCTGGCCTGCTACCGCGTCCCACGACGACCACGGCGTCACCGCGCGCGACGAGGGCGCGCGTGAGCGCACCGCCGATAAAGCCGGTGCCGCCCGCTACCAGGACACGACTCGGCATGGCGGGCACGCGCTCTGGCTATCCCTTGAGCGTGCGCTGCAGGAACGCCAGCGTTCGCGCCCACGCCTGGCGCGCGGCGTCCGCGTGGTAGGACGGCTTCGTCTCGTTCATGAAGCCGTGCCCCGCTCCCGGATAGACATAGACCTCGTGGACCTTGCCGGCCTCGGTCAGGCCTTTGCGCAGATCGTCCGCGCGGCTGGCGAGGATGCCACGATCGGTCGCGCCGAAGTGAGCGAGCAGCGGACAGCCCAGTTGCTTGAGCACCTGCGGATCCGTCTCGGGCCCGCCATAGAACATCACGGCGGAAGACAGGTCGGTTCGCCGCAACGCCAGCCTCTGGCTCAAGCCCCCGCCCATGCAGAAACCCATCACGCCGACGCGGCTCTTCGCGGTCGCGGGCTGCGCATGCAGCCAATCGATGGCAGCGCCCAGATCCGTGTAGGCCGCGTCGTCGTCGAGCGCTCGCGACAGCTCGTGCGCGACTTCGGCATCTGATGCGACCTGGCCGTGATAGAGATCCGGCACGATCGCGACGTAGCCCTCACGCGCGAGGCGCCGCGCGATGCCGCGGATCTGGTCGTTGAGCCCCCACCACTCGTGCACCACCACGACGCATGAGGCGTTGGTGCGTGCGGCGGGCCAGGCGACGAAGGCATGCGTGGCGCGATCGCCGGATCCCAGCTCGATAAAGGACGTGTCCGAGACACCACCGGCCGTCACGGCGGGTTTCAACGGCTTCGCGGCCGCGGCGGGGAACGCCAGGGACGCCGACAGCGCAAGCCATGCGACAAACCGGGACAGGGAATGCACGGCGGGTCCTCCGGGCAACGGGATCAAATCAGCGGCCCGTCTTACTGGGGTTTCAAGTGTAACGCGTGCCGAGCCGGGTTGGCGAGGCGGCAACGCACTGGCGCTGCCACACGGCCGCCGGCAGCGGCCCGCGGGCGGCGCCTGGAGCGTCAGGCGGCCCTGCGGGCGTAACGCTGGACCTGCTCGATGAAGGCGCTGTGGTCGAGAATCGGCTTGGATACGTAGTCGTCCGCGCAGCTGTCACGGACGAACGCCTCGGCGTCCCCACGCATGGCATGCGCCGTTGCGAGCAGCACGGGCACGGTCTGCGTGAGGGCGTCGCGCTTGAGCAATTGCGTCAACTCGATCCCGTTGATCGGCGCGCCCTGCCACGTCGTGTTGGCAAGCGAGACATCCATGATCACCAGGTCGATGGCACCTTCGCCCACCAGTTGGAACACTTCTTCCGCAGACTCCGTCACCGTGACCGCACAACCGCCGCGACGTTCGAGCAGCTTGCGAAACAACAGTGCGTTGTATTGATCATCCTCGACGACTAGCACGCGAATCATGCTGCCCTCCGTTCATCATCTGGCGCATCAAGCGTCCTTGGGCCCAAGGCCGAATCGGGATTGCTGGTCTGGACTCCCCAGTCAAAGCGGTGCTCCACCACCAGCTTCGCCTGCCGCTCGAGACCATCGCCCTCGGGCACCTCGACATGGAATCGCTCGACTTCGAGTTTCGCCACGACGGCGCTCGCCGGCAGCGCGATGGCGCCGAGATGGCGCTCGATGGCTTCGGCGAGGCGCTGCGGCCGCGCATGGACATCCGTCTTGGCAAGGATCTCGAGCACCAGCCCCTGCTCCAGCAGGCGGCGTTCGTCCTCGTTGCGCACTTCCGGGTAGGCGGTGAGCACGATCACCGGCAGCGACTTGGCCGTGCCGCGCAGCACCATCTCGCGCAACACGTCGTAGCCACCGACCTCGGGCATCATCAGGTCGAGCAGCAGCAGATCGAATCCCTGCGGCTGTGTGCGCAGCAGGTGCAGGCATTCCTCGCCGTTGTTGACGACCTCGAGCTGGAAGTGGTCGGGCGAGAGCACCTTCGAGACGTAGGCGGCAACCATCGGATCATCGTCGGCCAGCAGTACACGCATCATGCGATCGGGCGAGTCACCCAGCGCCGCGACGATCGTGCGCATCAGGTCTTCGCCGCGCACGGGCTTCGCCAGGTGCATCGGCCGCTGCGTGAACGCGACGCTGTCGAGGCGCTCGCGCAGTTGAGCCTCGAACCCGGTGACGAACAGGAACGGGATCTGGCGCGTGCGCTCGTCGCTGCTCATGCGGTCGGCGAGGTCCCAGCCGGTGCGCAACAGCGCTCCTTCGGGGCAGCTCAACGCGTAGTCCAACACCACCAGCGAGGGGCGCAGTCGCCGCACCAGCACCCAGCCGGCCTCGGCGTGCGCGGCCTCGGCGGTGCGGTAACCGTTCTGGTGGAGCAGTGCCGTCACCATACGGCGGTAGACCGGATCATCGTCCACGACGAGCACCAGCGCACCGCCGGGCGGCCCCTGGATGACATCCGGCAACGGCGCGCCCGCGGAATCGGATGGCACAGGCAGCACTTCCTCGCCGCGCCACAACGGCAGGCTGAAGGTCATGCGCGTGCCCTTGCCAGGGCCATCGCTCGCGACATCCACCACACCTCCCATCAGCTCGACGAGGCTGCGCGTGATCGCGAGCCCCAGACCGGTGCCGCCATAGCGGCGCGTGGTGGTGCCATCGGCCTGCGTGAACTTCTCGAAGATCAGCTTCTGGCGGTCCGGCGGAATCCCGATGCCCGTGTCGACGACCTCGATTTGCATGTGGCCTGCCTGTTCCTGCGGCACGGCGCGCACGGTGATGGAGCCCTTGGGCGTGAACTTGAGGCTGTTGCCGACGAGGTTGATCAACACCTGCTTGACCTTGCCGAAATCGCCGCGCACGGGTGGGCAGCCCGCGGGGACTTCGAACACCAGCTTGAGGCCCTTCTGCTGCGACTGAACGTGCGTGACGGTGCAGACCTCGTCGAACAACGCGTTCATTTCGACCGGCTCGATTTGCAACGACAGACGGCCGGCCTCGATCTTGGCGATGTCGAGCACATCGTTGATGAGCCCCAGCAGGTGCTTGGAGCACTGCAAGGCCTGTCCCAGGAACTCGCGCTCTTCTTCGCGTGAATCACACAGTCCGTCCTGCACCAACTGCAGGAACCCCATCACTCCATTGAGCGGCGTGCGCAGTTCGTGCGAGGTGTTGGCGAGGAACTCGCTCTTCAGGCGCGAGGCCAGTTCGAGCTGGCGGTTCGCCTCCTCGAGCCGGCGGTTGCTCACCTCGAGGCCCTCGGTGACGGCCTGAACCTTCTGTTCGGCCTCGACGCGCCGGCTGACATCGCGCACCACCAGTGTGTGGATGTGGCTGGCCGCATCACTCGAGCGCGCCAATGTGTATTCGACCGCGACACCGCTGCCGTCGGGCCGGTGCGCGAGCGAGCGCGTCATGGGCGCCTCCTCCGTGGCCCCTTCCGCGGGCAGCGAGCCGCCGCCCTCCCACGCCAGCAGCGTCTTGACGGGCTGTCCCATGAGCGTTGCGGCGGGGCGCCCGAACAGCCGCTCGGCCGCGTGGTTCGCGGTCAGTACGCGGCCCTCGGTATCGAGGCTCAGGATGGCGTCGAATGCGCTGTCGAGCACCGATTGCAGGCGCTCGGCGTGGCTGCGTGTCAGGCTCATTTCGTGCTCGGCGACGCGAGCGCGGAACTGACGGCGCCACAGCAGCAGCAGCGCCAGCGCCAGCAGCCCGACGCCGACGTCGAGCAGCAGCAGGCCCATCAGGGTCACGCGCATGCCGGCCAGCATGGTCGAGCGGTCGACCGTGCCGACGAGCCCGCAACCCACATCGTTCAGCGTGCGCGTCACCGACCACAAGGTGTTGCCTGCGGCATCCTTGGTTTCGAGTTCCGACTCCCCGCCTTCGGCGGCAAGCGCCAGGGCGCGTGCCTTGGGCGACTGTATCGGCAAGCGCTGCCCCAAGTAGAAACCGGTCGCCGCCGGCGGCTGGCTGGCGATCAGCACTTCGCTGCCGTCGCGCAGCACGACGAATGAACCGGCCGTGGGGCTGTTGATGATCCAATCCTTGAGGGAGGGCCGCAGCCGCTCCTCGAGCCCCGCATACAGGAGCGCAACGCCGCCACGGCGTGTTGCCTCGGCGGAGGTGACCGGCGCCGCGACGAGGATCATCGGCTTGCCATGCGCGAGCGAGTGACCGGTCAGCGTTGCCGTGTTACCCGGGCGGGCCGCGCGCTGGGCGAGCGCCATGGCCTCGGGCGTGCGCCACAACGATGCGTTGGTGGAGTTCGCGAACACCGCGCCATCGGACCCGACCAGCTCGATGCCCAGCACGTCGAAGGATGAGGCGGCCTGGTCGAGCCCACGTTCGAATTCCAGCGCGCGTTCCATGGTGGGTGCTGTTCCCGGCGCCCCGCGACTCTGGTCCAGCCCATCGCGCACGATGTCCTGGCCCGCCACGAAACGCGCGTCGCGCCCGAGCCCCGCGAGCACATCCGAAAGGTCGAGGCGCTTTTCTTCGGTGGCAGCCTTGAGCAGCGTCCAACGCTCCTCGACCAGGCGCGAGCGCGCCGAGTGGTAGAGTACAAAGTTGAGCAGCAGGAAGACCAGCCCGACCAGGGCGACGAACGCCGTGCCGGTGCGGATGGAGTCGCGCCTGGCCTCCCGCTCGCCTGAGAGCAGCAGGCGCACGGCTCCCTTAGGGCCCGTCGTGCGGTCGGGCTGACCGCTCAGCGTGGGCCGGGCAGGCAACCCGTGTGGAAGCGGCGCCTCGGGGCTCGGTTCGTCAGGGAATCGTTGCATGGGGGTCCACCCGGGTTATCGGCTGGACCCCCTGGGAAATCGAGGGATTTGGCAGGGACCGCGGCGGGCCATCGCAGGCCTACGAAATACCTTAAATGCTTACCCCTTCTGCCAGTACCGCGGCCGGATATTCGCCTGCAGCACCCGCTTGCGGATGCGCAGCGACACCGGCGTCACCTCGAGCAATTCATCGTCGCGGATCCACTCGAGCGACTGCTCGAGCGACATGCGGTGCACCGGCACCAGCCGGGCGGCATCGTCGGAGCCCGACGCGCGCATGTTCGTGAGCTTCTTCTCCTTGACGACGTTCGCATCGATGTCCTGCTCGCGCGAGTTCTCGCCGACGACCATGCCTTCGTACACGCGCTCGCCCGGCTCGACGAAGATCTCGCCACGGTCCTGCACGTGCTCGAGCGCATACGGCGTCACCTTGCCGGCGCGATCGGACACCAGCGCTCCGGTCGTGCGATGAGGAATCTCACCCTGCCACTCGTCATAGCCGTCGAACAGGTGATTCAGCAGGCCGGTGCCGCGCGTGTCGGTGAGGAACTGACTGCGGAAGCCGATCAGCCCACGCGAAGGAATCCGGAATTCCAGCCGCACGCGGCCGGTGCCGTGATTCACCATGTTGGTCATGCGGCCCTTGCGCTTGCCGATCTTCTCGGTGACGACGCCCACGAAGTCCTCGGGGCAGTCGATCACCAGCCGCTCCATCGGTTCCTGCTTCTTGCCGTCCACCACGCGCGTGATGACCTCGGGCTTGCCGACCATCAACTCGAATCCCTCGCGGCGCATCATTTCGATCAGGATGGCCATCTGGAGCTCGCCGCGGCCCGACACCTGGAAACTGTCCGGCGTCTCGCCCGCGTCGATGCGGATGCTCACGTTGGTGAGCAGCTCGCGATCGAGTCGCTCGCGCAGGTTGCGCGAGGTGACGAGCTTGCCTTCCTGGCCCACGAACGGCGAGTTGTTGATCTGGAAGACCATCGACACCGTGGGCTCATCGATCGTCACGCGCGGCAGCGGCCGCGGGTCGTTCGGGTCGGTGATGGTGTCGCCGATGTGGATCTCGGAGAACCCGGCGAGCGCCACGATGTCCCCGGGTCCCGCTTCGGGAACTTCCACGCGGCCCAATCCCTCGAACGCATAAAGGTTGGTCACGCGCGCCTTCTGCATCGACCCGTCGGTGCGGCACACGGTCACATCCGTGCGCGCGGTGACGGTGCCGTTGACGACACGGCCAATGGCGAGCCGGCCGACGAAATCCGAGTAATCGAGGTTGAGCACCAGCATCTGCAATGGCATCTGCCGGTCGTAGCTGGGCGCCGGGATGGTGCGGATGATCTCCTCGAACAGCGGCAGCAGCTTGTGGTCCTCGCCGTCCGCTGTGAGCCGGCAGATGCCGTCACGGGCGATGGTGTAGAGCACAGGGAAGTCGAGTTGGGACTCGTTCGCATCGAGATCGATGAACAGGTCGTAGATCTCGTTCAGCACTTCCTGCGTGCGCGCGTCCTTGCGGTCGATTTTGTTGATGACGACGATCGGCGGCAGCCCGAGTTCGAGCGCCTTCTTGAGCACGAACCGCGTCTGCGGCAGGGGGCCTTCGCTGGCGTCCACCAGCAGCATCACGCCGTCGACCATCTTGAGCGTGCGCTCGACTTCCCCGCCGAAGTCGGCGTGGCCGGGCGTATCGACGATGTTGATCTTGACCTTGCCGAAGCGCACCGCCGTGTTCTTGGCGAGAATCGTGATGCCCTTTTCGCGCTCCAGGTCGTTTGAGTCCATCACCCGCTCCGCGACCTCCTGGTTCTCGCGGAACACGCCGCTCTGCCACAACAGCGCATCGACCAGCGTGGTCTTGCCATGGTCGACGTGGGCGATGATCGCGATATTGCGGATATCCTCGCGCGTGGCGCGATCGTGGGAGCCGGTCGCGCGCTCCTGCGGGGTCGTGGTGGTCATCGAATTCTCCTGACTAGTGTTCGGCAGCGGAAGGCTGGCTGACGAGGCCCTGCTCGAGCCTCTTCCAGCCGCGATCCAGCGCGAACAGCGAATCGTATGAGTACAGCGCAAGCAGCGGGTAGCCTAGGGCGCGAGCGCCCCGGAGCTTGACCGCCGCGGTGACTGGGGACGTGTTGTAAACCGCGATGCCGGGCACGACGCGTTGACTGGCGCCCAGCTCCTGGCCGATCGAGAGCAGTTGGTCCATCACCGTCTGCACCTCAGGCGAATAACACATGACGTAGGCGCGATCGAGCAGCCCGTCGTGCAACCAGCCGCGCCAGTTCTGGGCGGTTGAGCCCTCGGAGCGCGCGGGATCCGACACCACCGCAGCGCTCAAGCTGATTCCTGGACGGATTGATTGCAGCGTGTCGCGCACTGCGCGTACGACTGCGGTCACCTGGTCGTGCTGGAACTGGCGCCACAGCCGCATCAGCGAGTCGCGGCGCGCGGGAGGGGCCAGGTTGAAGCGCTGCGGATCCGCGCCGTGGAATAGCGCGAAGCGCGCGCGAGTGTCGGGATCGAAGCCGGTTTCGGCGTCCGGCTGGCGGATGTAGTCGAGGTGAATCCCGTCGACGGCATAGTTCGTGGCGATCTCGGCGGCAATCGAGGCGACGAAGCGCCGCACGCCGGGGCGGGCGGGCGCCAGGTAGGCGCCTTCGAGGTTCAGCTTCTTGAGCCCGCGCGCCGTGACCCAACTGGTGCGCCGGCCATCCTGCAACTCGGCGATCCAATCCGGGTGAGCCCGCACGACGTGCCGGTAGTCGCGCGGATAGCGCTTGCCCGACCACACCAGCAGGCAGTTCATCCATGCATGCACTTCAAGGCCTGAGGCATGCGCGCGTTGGACCATGTGTGCCAGCGGATCGGCATCCGAGCGGGAGTCGAGCGGCTCGGCGCGCGGCAGCAGGCGCGAGGCGTACCACGCATCGCCGCGTCCCACGACCTGCACCAGCAGGCCTTTCACATGCATTCGCGCTGCCCGCTCCACCACGCTGTCGATCGAGGCGGGCGTCATCAAGGCATCGCGCAGCACCCACATGTAGTCAACGCCCCGGGTCGCGGCGCGCAGGGCGGGGAGCGAGTCGGGCGAGACGATCACGGGCTGGGAGTCGTGCGCCGGGACCTCGGTCGAATCGTTGGCGGCAGGCACTGGCCCCAGGGCTACCACCGAATCGGCGGGGGCCTGCAGCGGCAGGCTCGCCGCGACGGCGGCCGCGAATGGCGCGCAGACCCCGAGCAGGGCCACCGCGATGACGCGGAGCAGGAGGTAGCGCAGGGCGCGTGTCATGAGAGAGGGTTGGCCGGATAGCGAATGCGGGCGGGAGTCGCCTCCCGCCCGCTCATTGATTCGCAGCTTCCGAATCGGCCTAACCGGTCTTGACTCCGGTTCTGCCGCGGCGGCGGGCGGGGGTTTGGACATCACCCTCCTTGCGGGCTCCGCGCTTGGGACGCGATTCCGGCTCGGCTGCGGCCCCCTCTTCCGCTGCTTTCTTCTTCTTCGGGGATGCCTCGCTGGCCTTCAGGGCCTTCTCTTTGGCCTCTTCGGCGGCAATGCGATCCTGGCGTTCCTTCTCCCGCTGCTCGACCGACTTCACTAGCTCGAGGTATGCGGTTTCGCCGGCATCACCCAGCCGGCGGCCGATCCTGACAATCCGCGTGTAGCCGCCCTGACGGTCCGTGTACCACGGAGCGATGGTGTCGAACAGCCGGTTGATGATGGCAGGACGCATCACGTAGCGCCCGACCTGGCGGCGCGCGTGGAGATCACCCTTCTTGGCGAAGGTGATCATGCGCTCGGCCATGCGGCGCGCTTCCTTCGCCTTCACGACCGACGTCTCGATGCGTTCGTACTGGAACAACGCCGTCACCAGGTTTCGCAGCAGCGCGCGCCGGTGCGAGTGGGTGCGGCTCAGCTTCTTATGGTCTTTACGGTGTCGCATGGCCCGCTAAACCTCCATCCCGACGGGATTCCGCGGCTGCGTGAAGCGGCTGATGTCCATCCCGAAATGGAGCCCCATCTCGCCGAGGATGTCCTGGATTTCCTTGAGCGACTTACGCCCGAAGTTGCGGAATTTCAGCATCTCGGGCTCGCTCTTGCGGACCAGGTCACCGATCGACTTGATTTCGGCGGCACGCAGACAGTTGCTCGAGCGAACCGACAGCTCGAGTTCTTCGACGCTCTTGTCGAGCAGCTTGCGCACGCGCACGACTTCCTCGTCGACTTCTTCTTCGACTTCTTCTTCGATCGGCTCTTCGAAGTGAATGAACATCTGGAAGTGATCGCGAAGGATCTTCGCGGCCACCGCGATGGCGTCCTGCGGCAGGATGCTGCCGTCGGTCCACACTTCGAGGGTAAGCTTGTCGTAGTCGATGCGCTGGCCGAGCCGCGTGGCGTCGACCGTGTAGTTCACCTTGGTGATCGGCGAGAACATCGAGTCGATCGGAATGACACCGATCGGCCGGTCCACCTGCGAGTGCTGGTCGGCCGAGACATAACCACGGCCCCCGTTGATCTCGACTTCCATGCGCAGGTCGCCATCACGGTTCAGCGTCGCGATGTGCAGGTCCGGATTCAGGACCTCGACCTCGGAGTCGACCTGGATGTCCTTGGCGCGCACTTCGCTGCTGCCCTTGATCTCGACGATGCCCTTCTTCGGGCCGTCGCCGTGGATCTTGAGGCGCACCTGCTTCAAATTGAGGATCACCTCGGTGACGTCTTCGATCACTCCCGGCAGCGTCGAGAACTCGTGCAGCACGCCCTCGATTCGCACGGCGGTGATCGCACCTCCCTGCAGCGACGACAGCAGGACGCGGCGCAGGGTGTTGCCCAACGTGACACCGAAGCCCCGCTCGAGGGGTTCGATCACGAATTTGCCGTAGTGATCCTGGTTCGCGGGATCAGCAACGATCTGCTTCGGCATGGTCAGATTCTTCCACTTCATCAGCGAAGCCTCCCTCTTGGGTGGCGTGGATTACTTCGAGTAGAGCTCGACGATGAGCTGCTCATTGATCGGCGTACTGATCGAGTCGCGTGCGGGAATGTTGAGCACCCGGCCGCTCATCGTGTCTGCATTGACTTCGAGCCACTCAGGGGAAGACTGCCCCTTGTGCGTCTCGATCGAATTCTGGATGACGATCAGGGTCTTGCTCTTGTCGCGGACCTGGATCGTGTCACCCACCTTGAGGAGGAACGACGGCACGTCGACCTTGCGGCCATTCACGAAGAAGTGGCGGTGGCGGACGAGTTGGCGGGCCTGCGCCCGGTTGCTGGCGAAGCCGAGCCGGAACACGATGTTGTCGAGACGGCGCTCGAGCATCTGCAGCAGCACTTCACCGGTCACACCCTTGGCGCGCGCGGCCTTTTCGAAATAGTTGCGGAACTGCTTCTCGAGCACGCCGTACATGCGGCGCGCCTTCTGCTTCTCGCGCAACTGGGTGCCGTAGTCGGTCTCTTTGACCCGACGGCTCTTGCCGTGCTCGCCCGGGGCGTAGGCACGGCGTTCCATGGCGCACTTGTCGCTGCTGCAGCGGGCGCCCTTCAAGAACAGCTTCATACCGGCACGCCGGCACAGCCGGCATTTTGCGTCGTGGTAAACCGCCATCGTGCTCTCCTAGACCCGGCGCCGCTTGGGCGGACGGCATCCGTTGTGCGGAATCGGGGTGACGTCTTTGATTGCGGAGATTTCGAGCCCGGCCGCCTGCAGGGCGCGAATCGCAGATTCACGCCCGGCTCCGGGACCCTTCACCCACACTTCGACGCGTTTCATACCGGCGTTCAGCGCTTCACGCGCCGACGCCTCCGCTGCGACCTGTGCCGCGAACGGCGTGCTCTTGCGGGATCCCTTGAACCCCACCTTGCCGGCGCTGGCCCAGGACAGCACGTTGCCGTCGGTGTCGGTGATCGAGACGATCGTGTTGTTGAAACTGGCGTGCACGTGGGCAACGCCATTGACGCCAACCCGCTTGTCCCGCTTCTTGGTCTTCTTTACATCAGCCACTCAAAACCTCCGTCAGGACCACCCCGCGCATGCGGGGTGACCGTGGTTACTTCTTCGGTGCGGGCTTCGCCGCCGCCTTGGGACGCATGGCACCCGCGGTCTTCTTCGGGCCCTTGCGGGTCCGCGCATTGGTCTTCGTGCGCTGCCCATGCACAGGCAGTCCGCGCCGGTGGCGAAGCCCGCGATAGGCGCCAATGTCCATCAGGCGCTTCACGTTCATTGCCACTTCACTGCGCAACGCACCCTCGACCTTGTATTCGCGCTCGATGGTGCTACGCAGCTTTCCGGTGTCTTCATCACTGAGACTTCTCACCCGGATATCCGGGTTCACTCCGGCATCCCGCAGGATCCGGCGCGCCGTCGTCCGGCCAATGCCGAAGATGTACGTCAGCGCGATTTCGATCCGCTTTTCCGCCGGGAGGTCAACGCCTGCAATACGTGCCACTCGATTCCCCCTTAGCCCTTCTGACGCTGCTTGTGACGCGGATTGCGGGTGCAGATCACCCGGATCACGCCCTTGCGACGCACCACTTTGCAGTGCTCGCAGATCTTCTTGACTGAGGTACGCACCTTCATGCTTCGACTCCTCGATTCCGCAGGGCCGTTACTGGCCCCGTGCGGCTACTTGTACCGGTAGACGATGCGTCCCCGGGTCAGGTCGTACGGTGACAATTCGACGGTCACCTTGTCCCCGGGCAGGATCTTGATGAAGTGCATCCGCATCTTGCCCGAGATATGCGCCAGGACCTTGTGACCGTTCTCGAGCTCGACGCGGAACATCGCATTCGGCAACGGCTCGACGACCGTACCCTCGACCTGGATTCCTTCTTCTTTGCTCAAATCGTCCTCGACCCCTTCATCTAGTCTTCGACCTGCGACAGGATTTCCGGGCCGTCCGGCCCGATCGCAACAGTATGCTCGAAGTGCGCCGAGCGCAGCCCGTCACGGGTCAGGACGGTCCAGCCATCCTTGCCCGTCACGACATCGGGACCCCCGATGTTCACCATCGGCTCGATGGCGATGACCTGCCCCGCCAGCAGCCGCGGCCCCCGCGCAGGCTGACCATAGTTCGGCACCTGTGGTTCTTCATGCATCTCGCGACCAATCCCGTGCCCTACCAACGTGCGCACCACCGAGAACCCATTCGCCTCGGCGACCGCCTGAACCGCGTGCCCGATGTCGCCGACTCGATTGCCGGGCCGCGCTTGCGCGATCCCCGCCGCGAGCGACTCGCGCGTCACGTCGAGCAACTTCTGCGCCTCGTCGTCGATGGCGCCGACCGGGTAGGTCACCGCAGCGTCGCCGTAGTAGCCGTTCTTCCGGACGCCCACGTCGAGGCCGATGATGTCCCCTTCCTTCAACTTCGTGCCGCCGGGAATCGCATGGACGACCTGCTCGTTGACCGACGGGCAGATGCTCGCCGGAAATCCCCGGTAACCCTTGAACGCCGGCTCCGCTCCCTGTGAGCGGATGTAGGCCTCGGCGATCCTGTCGAGCTCAGCCGTCGTGATGCCAGGGCGCACATGCTCCCGCAGCATCTTGAGCGTGCGCCCCACCACTTGGGCCGCCTCGCGGATGAGATCGATTTCGGATGGTTCCCTGAGATACACCAACGTTAACGTCCTCCCACCACCGCCTCGAGGGCGATTTTCAGCCGGTCCCACACCTCGGAAGCAGTGCCAGTCCCGACCGTTTCAATCAGGCGCCCACGCGCCCCGTAGTAATCCACCACCGACCGCGTCTGCGCCAGGTACACCTCGAGGCGCTTGCGAATCGTTACTTCCTCGTCATCCGCCCGCTGGATCAGGCCTGAGTCCGGATGATCGTCACAGCGCTGGTCGACGCGCGGAGGCGCGCTGACCAGATTGTACGCCCGCTTGCAAACCGGGCACTCCCGCCGCGCCGTAAGGCGAAGCACCAACTCTTCTTCCGGCGCCGACAGCGCCAGGGCGACATCGATGGCCTGCCCCCGCTCCGTCAGCAGGGCTTCGAGCGCTTCCGCCTGTGGCACGGTGCGCGGAAACCCATCCAGCAAAAATCCGCCCTTGGCATCGGGCTCCAACGTCCGTTCGCGAACCAGACCGATCATCACGTCGTCGGGCACCAACTGCCCCGCCGCCATGATCCTGCCTGCCACCTTCCCCAACTCCGTTCCGCGTGAGACGGCATCCCGCAGGACTTCCCCTGTCGAGATCAGCGGCCAACCGCGATCGGTAGCGATCCGGCGGCCCTGAGTGCCCTTGCCCACGCCCGGTGGTCCGAGCAAGACGACCCGCACTACATCCTCTGACGGCCGCGAATCTTGCCGCGCTTCACGAAACCTTCGTAATGCCGCATCAACAGGTGCGACTCCACCTGCTGCAGGGTATCCAGCGCCACGCCGACCACGATCAGCACCGACGTACCTCCGAACCCCAGGAACGGCATGCCCGACTGGGAGATCATCAGATCGGGCAGGACCGCGATCAGCGCCAGGAAGATGGCTCCCGGCAGCGTGATGCGCGACAACACCCGGTCAATGTACTCGGCCGTCTTCTTGCCGGGGCGAACGCCCGGAATGAAGCCGCCGTATTTGCGCATGTTCTCCGCCAGGTCGTTCGGGTTCAGCACGACCGCGGTATAGAAGTAGGTGAAGAATACGATGATGATGGCGTAGACGAAGTTATAGATGAAGCTCATCGGGTTGAACATCTGCCCGAGCGACGCCAGCGGACTGCTCGGCGGAACGAAACCGGCAATCGTCGCGGGCAGGATCATGACGCTCGAGGCGAAGATGATCGGAATGACGCCCGCGCTATTGACGCGCAGCGGGATGTGCGTGTTGGCGCCCCCGTACATGCGGCGTCCGACGATGCGTTTGGCGTACTGCACCGGAATCTTGCGCGTCGCCTGCGTCATCACGATCACGGCCGCGATCACCGCGACCATCAACGCCACGACGCCGAGGATCACCAGCAGTGACAAGGTGCCGGCACGGAAGCTGTCGACCGCCGAGAACACGGCGTTGGGCGCACGGCCAATAATGTTGATGAAGATGATGAGCGAGATGCCGTTGCCGATGCCGTGCTCGGTGATCTTCTCACCCAGCCACATGACGAAGATGGTGCCCGCCGTCTGGGTGATCATGGTGGACAACGTGAACAGGATTCCCGGATCCGGCACGACCGTCACGCCCGACGACGCTCCCATGTTGCGCAGGAACACGCTGTAGGCGAGCGACTGGACGAGCGCGATTCCGACGGTCCCGTAACGCGTGTACTGCGTCAGCTTCTTCTGGCCTTCTTCGCCTTCCTTGCGGAGCTTCTCGAAGTAGGGCACGACCGCGCCGAGCAGCTGGATGATGATCGATGCTGAGATGTACGGCATGATCCCGAGCGCGAACACCGTGGCGCGCGAGAACGCCCCGCCGACGAACAGGTCGTACAGGCCGAACAGGGTGCCCGACTGGGACGCGAATGCACCGGCCAACGCCTTGGCATTGACGCCCGGCGTGGGCACGTGCTCGCCCAAGCGGTACACCACGAACAGCGCCAGCGTGAACAGAATCCGCCGCCGCAGCTCCGGGACCTGGAATATGTTCCTGAACTTTTCGAGCATGAGGGGTTATGCCTTTGGCGCCGCAACCTCGAGACGGCCACCTGCCGCCTCGATTGCACGCGCTGCCGCGGCGGATGCCGCGTCGACCTTGACCGTGAGCGCGACCTTGATCTCGCCCTGGGCGAGCAGCTTCACCGGGCCCGTGCGACGGACCAGGCCCTGCTGCTTGAGCCACGCGCGATCCACAACCGTGTTCGCCGCGACATTCGCCAGCTGACCGGTGTTGAATACCTGATACTCGACACGGTGATGGTTGGTGAAGCCGCGCTTGGGCAGACGCCGCTGAATCGGCATCTGACCGCCTTCAAACCGCGCCGGAATGCTGCCGCCGGAACGCGCCTTGTGGCCCTTGTGCCCTTTGCCGGCGGTGCCGCCAAGGCCGGTTGCGGCGCCCTTGCCACGGCGCTTCCTATCTTTTGTTGAGCCCGCATTCGGGCGGATCTTTCCAAGTGACATTGTGGCGTCGTCCTACTGGCTTTCCTCCACCTTTACAAGGTGGCGGACCTTGAAGACCATGCCCCTGATCTGGGGAGTGTCGTTGTGTTCGACCGTCTGGTTGAGCTTGCGGAATCCCAGCGCGCGGATCGTACGCTCCTGGTCGAAGCGATGACCGCCCGCGCTCTTTACCTGCTGAATGCGGAGCTTGCCAGCCATTACTGTGCGCTCCTCGTTCCGAACAGCTCAGTAACCGTCATGCCACGCGCGCGGGCGATATCGCCGGCGCGGCGCAGCTGCCTCAGACCCTCGATGGTGGCCTTCACGAGATTGTGCGGATTGCGGCTGCCCAGGCACTTCGTCAGCACGTTCTGGACTCCGGCGACTTCGAGCACGGCGCGAACCGTCGAGCCCGCGATGACGCCCGTTCCCGGCGTGGCTGGCTTGAGCATCACGCGACCGGCTCCGAAGTGACCGATGACGACGTGCGGGATCGAGCCCGAGCGCGTGACCGGCACCTTGAACAGGTTCTTCTTGGCCACGTCACCCGCCTTGCGAATCGCATCGGCGACTTCATTGGCCTTGCCCAGTCCCACACCGACGCGACCCTTCTGGTCGCCGACGGCGACGATGGCGTTGAACGAGAAGCGCCGCCCGCCCTTCACGACCTTGGCGCAGCGATTGACATTGATGACGCGCTCGAGGAACTCCGACTTCGGAGCGTCCGCGTGCGAATGATGCGAAGGAGCTCGTGCCAATGGATCCTCCTAGAATTTCAGTCCGGCGGCTCGGGCGCCTTCAGCGAGCGCCTTCACACGACCGTGATACAGATAGCCGCCGCGATCGAAGGCCACCAGATCGATGCCCTTTGCGACCGCGCGCTCGGCGACGAGCTTGCCGACCGCGAAGCTCTTTGCGGTCTTACCCTTGCCTTCGACGGGCGAGCCCAGTTCTTCCCGGCTCGATGCCGCCGCGAGAGTCGTCCCGGTCACGTCGTCGATCAGCTGCGCGTAGATGTCATTGGCGCTGCGGAACACCGACAACCGCGGACGGGCAACCGACCCCACGACGCGCTTGCGAATGCGATAACGGCGAATGCGCCGCCGCTCATATTTGTTGTGGAAACCGCTCATTACGCTGCTCCTGCGGCCTTACCGGCCTTGCGACGGATGTACTCACCTTCGTACTTCACACCCTTGCCCTTGTACGGCTCAGGCGGACGGTAGGCGCGAATGTCCGCAGCCACCTGGCCCACCAGGTACTTGTCGAAACCGCTGATCGTGACACGCGTCGGGGTCTCACACTTGATGATGATTCCGGCCGGCGCCTCGAAGTGGATCGGGTGCGAGAAGCCGAGCGTGAGCACGAGCTTGGTGGCTCCGTCCATGTTGGCGCGGTAGCCGGTTCCGACGATCTCTAGCGTCTTGCTGAAGCCGGTGCTCACACCGGTCACCATGTTCTGGATCAGGGCGCGCATGGTTCCGAACGCGGGGTTGCGCGTGATGCGCTCCGCCGTGACCCGGACTTGCGTCCCTTCGACCGCAACGTGGGTGCCCAGCAGCACGGGCGTGACCAGCTCGCCCTTGGGACCCTTGACCTTGACCCGCTCGTCCGCGACGGCGACCGAAACGCCGCTCGGGATGGCGACAGGCAGCTTACCGATTCGCGACATGGCGGCCCCCTACCAAACCTGGCACACGAGCTCGCCGCCGAGACCAGCCTCGCGCGCCTCGCGGTCCGTCATGATGCCCTTCGACGTCGACACGATGGCGGTACCGAGACCGCCCATCACCCTGGGGATCGAGTCCTTCGCCACGTACACGCGACGGCCCGGGGTGCTCGAGCGGCGCAGGCCGCTGATCACCGGGTTCTCGTCCTGACCGTACTTGAGGTAGACCCGCAGCACACCCTGGCGCTCATCGTCGATGAGCTTGAAGTTATTGATGTATCGCTCGCGCAGCAGCACCTTCGCAAGCTCAGCCTTCAGCTTGCTCGCGGGCACGTCCAGCTTGCGGTGCCGAGCCCTTAGCGCGTTGCGAATCCCGGTGAGGAAATCCGCCACCGGATCACTGACCGACATGAAACCTCCGTCCCAGCGTCCAGGGCGCCACCCAAGGCGCCCTGCAGCCTGGTCCTGTGAGACAGCCAATCACTCACCTTCAAAAAGAGGCGAGCGGTTTACCAGCTCGACTTAGTGACCCCAGGGATCTGTCCCGACAGCGCCAGGTCCCGGAAGCAGATTCGGCACATGCCGAAATCCCGCAGGAACGCGCGCGGCCGGCCACAACGGTGGCAGCGGTTGTACGCGCGGACCTTGAACTTCGGCGTCCGCTTCCACTTTTCGACAATCGACTTCTTCGCCAAGGCTCCTCCGACTTATCGCTGACGGAAAGGCATCTGCATGAGCTTCAGCAGTTCGCGCCCTTCCTCGTCCGTGTGGGCCGTCGTGACAATGGTCACGTCCATGCCGCGCACCTTGCTCACCCGGTCGTAATTGATCTCGGGAAAAATGATCTGCTCCGTGAGCCCCATGTTGTAGTTGCCCTGTCCGTCGAACGACCGCGGGCTAAGCCCACGGAAGTCGCGAATACGAGGCACCGCAACGTGGACCAGACGGTCGAAAAATTCGTACATGCGCGCACCGCGCAACGTCACGGCGCAGCCGATCGCCACACCTTCGCGCAGCTTGAAGTTGGAGATCGACTTCTTGGCCCGGCGCAACGACGGACGCTGGCCGGTGATCTGGCCGAGTTCGTTGGACGCCGCTTCGAGCAGCTTCTGGTCCGACAGCGCGTCGCCCACGCCCATGTTCACGACGATCTTGGTGAAGCGCGGCGCCTGCATCACGTTCTTGTAGCCGAACTTCTTCATCAGCTCGGGCCGCACATTGTCTTCGTAGAACTTGGACATCCGCGGCTTGCCGGCGGAGCCGCGCGGGCGCTCGGCGGAGACTGCTCCGCGCGTGGTGCCCTCGCCGCCCTTGCCGGCCCGCGAACCCTTGGTGGTCTTGACGGCCTTCTCGGGCTTGGGAGCCTTTTCGGCCTTCGGAGCCTTCGGCGCCTTGTCGGCGCCCTTAGCCTTCTTGTCGTCCGCCATGTTTATTCGCCCTTCGCAATCGTCTCGCCGCTGGCGCGCGAAATCCGCTCCCGCGACCCGTCCGGCAGCACGCGCGTGCCGATGCGCGTTCCCCGGCCCGCCTTGTCGTCGTACAGCATCACATTGGACACGTGCATCGGCGCTTCGCGCTCGATGATGCCGCTCTGTCCGCCCTGCTTGCGCGCCTTGGTGTGGCGCTTCACGAAGTTCACGTGCTCGACGATGATGCGATTCTTCGTTTCGTCGACCGACAACACGCGGCCGATCTTGCCCTTGTCGTCACCGGCGATGACCTGGACGCGGTCGCCCTTGCGAATCTTGAGCGCCATTAGATGACCTCCGGCGCGAGCGAGATGATCTTCATGAAGGCCTTTTCGCGGAGTTCGCGCGCCACCGGGCCGAAGATACGGGTACCCTTGGGCTCCCGGTCGTCATTGATGAGCACCACGGCATTTTCATCGAAACGGATGTAGCTGCCGTCCTTGCGACGGCCTTCCTTCACGGCGCGCACGACGACCGCTTTCGCGACGTCACCCTTCTTCACCTGCGCTCCCGGGATGGCATCCCGGATCGACACCACGACGATGTCGCCCAAACGGCCGTAGCGACGATGATGCCCGCCAAGCACCTTGATGCACTGGGCACGCTTGGCGCCGGAGTTGTCGGCGACCGTCACTATGGATCGAAGCTGAATCATCTGATCTCCCTCTGGTGTCCCTTAGGGCTTCAGAGCCCGAAAGGACTAAGCGCTCGCGCTATCGGGCGCGCTCCACGAATCCCGCGAAACGCCAGCGCTTGTCCTTGGACAACGGGCGCGTCTCCATGAAGCGAATGGTGTCCCCAATGCGACACTCGTTGTTCTCGTCGTGCACCTTGAACTTTTCGCGGCGACGGACGTAACGGCCGTAGGTCGTGTGCTTCACCAGGCGCTCGATGGAGACCACCACGGTCTTGTCCATGCGATCGCTGACCACCTTGCCCACGCGCGCCTTCCGGCGATTGCGTTCGGCCGCTTCCGTCGTCGTTTCCGTCGTCGTTTCCGTCGTCATGTCGTTGGTCCTGACCTCTTGAAGGGGCGCCTGCTTAAGCGCCTCCTTAAGGATTACGCCTTCGTCGCCGCGGATCCTGCCGTCCGCTGCTTCTCGTTCAGTACGGTGAGGACACGCGCCATTTCGCGGCGGCCTTCCCGGATCTTAAGCGGGTTGTCGAGCTGCTTCAGTGAGTTGCGGAAGCGCAGATTGAACAGCTCTTCACGCAGCTCGGCGACACGGGTCTCAAGTTCATCCACTCCCATGTCGCGAATCGAATTTGGCTTGAGGTGCGCCATTGAATTACTCCCCTCCCAGCTGGTGCCGCTCGACGAAACGCGTGCGGATCGGCAGCTTCGAGGCGCCGAGCTTCATGGCATCCTGGGCGGCCTTCTTGGGGATACCTTCGAGCTCGAACAGCACGCGGCCCGGCTTCACGACGGCGACCCAGAATTCAGGGGCACCCTTACCCTTGCCCATTCGCGTTTCCGCCGGCTTCTTCGTGACCGGCTTGTCCGGGAACACGCGGATCCACACCTTGCCGCCGCGTTTGATTGAACGGGTGATCGCGACACGCGCGGCTTCGATCTGGCGGTTCGTGACCCACGCCGGCTCGAGCGCCTGCAGCCCGAACTCGCCGAACGTCACCGAACTGCCACGGTACGCCTTGCCATTCATACGCCCGCGCTGCTGCTTGCGGTATTTGACACGCTTTGGCATCAGCATGGGATTACGCTCCTGCCTTGGCGGCGGTCCGCGTGCCGGTCTCGGCCGCGGTCTGTGACTTGTCGAGTACTTCGCCGTGGAACATCCACACCTTCACGCCGCAGGTTCCGAACGGGGTGAACGCGGTGGCACGGGCGAAGTCGATGTCGGCGCGCAGCGTATGCAGCGGCACCCGGCCATCGCGGTAGGTTTCGTAGCGCGCCATTTCGGCGCCACCCAGGCGGCCCGACGCGGCGACGCGGATGCCTAAGGCGCCCGCGCGCATCGAGGACTGGATCGCCTTCTTCATGGCGCGGCGAAACGACACCCGCTGCTCGAGCTGCTTGGCGATGTGCTCCGCCACCAGCTGGGCGTCGAGGTCGGCGCGCTTGATCTCTTCGATGTTGAGCTGCACGGACTTCTTGGTGAGCGTCTTCATTTCTTCGGACAGCTTGTCGACCTGCTCGCCCTTGCGCCCGATCACCAGACCCGGACGCGCGGTGCGAATGCCAATCGTCACCTTGTCGCCCTTGCGCTCGATGGTGATCTTGGAGATGCCGGCCTGGTACAGGCGCTTCTTCAAGTAGCGCTTGATCAGCAGGTCCTCCTTGAGCAGTTCGGCATAGTTACGCTGCGCGAACCACTTGGAATCCCACGTCTTGACGATGCCGAGCCGCAGCCCGATCGGATTGGCTTTCTGACCCATGGTTTCTGATTACTCCTTGGTCGCCACGGTCACCTGAACGTGACTCGTGCGCTTGAGCAACGGGGTGGCGCGCCCCTGGGCGCGCGGCAGCCAACGCTTGAGCGTGGGACCGGCGCCAACGACGGCCTCTTTCACGTAGAGGTCCTCGAGTCGCACCTTGCCCTCGTGCAGCGCATTCGCAACCGCAGACTTGAGCACCTTCTGAACGATTCGGGCGCCCAACTTGGGCGTGAACTCCAGCGTCGTCTGGGCCGACTCCACGGACTGCCCGCGGATCAGCTCCAGCACCTGGTTGCACTTGCGCGGGGTGATCCGCACGTACCGCTGAATGGCTCTGGTTTCCATGGTCTATTTCCCGGGTGCGGAGACTTTTTCGGCGGCCTTCTGGCCGTGCCCACGGAACACGCGGGTCGGTACGAATTCGCCGAGCTTGTGTCCCACCATGTTCTCGGTGATGTAGATCGGGATGAACTTATTGCCATTGTGCACGGCCAGCGTGTGGCCAATGAACTCCGGCACGACCGTCGAGCGGCGGGCCCACGTCTTCACGACCCGCTTCTCACCACTCCGGTTCATCGTCTCGATCTTCTTGAACAGAGATTCGACGACGAACGGGCCCTTCTTGATTGAACGCGCCATCGACGGCTCTCCTTACTTCTTCCTGCGACGCAGGATGAGCGAATCGCTCAACTTGCTTCGACGGGTCTTGAGACCCTTGGTGATCTTGCCCCATGGCGAACACGGATGGCGGCCGCCCGACGACTTGCCTTCACCGCCGCCCATCGGATGGTCAACGGGATTCATGGCGACACCGCGCACGCTGCCGAGCCGGCCCTTCCAGCGGGTGCGTCCCGCCTTGCCGTACGACACGTTTTCGTGCTCGAGATTACCGACCTGCCCGACGACGGCGCGGCAGTTCACGTGGAACTTGCGAACTTCACCGGACGGCAGGCGCAGCTGCGCGTAATCGCCGTCCTTCGCCATCACCTGGCAGTAAGCCCCGGCGCTGCGCGCGACACGCGACAGGCGTCCGGGAATCAATTCGACGTTGTGCACGTTGGTACCGAGCGGGATCGACTTGAGCGGCAGGCAATTGCCGGCGCTGATGTCGGCATCGACGCCCGACTGCACGCGATCCCCGACCTTCAAGCCATCCGGCGCCACGATGTAGCGCCGTTCACCGTCCAAGTAGTTCAGCAACGCGATGCGCGCCGAACGGTTGGGATCGTACTCGATGCTCGCCACCACCGCCGGGACGCCGTCCTTGGTGCGACGGAAGTCGATGATCCGGTAGCGGCGCTTGTGCCCGCCACCGATCCAGCGCTGCGAGATCTGGCCATAGTTGTTGCGTCCACCGCTCTTCGACAACGGCTCAGTGAGCGACTTCACCGGCTGGCGGCGGGTGATTTCCTTGTAGTCCGGCAGCTCGCTGTGTCGCAGCGTCGGAGTCGTCGGACGGAATTTTTTGAGTCCCATGATTCGTCCTTAGATCTGCTCGAACAGATCGATCTTCTGATCTGGCTGGAGCGTCACAATGGCCTTTTTCCAATCGCTGCGCTTGCCGGCATAGCGGCCCTGGCGGCGAACCTTGCCCAGCTGCTGCTGGGTCCGCACCGACTTGACCTTCACTTTGAAGATGGTCTCGACGGCGCGCTTGATATCGATCTTGTTGGCGTCGCGCTCCACTTCGAACAGGTACTGGTTCCGCACTTCGCGGAGCAGCGTGCCCTTTTCGGTGATCAGCGCGCGGCGCAGAATGGTACGGGAGTCCTTCATCCGGTGTGTACCTCCTGAACGCGCTTGAGGCCCGCCGAGGTCAGCACCACGGCTTCGCAATGCAGCAGTTCGTAGGCGTTCAAGCGGTCCGCGACCGTCATCGACAGCGTGCGGATGTTGCGGCACGACTTCCACAGCGTGTCGTCGTGCTCGCCCACGATCAACAGTGTGCGCTTGCCGTAGATGCCGAGCGACTTGAGCACCGCTGCGACACTCGAGGTCTTGATCGACTGGACCGACAACTGATCGAGAATCGACACCGCGTTCTCACTCGCCTTGAGCGACAGCGCCGAAGCCAGCGCCGCGCGACGCTGCTGCTTCGGCAGGTCGGTGCGCCAGCTCTTCGGCTGGGGACCGAACGTGCGGCCACCACCCGGCATGAGCGGTGACGTGTTCGAGCCCTGGCGCGCGCGGCCCGTTCCCTTCTGCTTGAACGGCTTCTTGCCGCCGCCGGACACCATGGCGCGATTCTTCACCGCGGCCGTGCCCTGACGCTGGTTGCCCAGGTGGCGCTTCACCGACATCCACAACAAGTGCTCGTTCACCGGCTGACCGAACAAGTCCGCCGGCAGCTCGGCCGAGCCCTTGGCACTACCGTCCATCGCATACACCTTCACCGTGGCGCTCATATCAGTCATTCCGTTTGCGGATCATCACGAGACCGTTCGCCGGACCAGGTACCGCGCCCCGCACCAGCAGGACATTCTGTTCGGCGTCGACCGCGACGACCTCGAGGTTCTTGGCCGTGAACTTCTCGCCGCCCATGCGGCCCGGCATGCGCTTGCCCTTGATGACCCGCGACGGGTACGCCGACGAGCCGATCGATCCGGGCTGCTTGCCATGCGTAGGTCCGTGCGAGGCGTGCCCGGTCACGAAGCCGTAGCGCTTCACGACACCGGTAAAACCCCGTCCCTTCGTGACGCCCTGCACGTCCACGTGATGGCCCTTCTCGAACAGGTCCACGGTCAGGTGACCGCCGACTTCGAGACCGTTCAGGTCCTCGACGCGAAATTCGCGCATGAACTTCGCCGGCGCCAGGTTCCGCTTCTTGTACTGGCCCAGCACGGGACGCGTCATGCGCTTTTCCTTCACCGCGCCGTAGCCGAGCTGGACGGCCTGGTAGCCGTCACGCTCGAGCGTGCGCACATCGGTGATGGTGCATGGCCCCGCTTCGATCACGGTGACGGGAATCCCCTCGCCCTTCTCATCGAAGAGCTGGGTCATTCCGACTTTCTTACCGATTAATCCGATCATGATGGAGAGTTACTCCGGTTATGCATTATTCGTAGGACCGCGAGTCGTGCCTGGCTGCCAGACCGCGCAACGGGCGGGCGCGAATCGCTTTCCTAAGTCTTGATTTCGATGTCTACGCCAGCCGGGATGTCTAGCTTCTCGAGCGCTTCCATCGTCTGGGGGGTCGAGCGCGTGATGTCGATCAGCCGCTTGTGAATGCGGATCTCGAACTGCTCACGCGACTTCTTGTCGACGTGCGGACTGCGCAAAACGGTGTAGATCGGCTTCTTCGTGGGCAGCGGCACCGGCCCCGAGGTCTCGGCCCCGGTGCGGCGCGCCGCACGAACGATCTCGCCCGCCGATTGGTCCAGCGTGGCGTGATCGTATGACTTCAACTTGATGCGGATCTTCTGAATCATTGTTTTGATTCCTACTTGATGATCTGGGTGACGACACCGGCGCCGACCGTGCGGCCGCCTTCACGGATCGCGAAGCGCAACCCGTCTTCCATCGCGATCGTGCTGATCAGTTCGATTTCCATTCCGTCGATATTGTCTCCCGGCATCACCATC
>JANLOX010000053.1:0-2080 GCA_031366795.1 Candidatus Eiseniibacteriota bacterium | reverse complement strand
ACGCTGCAGAAGAGCGGACGCATCAACGAATTGATGCCGATCGATTGCTGCGAGCTGGCGCTGCAATTGGGCTGCGGCTTCGTCGGGCGCTCGTTCTCAGGCGACCAGAAGCAGCTGCGCGCGCTGCTCAAGGCGGCGTTCTCGCATCGCGGCACGGCGGTGCTCGATGTCGTTAGCCCGTGTGTCACGTTTGCGGACCACGAAGGCTCGACCAAGTCGTACGCCTTCGTGAAGGAACATGACGCGCCGCTGCACACGATCGACTACGTGCCCTACTACGAAGACATCACCATCGACTACGAGCCGGGCACGAGCTATGACGTGGCGATGCCGGATGGCTCGCATGTCGTGCTGCAGAAACTCGACAGCACCCACGACGCGCGCAGCCGCGAGCAGGCGTTCGATGTGCTCGAGCGCAGCCGCCGCGAGCAACGACTGCTCACGGGCCTCATCTATGTCGACCCGAATGTGAAGCCGCTCAACGAAGAGTTGGGGCTGGTCGAGCCGTCGCTGGCGAGCCTCACGCTCGACCAGGTGCGACCGCCCAAGTCCGTGCTCGACGCCATCATGGAGCAATTGAAGACGGGCAAGGGACTGGCGGCGCCGAGCGGCGGGGGTTGAGCGGAAAGGGTCTTGTCGCCGGGCCGCGGTTGGGGGAGAATTTTGGTGAGAAGTCCCCATTCCGTTGCGTCCCGGCGGCCATGTTGCCGCGCCCGTGACTTGCCCTGCCCCCGCGGAGCCCCCATGACCCTTGTGACCCGTGCTCGCGCTCGCGCCTCGCGCGTGCTCACCGGAATTGCAACCTCGATCTGTGTTGCGATGCTCGCGGCCACACCGGCGCGTGCGCTCTCCGGCGCTGATCTCGTCCTCGCGCTCGCTCCGGCAGTCGCCGTCACGGTCGACGGCACGATCACCGCGAACGAATATGGCGTGCACATTAACGGCCAGAACCAGCAGGGAACGTCCAGCTCGCAGATCTGGTACATGACGTGGGACGCGACGAATCTCTACATCGCGATCTCGGCCTCGAACACGGCCGAGGCTGCGGTGCTCTACCTCGACAGGAATCCGCTGACGCCGATCAATGGCGGAACAAACGCCGACGGCACAGCGGTGGGTTTCAACTACGACGGCGCCAGCTTCGCCAACTTGCAGAGCCGCGCCGATCTCGTCGTGTACTTCAAGGACGGCTACCGCGAGTACCGCACCGCGAATGGCTCCAACGGTTGGAGCACCGCCACCGCGGCATTCGGCTCGTATGCTTCGAATGCGGGCGCGCGCGAGGTGGCGATTCCTTGGGTAGCGATTGGCGGCAAGCCGGCTTCGTTCGGGTGGTTTGGCTACATCACGTCGTCCGGCGGCTTCGTCTATGCACCGGTACCCACGGAGAACGGCACGGGCCTGATCGGCACCTCGGCGCGCTACGAGCGCTACTACGTCGTCCACAACACCACGATCGGTTCCGAGACCAAGCCGTTCTCGCGTAACAGCTACGTCTTCAACAGCCTCACCGATGAGACGGGCTTCGGCACGATCGGGACCTGGGACTTCACCATGAACAGCGCCGGCCGCACGATCACGCGCGGCACGGGCGCCTGGACGATTGGTGGCGACTTCCGTGCGGATGCCGGCACCGTAAGCTTCGGCGCCGCCCCGGACGCCGCGAACATCAGCGGCAACGTGAGCATCGCCGCGGGCGCCACGGTCACGCTGTCGAGTGCCATCGGTGGCGACCTCAATGTTGCGGGCAACTGGACGAACGCCGGCACCTTCAACTCCGCGAGCCGCGCCGTGGGCTTCAATGGCGCCGCGATGCAGACGCTCACGGGCGCCACGACGTTCGATTACCTGAGCCTCAACAATCCCGCCGAGCTGCAGCTCAACTCTGCTGCCACGGTGAGCCAGCAGCTCACGCTGACGAATGGCAAAGTGCGCACTGGCGCCAATATGCTGATCCTCGGCGCGAGCGCGACACTCACGGGCGGCGGGGCGTCTCGCTACGTGATCGGCAACCTACAGAAGCCCATCGTCGTCGCGGCGGGCAGCGCCACGCAGAGCTTTGAAATTGGCGACGCGAGCG
>JANLOX010000015.1:0-1835 GCA_031366795.1 Candidatus Eiseniibacteriota bacterium | reverse complement strand
CCCGAGCAGCCCGCCCATGAACAGCACCGGGATGAACACGGCGACAAGCGACAGCGTCATCGAAAGAATCGTGAAGCCAATCTCGCGCGAGCCCACGAGTGCGGCCTCGTGTCGCGGCATGCCGCGCTCCATGTGACGGTGGATGTTCTCGAGCACCACGATGGCGTCGTCGACCACGAAGCCGACCGACAGTGTCAGCGCCATCAGGGAGAGGTTGTCGAGGCTGTAGCCCAACTGGCGCATCACCGCGAAGGTGCCGACCACCGAAAATGGCAGCGCGAGGCTCGGGATCAAAGTGGCCGGCACGCTCTTCAGGAACGCGAAGATCACGAGCACGACGAGCAGCAGGGTGAGCAGGAGCGTGAACTGGACGTCCTTTACCGAGTGCCGGATCGACACCGAGCGGTCGAAGATCACGTGCAACTCGACCGAGGCAGGCAACTGCGGCCCCAGCCGGGACAGCAGTTCGCGCACGCGATCGGCGACCGCCACCGCGTTGGTGCCGGGCTGCCGCTGGATTGCGAGCACGATGCCGCGCTGGCCCTTGTACCACGTCGCGACCTTGTCGTTCTGCACGGCGTCGATGACTTCGCCGAGATCCTTGAGCCGCACCGGGCGGCCGTCGCGCCAGGCCACCGTGAGGTTGCCGAAGTCGGCGGCGTTCTTCAGTTGTCCATTCGCCTCGACCGTCGTGGTGCGGGCGCGGCCGTACAGGATGCCCGTCGGCAGGTTCACATTGCCCGCGGAGACGGCGCTGACCACTTCATCGAGCCCGAGCTGCCGCGAGGCCAGCGCCTGCGGGTTCAGCCGGATGCGCACCGCGTATTTCTGTGAGCCGAAGATCTGCACCTGCGCCACGCCATCGATCATCGAGATGCGCTGCGCGAGGAAGTCCTCGGCGTACTCATTCAACTTGGACAGCGGCAGCAGCGGCGAAGTGAGCGCGTAGAGCATCACCGGCGACGCCGCGGGGTTCAGCTTCTGGTAGGACGGCGGCACGATCCCCGTGGGCAACTGGCGGGACGTCTGCGCGATCGCCGCCTGCACGTCCTGCGCCGCCGCGTCGATGCTGCGGCTCAGCGTGAATTGCAGCGTGATGTTCGTCGAGCCCTGCGAGGAGGATGACGTCATCGCATCGAGGCCGGGGATGGTCGAGAACTGCTTCTCGAGTGGCGTCGCGACCGCAGCCGCCATGGTCTCGGGGCTCGCACCCGCGAGGCTCGCGCCGACCGAGATGACCGGGTAATCGACGTTGGGCACGTCACTCACCGGCAGGCCGGTGTAGCCGACGATGCCGAAGAACAGGATCCCCAGCATCACCAGTGTCGTCGCGATCGGCCGCTGGATGAACGGGCCGGAGAGGTTCACGACTTGCGGCCCTTCGCCGCTTTGGCGGAAGCGCTGTGCGACGAGTCGCCGCCCGCGCCGTGGGACGAATCAGCACCCGCGCCGCCTTTGCCGCCGCCGGCGCCCTTGCCCGGCTGGCGCACGACCACGCGCGCGCCGGGCGAGAGGCGGAACTGGCCGTCCGTGACCACGGTCTCACCGGGCTCGAGCCCCTGAGAGACAATCGAGACATCGCCCTGCGTGCGCGCGATGGTGACGGGTCGCGGGGCCGCCGTTGAGTCGGCATTCATCACGTACACGTAGCTGCCCTGTTGCCCCGTGGTGACCGCGGTCGCTGGAACCACGATGCGGTCCGCCTCGGTGCTGAGCACGAGCCGCGCTTCCACGAACTGGCCAGGCCACATCAGGTGATTGCGGTTCTCGAACTGGCCCTTAAGCAGCAGCGTGCCGGTGGCGGGATCGACCGCGTTGTCGATGAACACCAGCGG
>JANLOX010000170.1:0-1721 GCA_031366795.1 Candidatus Eiseniibacteriota bacterium | reverse complement strand
CGGAGGCGCCCCCGCATGACGCCGCGCCAGCTGAGCTTCGCCGAAGCTCGCGCGCACTGCCTCGCAGCCGCGGCGCCCTTGCCCGCTGAAATCATCGACGTAGCCGAGGTGCGTGGCCGCGCGCTGCGCGAGACGGTGCGCGCGCCGCACGCCCTGCCCCCGTTCGACAATTCCGCGATGGATGGCTACGCGGTGCGCACACTCGATCTCGCGCACGCCACCGCGGCGCATCCCGTGACGCTCGCGGTCACGCGCGTGATCGCCGCGGGCGCTTCCCAGCAGGGCGCGCTGGGCGCGGGCGAAGCGGCGCGCATCATGACCGGAGCGCCAGTCCCCGAAGGAGCCGATGCGGTCGTGGCGTTCGAGGACTGCGAGCGTTTGGGCGGCGTCACGGAACACGCGCGCTTCACCGCGTCGGCTCCGCCCCGCCAGCACATACGCAGCGCGGGCGCGGATTTCGTGAGCGGCGCCCTCGCGCTGCACGCCGGCCGTGAGTTGTCGGCGTACGATCTCGCGCTGCTCGTGGCCCTCGGGCATTCGCGAGTCAGCGTCGGCCCCCGCCCGCGGGCCGCGATCGTCTCGACAGGTGACGAATTGCTGGGCGCCACCGACGCGCTTCGCCCTGGCACTATCCGCGACAGCAACTCCCCCATGCTGCGCGCGCTGCTCGAGGAGGCCGGCTGCGAGGTCGTCTCGGTCGCGCATGCAGGTGACGCGCCGGGCCAGGCGTTGCGCGCGATCCGTTCGGCGCTCGACGTTTCGGACGTAACGCTTTCGATTGGTGGCGTCTCGGCAGGCGATTTTGATCCTGTGAAGGGCGACCTCGAAGGCATTCCCGGCGCCGAGTTATGGCGGGTCGCCATGCGGCCCGGCCGCCCGCAGGCGTTCTCGGCAGCCAACGGCAAGCTGTTCTTCGGTCTTCCCGGCAACCCCGCCTCGGTCTGTTGCGTGTTCGAGGCGCTGGTGCGCCCGGCGTTGCGGCGCCTGCAGGGGTTCCGGCGGCTGTCGCGGCCCCGCATTCGCGTCCGCGTCGCGGTGGACATCGAGTCCCGCGCAGAGCGCACGGACTTCATACGAGCGAGCCTCGAATGGCGTGGGGGCCGGTGGTGGGGCCGCCCCTGCGGCGCGCAGGTCTCCGGGCACCTGGGGCCCCAGTCACGAGCGCATGCCCTGATCGAGATCCCGGCCGAATGCGCCTCATTGGCGGCGGGCGAGACGGCGGCCGCAATTCTGCTGCGTTGGCCGGAACCAACCCCCAGCTAACGCCTTCCTGACAGCGCCGGGCCCGGCCACAGCTAATATGTAGAGGCATGAAGGGCCGTGCCCTCACGGTCAGGCAGACCCTCATCACGAGCGTGGAGACATCATTATGGGCGTGCAGGACGAGCAGGGCGGAAATCTGTGGCGGGGCATCATCGCAATCGTTCTGGTCGGCCTGGCGCTCGGCGCCGGTCACAACGCCATGCAGCGCGCGGCGGGCCCCAGGCACGGGCTGGCGTGGATCAAGCGAGAGGTGAAGCTGATGAGCCTCGAGGGGCTCGCCGAAGCGGCGACGAACGATTCGACGACGGTGGACTCGAGTGCGCTCGCGGGCGCAGCACCCGTCGTGATGGACTCGACGCCCCACACGGTCGCTGCTCGCGATACCTCACACATGAAGACCACCGCGAAGAGCGGCACGCCCAACACGAAGGACGGCAAGCTCAACGCGAAGGGCGGCA
>JANLOX010000461.1:0-4720 GCA_031366795.1 Candidatus Eiseniibacteriota bacterium | reverse complement strand
AAACACGCGCCTGTGGGGCCTGGTGGCCCCGGGGCGGCGCCACGCCCTTGCCCCCCCCCGCCGCCGCGGCGGCGCCGCGGCGCGCCCGCGCCGCGGCGCCCCGGGGCCGCCGCTCCACCGCGGGGGTGCGCAATGCGGTGTGCTCGTGTGCCATGTGGCCGCAACTTCGTCAACGTCAGGTCGCGGGGCGGCCCACTAGGCGTCCGCCGCTCCGTCCACTGGCGGCGTCGAGTTGCCACCCACGGCTGCCACCGCGAGCGGTTGTTGCAGGCGTTTGCGGTCGAGTTCGAGCCGGGCCTGTGGATCCTCCATCAGCACCGGCCGGATGAAGCGACGCACGCTGTGGTTCACCGTCCACTTCGGATGATTCAGGTCGCCGTCGTTATCCAACCGTGCGAGCAGGATGCAATCGCATTCGCGGTCGGACCCATCGCCCCAGTCGCACTGGCAGTCACCTGCGTAGTGATGCGCGTAGCACTTGAGCGCTGGATTCGCGCACCGGCAATCGCTCTCGAGTAGCGTTTCGGTGTCGGACTCCGGACAGCCACACACACACGCTGGCCGGGTCCGAACCACTCGAATCTCGAAACCGTATCGCTCGCGAGTGCACACCGCAGGCGATTCTTCGTCGTCGCTCGAGCACATCGTGGGGCGGGGCGCGCAGCACTTGCGCTTGCTGCAAAGAACGACCCAAAGCCGCGTCGGAAAATTGGGGTCGCAACTGGAATCCACCGGCACCGGCACCGGCCGCGGCACGTGCACCGGGTCGCCAAAGCCGTCGAGGGCGAGGCCGTTCGCGACCGTGATGATCAGCTTGCCACATTGGTGATCCACGCCGACGACCAGGCCGCAGACGACACCGCACCCGAGCAGCGACCGGAACATGAGCCGGCTCAGTTCCTGGGTGTAGTTGCCCAACTGCGCGAGGTCATCGTCCTGCAGCAGCATTCCCGGGCCGAACTTGGCCGCCGTCAGCGGCGACATGCCCGTCGCCGTGGCGACAGGCAAATGGTTTGCGGTCATGGCTCGACTCCTTGCTTGTGAAGCTCGGGTTCGGGCGACCTGGACAGCGAATGCCGCCGTGCCGCCACCCGAAACCGCGAACAGAACGTGCCCCCCGGCGCGCCGTTGCCAGTGGGAGCGGGAGACAGCCCGACGGCATTCGCATCGACCGTCTGGCCGTTGCAATCGACGATGTAGTCGCCCAGCACCTCGATCTCGACCCAGGTGTCGTCGTCGTTGAACAGCGTCTTCCGGCTCTCGAGTGCGTCGTCGACCCATCCTGCGTCGACGACGAGCGTCGCCTTCGTCACGCAGCCTTTGGGCACGCCGGACCCCGAGGTCTGCACGCCGATGATCGGGACACGCCACGACTGGCGCCAGCCGCCCTCGGCCTCGGCCGCCAGGATGGACATCGAAAAGCAGTCGGCGCGGAGGGTGTCCGCGCGCACGGGGCGCGAGAACTCGACCCAGTAGTTCTGCGTCACGTTGCGGCCCTTCTCGACTTCGCTGCCGAACGAGCTCGCGAACTCGGCCCACGAGACCGGCGTGCGCGAGCGGTGCCACGGCGCCCAGCCGATCTTGCTGATGCGGGTCAGGTCGCAGCCGCGGATGAGGTCGAACAGCACGTCGTTGCGCTTGACGAGTCGGCGTGGCCCGCAGGCCTCGATCCAGGGGTCGAACATCCAGTCGCTGCACGTGTCGCGGCGCAGGCGCACACAGGCGAGCGGCACGCCGTGGTCGAGGTCGACCCTGACACGGGCACACGGCTCCTCGATCTCGCAGAGCCGCCGGCCCTCGGTGTCGAAATCGATTCGGCTCAGGTGGTCGCAAAGGCATTGACAACCGCCGCGCATCGCCGGCCCGTGGCGCTCGTGGGGGGTGCGGGCGGTGCCGTCGGCCGCCGCTTCGCAGCACGGGCCGCTGCCGCAGCCGCAGGTCAGCTCGCACGGGGGCTCGGCGCAGCACTTGGCGCAATCGATCTGCCGCAACGAGTAGCGCACCGTCTCGCAGACCTGGTCCCATTCATCGCGATCGCAGCGGCAGGGGTCGCTGATGGTGACGTGGCCGACGTCCTGCTCGGCGTAGTGCACGCTCAGCAGCCAGCAGCCGCTGCCGGCGTTGCTGCCGGGTTCGGAAACCTGTCGGCACGGTTCCCGTCGGTTAGTGTCTTGACGGCCGGACGACGGATCGGGCTGGCTGACGACCTGTTCGAGCAGCAGCAAGTCGGCCACCCCGAGATCGATCACGCCGCCCTGCACGAGCTCGCGGCCAGGCTCGTCGAGGGCGAACCCGGGCCCGATCTGCAGCCGTCCGGACGACGTGTTCGGCTCATACGGTGACACCGGCACGGCCTTGATCGAATAGCCCTGCACCACGCCCCACCCGACCACGGCCCGGTTGAGCAGACGGCGGCGCTCGTTGAGGTAGGTCTGTTCGACCTGGAAGGCGTTGGGGGTAAGCCGCTTGCCGACGAAGTACTGGTTGCGCAGGCCGGAGGAGCACTCGTCGTCCGTGCAGCATTCGGCCCGGGCCGCACGGGTCTTCGGCATGTGGCGTGGGATCGCTGGCTTGTCCATGAGCGCTTCTCCTGTTCGACCTGTGGTGTCAATGCAGCGTGGGTCCGGCGTTGCTGCCGGAGGTGGGAAGGCCGGTCGCGCGGTCGGGCAGGCGCGTTCGTCCCGTGACGCTATCGGTGCCGAGCCGCGGCGCCGCCGGCGCCTCGAGCGTGAAGGTCTCGTCGAGCCGCTGGCTGCGCAGTGCGTCAATGCCGAGCCAACGCAGCGTCAGGCGGGCGGTCAGCGGCACCATCTCGCGGACCACGCCGTCGAGCCACGGCGACCAGCGTGCACGTTCCTGCGCGCTGGCCGCCACGTCGACCCGAACCTGTCCGACCATGCGCGACGTGATGTCCTCTTCGGCGCCACCGCAGGGCAGGCGCATCGACCCGAGCGTCGCGCGAACGCCGAGCCGTGCCGCCGCCGGTGCCAGGCCACCGAGCAGCGCGGGCAGGGCGCTGCCCAGGCAAGCGTCGCCGCCCAGCGTCGCGAACCCGTGGTCGACCGTGAAGTCGGTGATGCGAAAGCGTCGCGGTGCGTCCGGAAGAAGGCAGGTGAGCAGCGTCTCCAGCCCCGCACGCGTCCCGCGTCCCTGCGCCATCTGCGCGGCGTGGGCGACGATGCATCGCTTCTGGTCCGGGTCGAGTGCGTCGTCCCACGGCAGACCCAGCCAGCGCGCGACGAAGTCGAGCCAGTCGGGCGCCGCCGATTGCGGGTGGATGCGGCTTCCCATCGCCGCGATGCGGGTGTCGAGGCCCTGGGTCGTGGTCTCGAGAACGCCGACGAGCGCACGCAGGAAGCTGGCGGGTTTGGACTCTTCGCGTTGGTAGATCGAGGGCAGGTGCTCCATCAACGTGCGCCCCGGATAGAGCACCGACAGCCGCGACAGGGTTGGCAGCTTCGCACCGGCTCCCGCGGTAAGCGTGACGAGGATCCACATGAAGCGGTCATGCACCTCGTAGAGCGGCGAAGCGAACGCCACGTCGGGCGGCTGCGCCGCGGCCGCGTCGCCGTGGAATGCGAACGAGCGTTGCCAAATCCCTTCGGCGCGCAGCCGCTCCAAGCGGCTGTCGGGCGGCGTCGATACGTCGTCCAGGAGGGCCTGCAGGCGGTCGCGCTGCGTCTCGTCGTCGGTCGTGGCGCAGGCGATGTCGAGCGTGGTTCCCGGCGGCAGGTCGGCGATGACCTCGGCGCGCAGCCAGCGGCGCCGGTCCGCGACCTCGGGTGCCTCCAGCACCGGCGTGACCAGCACCGCGCGCGTTTCGGAAACCTCGTCGGGCACCGGGTCGCCGGGCGCCAGCCAGTAGAGGCCACGCTGCGTCGTGACCAGCAACGAGTCGCCCGCGGGCGCGAGTCCGGTGGCGGGTTCGGCCAAGGCGACGTCGTCGATCGGCACACCGTCGGCGTCGAGCACGAGCACACGCGAGGCCAGGCCCGCACGTGTGTGCGCGGCACCGGCCACGCAGACCCGCTTGCGGGCATCGCTGGCCAGCGTGTCGCCGACAAAACAAGGCGCGAGTGTCGCGAGCTGCGTGCGCCACAAGGCCACGCCGTCCGCCGCTGCGAACCAGTGCAGCCGTTCGCCATCTCCGGAGAGCACGACGAAGCGACCCGGCCCGCGCAGGAAAGCGAACGCGCAGGCGTCGACCAACCCGTTCAGGGCGACCGTCGCGCCGATCTGTCCGACGCCGTCGACATGCAGGCACTGCAGAACACCCTCGAGCTCGACCAACGCCACGATCCCGCCGCGCGCATCGGCCGCGATGTCGATCACACGCGCGGGCGCCAGGTCCACCGTGAAACGCTGGCTAAGCGTCTCGGCGTCGAAGCACCGCAGCGACGTATCGGTCGCGACCCACCAATCGTTCGATGTCGCGATCATGCGCAGCGCGCGCAGAATCGACGCCGGGGCCCTGACGACCTCGGGCTGATCGTCGCGGTTCACGAGTCGATGCAGCTGGCCGACGTTGTCGTGCCACACGGCGCCGGCTCGAGAGTAGGCTGGCGCGAAGGCGCCGTCCGATGCGAACGATGGCTGGGCGGTCGATCGGTACGGTGCGAGCGGCCGGATCGACACCTTCCCCGCCGTGGTCGACGCGTCGAACCGCGACCGCAGGCACGCCGTCCACTGGGGCGGCCGGGCGAAGTGGTGGGCGCGGGGG
>JANLOX010000401.1:0-3945 GCA_031366795.1 Candidatus Eiseniibacteriota bacterium | reverse complement strand
AGCTCGGCGTCATGGAACGCATCTCCCAACGCGACGCCGCCGACGCCGGCCTACGCTGGGCCTACGAACATGCGCGCGGGCTGCTCTATCCATCGTTATGGGAAGGCTTCGGCCTGCCGGTGTTGGAAGCGCTGTCGCTCGGCTGCCCGGTGCTGGCGTCGAACGTGGCGTCGCTGCCCGAGGTCGGCGGGGAGGCTGCGTTTTACGCCGAGCCAGCCTCCACGGAGGCACTCGTCGCCGCGCTGACGGCTATGCTTGGCGAAGGCCGCGCACCTGCGCGTGTCGCCGCGGGTCGCGCACATGCCGCGAGCTTCACATGGGATCGCTGCGCCAAGTTGCACGATGCCGTCTACGCGGAGCTCGAATGAGCGCGCAACCGCGCCTGAGCATCATCACGATCTGCCGCAACTCGCGGCACTTGTTGGGTCCGACCGTCGAGAGCGTGTTGGCGCAACGCACGCCGGAGACGGAATACCTGATCGTCGACGGCGGCTCGACCGACGGCACCCTCGAACAGCTCAAAGCCTGGCAGCCGCGCGGTGTGCGTTGGGTCTCGGAAGGCGACTCGGGCATCTCCGATGCGATGAACAAAGGCGTGCGGCTGACGAACGGCGAATGGATCGCCCACTTGCATGCCGACGACACCTACTTGCCCGGCGCCCTCGCGCACATCTTCGCTGAGATCGGCCGCCGCGACGCCGACATCCTGTGCGGCTGGATGCTCAAGGCCGAGGACTCGGGCGACGTGTTGTGCCGCTGCGACCCCGAGCGGTTGACGATCGACATGACGCTCAACCACCCCGCCACGTTCATGCGCCGCGAATGGTTCGAACGCCTCGGCGGCTTCGACACCACGCTGCGCAATGCGATGGACTACGACTTCTTCCTGCGCGCAAAACTCGCGGGCGCGCGGTTCCGCATCATCCCCGTGGCACTCGCGCGCTTCGCCGCCGGCGGGCAATCGGAGCGCTCGCTATGGAAAACACTGCGCGAAACGCACGGGATCCGCGCCCACCACCTGCCGGCGGGGTGGACCACCAGCCAGCCGTACCTGTGGGCGCTGTGGCTCAAAGGCACCCTGCGCATGGCGATGCAACGGCTGGGGCTCCATGGATTCGTCGCGTGGTACCGGCGGCGCGTGGCCTACCCTCCGAAGGGGTAACGCCGCGGCGGGCGCGCGCGGCGCACAAGTGCGAGTGCCGCGCAGGGCGCGCTGTCCCACGGGCCGCGGCAGCTTGACGGACCGTTGCCCCTCGCGGAGACTCGCCGGAACCATGAGTACACACTCAAAAACCAGCCCGGCCGCGCGCCTCGTCATCACCGGCGGCACGGGATTCCTCGGCCGCCATCTCATGCGCACGCTCGCCGCGCACGGCTACACCAACGCCACGCCGGTTGGCAGCCGCGACTACGACCTCACGCATGAAGCGGATGTAGCGCGCATGCTCGACACGCTCAAACCCGAGGGGATTGTCCACCTCGCGGCGACCGTCGGCGGCATCGGCGCCAACCGGAAATTCCCCGGCACCTACTTCTACCGCAACCTGCAGATGGGCGCGCTGCTGATGGAGCGCGCGCGGCTCGCGGGCGTGCAGCGCTTCCTGAGTGTCGGCACGATCTGTTCGTACCCAAAATTCACGCCGGTGCCGTTCAAGGAAGAAGAGTTGTGGAACGGCTACCCCGAAGAAACCAACGCACCTTATGGCCTCGCCAAGAAAATGCTGCTGGTGCAGTCGAAAGCCTACCGGCAGGAATTTGGTTTTGACGCGGTAAACGTGATGCTCGTCAACCTGTTCGGCCCCGGTGACAACTTCAATCCCGAGAGTTCGCACGTCATCCCGGCGCTGATCCGCAAGTGCGTTGAAGCGGCCGACGCGGGAGCACCCGAGATCGAAGTGTGGGGCAGCGGCAACGCCACGCGCGAGTTCCTCTACGCCGAGGACGCCGCGGAAGGCATCGTGCGCGCGCTCGAGATGCTCGAGGACAGCGAGCCAATCAACCTGGGCGCCGGGCGCGAGATCTCGATTCGCGAACTCGCCACGACGATCGCCGCGCACAGCGGCTTCACCGGCCAGCTTCGCTGGGACCCGACGAAGCCCGACGGCCAGCCGCGACGCTGCCTCGACACGACGCGCGCCGAGCAGTTGCTGGGATGGCGCGCGCAGACGTCATTCGATGAGGGCCTGCGTCGCACGATTGCATGGTACCGCGAACAGCGCGTCGCCCTCGCGGGTCGCGAGGCGAGCCGCAGCTGAGTGCCACGCCCCAATTCTCGGTGGTCGTCCCGACGCTCGGGGATCCGCGACGCCTCGAGACGCTGATCAAAGCACTCGCCGCGCAGACACTCGACCGTGGGCGCTGGGAATGGATTGTCGCGCTCGATGCGCCCTCGCTCGATGCCGGGCTCGCAACGCGTATCGCAGCGCTCGGCGGCGTGTGCGTGGCGCGCTCGGGCGGCGGCCCTGGTGCTGCGCGCAATCGCGGCGCCGAAACGGCCCGCGGCGTGTGGCTCGCATTCACCGAGGACGATTGCACGCCCGCGCCCGACTGGCTCGAGCGCGCTGCGGCGGCGATCGCTGTGGCACCCGAGGCGCAGGTGATCGTGGGATCCACCACCAAGCCCGGCGGGCGCCCCGTGCATCACCAGCGGCAGGACGCACCGCTCTACCTGCCGACCAATTTGTTTGTGCAACGAGAGCTGTTCGCACGATCAGGCGGCTACTGCGAGGACTTCTTCGATGCCGCCAGCCACGTCTATTTCCGCGAGGACTCCGACTTCGGCTTCACGCTCGAAGCGTTGGGCGCGGTCGCGAATGCTGCGCCCGACGTGCGCGTCGAGCATCCCGATGAGCACTTAGGGTTCTGGGACCCGCTGCGCTGGGCCCGACGGCACATGATGGACCCACTGCTCGCCGCGCGGCACCCACAGCGCTTCCGCCAGTCGATCGAGGTGCACACGCTCGGCCCCATCACCATTCGCCGCCCGATCGTGCGCGCGTGCGTGTCGTTCGTGGTTGCCGTCATTGCCGCGGCCATCGCAAGCGCGCTCGGCTCCCTGGTGCTCGGCGCAGAACTCGCCGTCGTCGCACTCGCCGCGCTTCTCGTGGTGTGGGCCAAGTGGCGCTTCGACCCGCGGCGGTTGCTCGTGGTGCCCGTGGTGCCGTTCCTGCTCGTCGCGGCGTTGATCCAGGGAACGGTGCGGGCGCGGCGGATCATGAGGCGAAAAAAATAGCAGCATCGCCGCGCGCTGCAGCCCATCGAGCGCGGAGCACACGGCGTTAACGCATTGTTATGCAAACTGTCCGCGCGGACAGTTCTCGGCGCCGCGAACAGCCGATGAGCGCACCCCGGGGCGAGCCGGAGCCCTCAATTGTCCGCGCGGACAGCTCCCAATCGCGACTCGCCCGGGGCAAGTGCTCGCGTGTTCGGTCCCAGAATTACTTCAGCCCGCACCCATAGAAGTACTCGTAGGCATTACCTGGATCGAGCGGCAGCGGACACTTGAACGAGGAGAACAGCACTGTTCCGTTGAGGAAGGTGCAGAACACGTCCTGCGTCGACGACACGGTCGACAGACGCAGCGTGAACAGACCGTTGCAGGGATCGCTCAGCTTGCCGGTGCCCTGGAGATAGGACGCGTCTGCGACCGGGGACAGTGTTCCCGTGGCGAGCGTTGCGCCCGAGCCATCCAGCACGGTGACCGCTCACACGGTCGGGTCGCTCAGCGCATAGGTGCCGTCGGGATTGACCGTGTACGGCACGGTCGCGCTGTCACCATTGGAATGGTTTTCGTAGTGAATGGTGTGCGCCGCAGCATCGAGCGTGATGGTCATGAAGTCGCCAACCGAGGCGGTGCCGTTGTAAGCGCGCGAAACCGGAATGGTCGTCACGGGCGCGGTCGGGTTGCTGGACTTCGAGGAACAACCGCACAACGCAGCCATCAGG
>JANLOX010000371.1:0-1927 GCA_031366795.1 Candidatus Eiseniibacteriota bacterium | reverse complement strand
CACAAATCGTTCGGCGCGTGCGTGACCGGCGCGACCACGCCGGGTTGCGGGTGCGGGCGCCGGCGCCGGCGCTGCTTCACGAGCCCGCGTCGGACGAAAAGGTCGCTCGCCGTGCTCGACGCCGGCCACGCGATCTCCGGATGCTGCAGGGGCGAGCCAGACGATCAGTTTCGCGGGGCCCCAGGTCGGGTGCGCGCGCCGCGCCGCACAGAGGAGGCTCGCGACGTGGCGCGCGATCGTGTGCGGGCAGTGATGCGGCGCGCGGCTCCGATCGGCGAGCCCACGTTTCCCCTCCTCCGCAAATCGATCCAGCCATTTGTAGCCGGTCTTCCGCGACACGGCGAAGCGCGCGCACAGCTCCGTCATGTCGTACAGCCCGTCGTGGTGCGCTTCGATGAACCGCAGTCGTTCGTGCATGGGGGACGTCTCGAGCCAGGGCATCGACCAACCTCCGTTGATCGATCAGTGTAGAGGGAGTGTCACCCATGTTGCCGGAGGAAAGTGTTACCTATGTACCCGGAGCGTACCCGCGCACCATCTGAGGTCAAGTTTGAAGTGCAACACTGAGCGTCACGGGACATAGCACTCCTCCGGGGTTCGGTAGCCCAGTCGCTTGCGCGGCCGGCGGTTCAGCTTCATCGCGATCCGATTACAATCCTGCTGGGTCAACGCGGCCATGCTCGCGCGCTTGGGCAGGTACTGGCGAATGAGCCCGTTGGTGTTCTCGTTCGTCCCGCGCTCCCACGAGTGGTGCGGCGTCGCGAAGTAGAACCGCGCGTCGACGAGTTGCTCGAGCGCCTTGTAGCCGTGGAACTCCGTACCGTTGTCCACAGTGATTGTGCGCACCGGCCGCGGCTGGACATCGATGAGCTGCCGGAGGCGCGCGTTCACCTCGGCGCCCGCGCGTCGGGCGACCTTGCCGATCGCCGTGAAGCCCGACTTCCGCTCCACGAGCGTCACGATGCACGGCCCCGCCTGGCTGGCGCCGAGGACCGTGTCGCCTTCCCAATGCCCGAAGCGCGAGCGATGCTCGGCGCCGGGCGGGCGCGACGCGATCGGCCGCTTGCAGGCGAGCCGCCCGCGGCTGTCATAGGCGCCGTAGCGTTTGCGGAACGGCTTGTTCGCGCGGCGGAGATGGACGTGCAGCGTCCCGCCGCGCCGCTTGTCGAGCCAGATGTGGCGATAGATCGTTTCGTGACTGATCGCCAGCAGGCGGAAGCGGGCGCACCACCCGGCGATCTGCTCGGGGCTCCAGTCCTCGCCCAGCCACGCGTCCACGCGCGCCCAGTCGGCGGGTGTGAAGCGCGTGTTGCGCCGCGACCGCGACCGCCGGCCCCGCGCGTACCAATCGGCGAGCTGCGGCCGGTAGTAGTCGTCGTAGTGCGTGCGGTTGCGCGCCAGCTCGCGCGTGATCGAGCTGCGGTGGCGGCCGAGCGCGCGCGCGATCGCGGCCGGCGTGTACCCTTGCACCTGTAGCACCTTGAGCGTGTACCTTTCCGCAACGGTGATCTGGCGATACATCATGGCAGGCTTCCTTCTCTTGGCGGAGAATCGAAGCGTAGCGTATCCCAGGTCACCGTTTTCTCGTGGGGCCGCTGTTGCACTTACTATGTGAATGCGCGCCGCCTAACGCCGCGCTGGTGCAGCCAGCGCGCTGACCAACGTTCGGGTGATGCAAGGAAGGCGCTGCAGCACAACGGTGTTCGTTAGATGTCGACTAGGCCTCGACTAGGCCTCGTGTCGCGTAACCAACTGACGCATACCTGCCGTCTCTTGCCTAGAAAGTTGACCATGCCTCCACGTATCGTTGCTCAGAAGCTCTCGCACCCCACGGGCCTCTTTGGGCGGCTGATCGGGCGCTTGATGAACCGGCACAATGCAAAGATGAACGCGTTCGCCCTGGAGCTGCTCGAGCTCACGCCTGCAG
>JANLOX010000350.1:0-3220 GCA_031366795.1 Candidatus Eiseniibacteriota bacterium | reverse complement strand
CGAGCGCTTTCCGCAAGGCGCGGACTTCCCCGACATCGAGCGTCCGAAGGAACAACAGAAACGCGACCTGGACTTCTGACCGGGAATGCTGCATCTCCTCGACACTTCGGTATGCGTCTCCCTCATTCGCGGACAGTCCGCACTGACGGACCTGCCGCCAACTGCCGAGTGCGCGGTGTCCGTGATCACCGCGGCGGAGTTGGAGGTGGGCGTCCACCGATCGTCGCGTTCGCGCGAGCAACGCATCGCGGTGGACGGACTGCTTGCGCTCTTCGCCGTTCTTCCGTTCGATCTGCCCGCCGTCACGCATTACGGAGAGCTCCGCGCGGAACTCGAACGAACCGGCCATGCGATCGGCCCGCTCGACACGCTGATCGCCGCCCACGCGCGCAGCCTCGACGCGACGCTCGTCACCGGCAACGTCAAGGAGTTCCGGCGTGTGAAGGGTTTGCGCGTGAGGCAGTGGAAGTGACCGCGCCAGACCTCACGCGGCGTCTGGATGAACTGAACGAGACGCTCGCGGCATGACGACCGGCTGGCCAACGAGGAAGCTTGGCGAGATCACGAGCAAGGTCGGTAGCGGGTCGACGCCGCGAGGTGGTGAAGCTGTCTACAAGGCTGCCGGCATCCCGCTGATCCGGTCAATGAATGTGCATTTCGCCGCGTTCAGGGCGGACGGGCTTGCCTATCTCGATCAGAAGGAAGCCGCCAAGCTCGACCACGTGGTTGTACAAGCTCACGATGTCCTCCTGAACATTACTGGCGCCTCCATCGGCCGTGTGACGACTGCGCCTGCCAGTCTGTCTGGCGCGCGGGTCAACCAGCATGTATGCATCATCCGCCCAGCGCCTGGGCTCAGTGCGCAGTTTCTGGCCAATTTCCTTGCGTCTCCAGACCAGCAGGCTCGCGTGTTCAACGTGCAAGTCGGAGCGACGCGGCAGGCCCTGACGAAGTCAATGATCCTGGACTGGAGTGTTCCGATTCCGCCGATCGCCGAACAGCACGCGATCGTGGCGGAGATCGAGAAGCAATTCACCAGGCTCGACGCGGGCGTCGCGGCGTTGCGAAAGGCGCAGGCGAAACTGAAACGCTACCGCGCGGCGATTCTCAAGGCCGCGTGCGAGGGCCGGCTCGTGCCGACCGAAGCCGAACTCGCGCGCAAAGACGGCCGCGCCTACGAAACCGGCGAGCAACTTCTCGCGCGAACTCTCGTCGAGCGCCGAGCGAACTGGACGGGCCGCGGAAAATACACGGAGCCCAACACTCCGGACATCGCCGACTTGCCGGCGCTGCCCAACGGGTGGACATGGGCAACGGTTGAACAGCTATCGTCCCGAGTTCAGTACGGCAGCTCAGCGAAAACACGCGAACGCCCAATCGGAATCCCAGTCGTCCGTATGGGAAACATAGCCGAGGGCAGGCTTCACCTCCAGTCCGTGAAGTATCTACCAGTCGCGCATAGTGAATTCCCTGAGCTTCTTCTGACGAGTGGCGACTTACTCTTTAACCGTACGAACAGTGCGGAACTCGTTGGAAAGACGGCTGTGTACCACGGAACGCCACGTCCTTGTTCGTTCGCGTCCTACCTGATTCGGGTGCGGCTGATCGACGGCTGCCTGCCAGACTACATCGCGTACTTCATCAACTCGCCACTGGGCCGCGCGTGGATTGCGAGTGTGGCGAGCCAGCAAGTGGGGCAAGCAAATGTTAACGGGACCAAACTGCAGGCTCTGAGAATTCCGTTACCGCCGGAAGCCGAGCAGGAGCGGATCGTGGCCGAGGTCGAACGAAGACTGAGTATCGTGGCGGCGTTGGAACAGGTCGTCACCGCCAATCTTCAGCGCGCCGCGCGCCTGCGCCAGTCGATCCTCGATCGCGCCTTCACCGGCCGGCTCGTGAATGCTTTAGACTGACGACGTGGCTGCGATCCCTGCCGACGTCAATCCCGCGCTGCTGTTATGGGCGCGGGAGCAGAGCGGGTACCCGTCCGAGCTGGTAGCCAAACGGCTCGGCGTGAAGCTCGATCGCGTTCTCTCGTGGGAGCAGGGCGAGCGGAAACCGACGGTCCGCCAGGCGCAGGAGCTCGCAAAGTACTATCACCGCCCCTTCGGCGTGTTCTTCCTGCCGCAGCCGCCGGCCGTTCCGCCCCTGGCCGCGGAGTATCGCCGGCTCCCCGGCATTCAGCCTGGCGTCGAGTCGGCGGAATTTCGCCTCGCCCTCCGCGTCATGTCCCATCGACGCGACGTGACGCTCGAGCTGAACGAAGAACTCGGCATCACGGCTATCACGTTCAGCACCGCCGCGCACATCGCGGAAGGAGCGGCTGCGGTCGGCACACGTCTCCGCGAAGCGCTCGGCATCACGACCGCGGAGCAACACGGCTGGCGCGACGATTGGCAGGCCTGGCGCGAATGGCGCTCGGCGATCGAACGCGCAGGCGTCCTTGTGTTCCAGTTTCCCAAGGTGCCGCTCGAACAGGTGCGAGGCGTATCGCTCCTCACCTACCCGCTGCCCGCGATTGGGATCAACAGCAAGGAACTGGCGCCAGGCGCCCGTGTCTTCTCACTCGTACACGAACTGGTCCACGTGGCTCTGGGACTTGGGCAGGACGAGCGCGTGGCGCTCCGGGAGCGGCGCGACGACACCGAATGGCGGGAGGTCGAGCGCTTCGCCGAGGAAGCCGCGGGCGAAGCGATTGTTCCTGAAGAGGCACTGCACGCCGCGTTGCGAAGCCTGTCGATTCCGCGCGACGCATGGAACATCCAGCAGGTGCGATCGCTGGCGAAGAAGTTCCACATCACGCCATTAGCCATGGCCACCCGGCTTCGCGCGTCTGGCGCGCTCACCTGGGACGGCTATAACGCGTGGAAAGTCACCTGGAGCGAGTACGTTGCGGGCCTGCCGGTGCCGAAGGGCGGCTTCGCCTCACCGGTAGACAAGACACTCGGCCGAGGCGGCCGCCCGTTCGCACAGCTTGTGATCGAGGCGCTCGACAGCAACCGCATTACGGCCGTCCAGGCGAGCCGCTATCTTGATCTCAAGTTCGACCACATCGAAAAGCTGCGAAGCGAGCTTAGCTTCGGCGCAGCCGCTACCGGACTGGACGACGGCGCATAGCGTGAGCCCATCGACGCACGACGGCGCGCAATCGATTCTCGACCGCGCCTTCACCGGCCGGCTGACATCGACTGATCGGGCTTCCCATCAGGCCGCCGACGAT
>JANLOX010000301.1:0-9778 GCA_031366795.1 Candidatus Eiseniibacteriota bacterium | reverse complement strand
TTGAACACGCTGCGCGCCATGTTGAGGTGCTCGTCACGCGCGTGCGAGCCGGGCGCGATCGCGGTCATGCCGCAGCGGATCAGCGCGGGCGTGTTCGGCATGGCGCGGATCACGGGGATGGGGCCCTTCAGCTTGGACTCGATAAACGTGGTGCCGACCGATGCGGCGACCGAGATCAGCAACTGGTTCGGTTCCATTGAGCCGCGCAGTTCGTCGAGCACGGTGCCGACTTGCTGCGGCTTCACCGCGACAATCACCACGCCAGCGCCCTTGATAGCCTCACGATTCGAGGTGCCCATCTTCACGCCGAGTTCCTGCGCCAGCCGCTCCGGTCGCGAGCGGTGGGCGGCGGTGACCGTGACATTGGCGGCATCGATGGTGCCGGCGTCGATCAGGCCGCGCACGAGGGACTCGCCGAGTTTGCCGGCTCCGATCAGTGCGATGGTGGTGTCGAGTTTCATGGCCGCCTCCTTAAGAAGTGTGCCGCGCGTGCGCGGGATCGTTTGTCTCTGCGGCGTTCGCGCCGCGTGCGCGGAACATCAACTCGGCGGCGTGGTCGTCCAATCGTAGAACCCGCGCCCGCTCTTGCGGCCGAGGAATCCCGCCAGCACCATCCGCTTGAGGACTGGCGGTGCGGCGAAGCGTGGCTCGCGGAACTCATTGAACATGATGTCGCAGATCGACAGCGTGGTATCAAGCCCGACGTAGTCGGTGAGGAACAGCGGTCCCATTGGGTAGCCGCAGCCCAGGCGCATGGCGTTGTCGATGTCGTCGCGGCTGGCAACGCCCTGCTCGTAAAGCCGAACGGCGTCGATCATGTAGGGGACGAGCAGGCGGTTGACCACGAAGCCGGTCGAGTCGCCGCAGTTGACCGCCGTTTTCCCGATCGCGAGGCACCACGCTTGCGCCGCCGACAACGCCGCCGGATCGGTGCGCACCGTCTTCACCACTTCGACGAGCTTCATCAGCGGGACGGGATTGAAGAAGTGCAGGCCGATGAATTGCGCGGGCCGCTTCACGAACGTGCTCATCTCGGTGATCGACAGGCTCGAGGTGTTCGAGGCGAAAATGGTCTCAGGCTTGCAGATGGTATCGAGCGCGCCCCACAACTCGCGCTTGAGCTCGAGATTCTCGGGCGCCGCCTCGACGATCAGGTCGCAGTCGGCGAGGTCCTTCAACTCCGTGGTGCCCTTCAGGTGCTCGCGCACTTTGTCGAGATCGAGCGGCGCGACCTTGCCCTTGTCCACGCCGCCCTGCATGAACTTCATGATCGAGCTGAGTCCTTTGTCCAGCAAAGTGCTCGACACCTCACGCACTACCGTGGGGAAGCCGGCCTGCGCGCTGACCTGCGCGATACCGCTGCCCATCAGCCCGGCGCCGATGACGCCGACCTTGCGAATGGTCATGCCGATTGCCTCCTGTGCGGACCGCCGCGACGATGATTGGTAGCGGCAGCGTATGGGGGGCAGGCGGTCAACGCAAGATCGTGACGTGGCGCACGGGCCTACTTGCGGTCGCGTTTCGCGGGTAGCAGACTCGCGCCAAAGCGCACCCGCCCTCGACGTCCGCACTTTATCTATTGATGGAGCCCGACCGTGACCTCCCTGATCGAATCGCTCGCCCTCGAGAACACCTCCAAGATCGTCCTGCTGGTGCTCGATGGACTCGGCGACCTGCCGCATCCGGACTTTGGTTTCCAGACTCCGCTCGAGGCCGCGAAGACGCCAAACTTCGATTCGTTGAGCACGCGCGCCGCGATGGGACGCTTGCTGCCGGTGCAGCCGGGCATTACGCCGGGGAGCGGCCCGGGGCATCTCGGGTTGTTCGGCTACGACCCGGTGACGACTCAGGTCGGCCGCGGCGTGCTCGAAGCACTCGGCGCGGGCATCGAACTCAAGCCGGGCGACGTCGCCGCGCGCGCGAACTTCTGCACCGTTGATGCGGCCGGCATCGTCACCGATCGCCGCGCGGGTCGCATCGCGGGTGAATTCGGCGCGCAACTCGTCGAGCAATTGAAGGCGCAGGCGAATCGCATCGAGGACATCGACATTGTCCTGCAAGCGGGCAAGGGACATCGCTTCGTCGCGGTGCTGCGCGGGCCCGGGCTCACGGGCGAAGTGAGCGACGCCGATCCGCACAAAGAGGGCAAGGTGATTCCGGCCGCGCACGCGTTGGTCGCGGGCGCGGGCAACGAGAAGGCGGCGCGCATCGTCAACGCGTGGATCACGAAGGCGAAGGAAGTCCTGAAGAACGATCATCCCGCCAACGCCGCACTGGTCCGCGGCCTGAGCGAGCGCCCCGCGTTCGCCGGCTATGGAGAGCGCTTCAAGTTGCGCGCTGCCGCCATCGCGGCCTACCCGATGTATCGCGGAGTCGCGGAGCTGGCGGGTATGGCGTTGTTCCCGGTGGGCGAGGCACCCGCCGATGCGTTCGCGCGCGCCGCCGCCGAATGGGCGAACCACGACTACTTCTTCATTCACATGAAGGCCACCGACATGGCGGGCGAGGACGGCAACTTCGTCGCCAAGGTCGCCGCTATCGAGGCTGTCGACCTGGCCCTGCCGCAGCTGCTCGCGCTTAAGCCCGACGTGCTGTGCGTGACCGGCGACCATTCGACACCGGTGCCGATGAAGGGGCATTCGTGGCACCCGGTGCCGGTCATGATCTCGGGCGCCAACGTGTTTGCCGACGGATTCCCCAAGTTTCATGAGAAGAATTGTCGGGGCGGCAGCATTGGAGTCCTTGCCAGCAAGGACCTGATCGGGGTATTGCTTGCGAACGCCGGGCGGCTCGACAAATTCGGAGCTTGAATGTCCGCTTGCCCGTGGCCTTGCACCTTGCTCGCCGCACCCCTCGCAGTTGCGCTGTTCGTCACCGTCGCCCCGGCCGCCACAGCGCCCTTGCCGCGAGGCGACATCTTCAACTTCCCCGGCGCCAACCCATCGCCCGCGTCAGCCTCCTCGGCCGCCTTCGCGCTCGCCGACCGCTGGCTGGGTGATGAGCCGTTCAACAGCGCCGTCGGCGCGCTCGGCAATAGCATCTCCCTGTCGCCGATGCTGCAGCGCTTGAGCCGCCAGGACCTGCGCGCGCGCAACACGAAGTACGACGAGACGCGCGGGTTCTTCGACGCTGCCGGGGGCTACATCGCGTACGCGTCGCCGCAGAGCGCGTGGGGCGTCAGCGTCTACGCGACGCAGCCGGTGTTCCGTCGCGAGGAGAGCGCGTTCCAGCAAGGCGTCACGACACAGCCGGCGATTCCCGCGGTAGTGCGCTCGACTACTAAGACGCGCGAATGGCGGACTGGTGTGGCCGTGGCGTTTCGCGCGGGTGCCTGGGCATTTGGAATCGCTCCCGAGGCGGTGAAACGAATCGACCAGTTCACGGTGGCGCGCGAAGGCGCGAACCAATCCGGAGTCGCCGACACGTGGGATCTCGCCGGCAGCGGTAAGAGCATGCTCGCCTCCGCGCGTTACGCATCATCGCGGCCCTGCCCACACGACTGGCGCATCGGCGCAAGTGTGCGCGCGCTGCCAAAGCTCGAGCTGACCGGCACCGTACCCGTGACGAATGGCGGCGGCTCGGTTCCCGCCACCGTGTCGCGCGAATCGCCGTGGGAGGGCGGCGTCTCGATCGAGGCCCGCATTACCCCCGAGTTCCAGCTGCTGCTCGGCGCCGGCGGCCGCACCGCGACCGAGTGGACAGGTATCGCGGCGTCGAATGGCGCCACTGGGCAAGCTGCCCTCGCCGGTGAGTACCACGATCCTCAACTACCGTGGACCCTCCGCTTCGGCGTGGGCCGCGAGTCGAATCCCGGCACGCACGAGTCATCGGCGAGCCAGGTGGGATTGGGGATCGGCTGGTTGAGCGGCGACCTGCGCTACGACTTCGGGGTACTGCACCGCAGCCTGCAACGCACCGGCGCGCCGAATTCGTCGGATGACCGGGTGGTGGGGAGCGTGACGGTGAAGCTGGGGCGTGGGAAGTAGGGCGGGGCGAATTCGCTAAGCGATCGCCCGCATGGCCCGATCGATCAACCGCTGCAACTCGAGCCCGCGATGCGCATCGAGTGCGGGGGACTTGCCGGCGCGCACTGCCGCCACGAACTCCGCGCGAATGCGTGACCACGGTGTCTCGCCGGATGACGCGATGACATCGAACGCAATCGTTCCACTCGCTCCGAAGAGTTCGAGTTTGCACACAGTCTGCGCGAGCGGTACCGAGCCCGACAGCGACATCTCGGTGACGGCACCGCTCGCGTGCGTGCAGGTGAGCGAGATCCAGCGGCGCGGGTCACCGGTAGCATCAAGCTCGACGATAGGCCCGAGCGCGGCCTCGACGAGATCGAGTGCGTGCGGTCCCAGGTCATGGAGCGCCCCGTGTTCGATGCGCCACGGCGTGGCATACGGGCCCGCGAGGAACCCGCCTGTCAGGAACGCGTAGCGTGCGCCGAACGCCTTGAAGCCGCGCGCCTGTGCGACGAACGCATCGGTCGCCGCGCGGTAGCGCTGCGTCAGCATGAGTTGCGTGACGACACCCGCGCGATCGATGGCCGCGACCAATCGCTCGGCGGGTTCGAGTGTGAGCGCGAGCGGCTTGTCGAGCATCAGGTGCTTGCCCGCATCGGCGGCGATGACGCCGAGCTCGGCCTGCACCTGCGGCGGCACTGAGAATGCGATCGCGTCGCAACGCTCGAGCAACGCCGCGAAGCTGTCGACAGCGTCGCAACCATGCTGCGCGGCGAGTGCTGCCGCCGCCTCGGGGCGCCGCGTCCACACGCCCGCGAGCCGCGTCTCGGGGCCGGCGGCGAGCATGGGGGCGTAGGCCTTCTCGGCCCACGGCCCGGCGCCGACGAGGCCGACTGCGATTGGTGCGGCGGGGGAGGCGCTCACACGGGGCTCCACCAGCGGGCCGACACGCAACGCGGAGCGCCAACCTGCCCCGGGGCATACGATGTGACATGCCACTCAACATTCCCCGGCGCATGTTCGGCCGCGCGCAAATTCTCCCGCCGAGCCGCGAACTTTGCGGGGCATCGCGGGGTATCACTGGGGCGACCGGGGCTCAACGAGCCGGTTGTGTCATGGCTGGGGACGAGACTCATGGGACCGGAGAAGTACCGCAACATGACCCGAATGGCGAGCCTCATGAGAATCACGACGTCGAGGGGCATGGCGCGCAGCGGCGCAAGCGGCGCGTTCCTGCTGCTGGTGACGCTGTGCTCCGGCACGGCACACGCGGGATCGACGGCGCCCGTCGGCGGATCCACTGAACCCACCGACGTCCACATCCGCCTGCAAGGCGGCGTGTGCGCGATCGCCTCACCACGGGAGTACAACCAGGTCGCCAAATTCGTGAACGCGCCGGAGATCTTCAGCGTCGGCGCGAGTATCCGTCCCAAGCGCTTCGCGAGCGCGGCGCTGGACCTCACCTTCATCAATCTCGGCAAGGGCGTCCCCTCGTCGCTGGTCACCGCCAGCACGACCGCAATGACCACGGTCGAGTCTTCGAGCCTGGTGACTGCCATGCTCGGACTCGAACTGCGGCGTCCCACCGCGGACGGACGCGGTCCCTACGCCACGCTGGGAGCGGGGTTCGGTCGCGCGTTCCTGGGTGGCGTGCACGAAGGACCCTCGCGCGACCCGGGACCGTTCCTGTTTCGGGGAACACGCATCGCGGGCCCGGCCCTCGAAACGGGCGTGGGTATCCGATCGGCCCGCATCCTCGATGGCCCGAGCGTACAACTCGATGTCCGCTGGGTGGGCCTGCTCTCGGGCAACCCGCGCGTGAGCCTGGTCCCGCTGACGCTGGGGTTCGTGTTCTAGGGGGAATTGACCAATTTCAGGGCTAGCTGCAAGATATTAGAGTGCGCCACCCGACCGCGTCCCCATTTGGGAGGTGCTAGGGCTGAGTATCCCCTGATCCTGACCCTGAGTTTCGATGTGCGCTGCCCGGAGTTCTTCGCCCGGGTCAGCGTGCATGGTCGTGCGCTCATGGCCATTGAGGACGGAGCATGGTGGTGCCACGGCGTCGATCCCGGTGGCCTCACGGCGAATGGGAGCAATCCGGCCGAAGCGTACTCCGCGTACAAGATGGCCTTCTTCGGGATACTCAATGATCTTGCAGAAGACGCTGGATCGTTCGAGAGCTTCAAGCTTGCGGTCGATGCATTCGTGGCGGATGTCGATCGGCACGAAGCCGAGCGCTGGCAGACGGCGCGAGTCGAAATCCGAGCGGGCACCGCGGTAGCGAAAGAGTTCACCGACTTGAAGCGCGTGACCGACACGGTCATCGCCACTGCGCGCGTCACATCTCTCGATCGGGTGTCCGTCGGAGAAGAGGACGTCCAGCTGGCCGAGTCTGCGGACCGAGCCGCTTAGCGTCGTGACCTCATCGGGGCAGATTCCCCTGAGAGAGATTCGTCGCATGCTCAGCGAATGCGCCCCCGGCTTCGAGTGGATCGAAGAGGATCATCGGATCCATGTGGGTCACAACGGGAAGTGGTTCCGCAATCTTCCCACGGGTGCGCACTCATCGAAGCGGCAGATCCAACGTCCGTGGGTGAAGAAGCTGGCGAAACAGCTCGACATCTGGACCTGCGCGAGCCGGGTGCTGACGCTCAGCTAGCGTGACTCGGGCGCCCGCCCGTCCCGCACCTTTGAATGGCGACGGAGTGCTCGACGTTGCCACCGCAGGTCTCGATGGCGTAGCGCTGTGGTATGGGCAGGACGGCCTGCGCTTCGGCTCGAGCGGGAACATCGAGCTCCCGGTCACGCCCTCGGATGCCCAGTCCGCCGACCTCAACGCGGATGGTTTCCGCGATCTCGTCGTGACCCAATCCTACGGCAGCGCGATCACGATCCTGCCCGGACTGGGCGGCGGTGCTTTCGGCAGCGCCATCACTTTCGACCCGGGCGGTGACTTCAAGCTCAACTCGATCACCGATCTCGATCACGACGGCATCCCCGACCTCGTGCTCTCCGGTGGCTCGGGCTACTCCGCACAGCTCGTCATTTGGAACGGGCTGGGAAACTTCCAGTTCTTGCAGACCGCAATCTACGCCTCACAGGAGGGACTGGTCCGCGCCACTCCCGCCGATGTCACCGGGGACGGCATCCTCGATCTGTTGCTCGTGGTGGCCACGAGCTCTTATGGCGGCCAGGGCCTGTTGGTCGCGCTCCCCGTGTCGGCTGTTGCCCGCATCGCCTCCGGATCGAGAACGGGGGAGCAGCGACGTTCGGGGTGCAGGTTGACTCTCTTGGGTCAGTGTTGACGCGCGACGCTGCGGGAATCGTGCGCGTCCGTGGCCGATAGTCGCGAGTTCTGCAATCCCGGAGGCCGTGTATCTAAGCAGCCGGCATTGTTCGAACCCAGGCGTCTGGCGTTTATTTGCTGCCTTCCTTGGGCTCCTCCTTCTCCTCTTTCGCGCCCATGGTCCTCATGTGCTCGGCACTGATCTTCCGATACTCGGTCAGCTGTTCGGCGGTGAGTACCGCGGCGAGCTTGGTGTCGGTGTCCGCGTGCAGTTCCCTGTATGCCTTCTCGAGCGCCGCCCGGTTCTCGGGCGTAGCAGCCTCACCCCTGAACTTGGCGCGTAGTTCCTTCGCCTGGGTCGCGCGCCCCTGCAGGATCGATCTCACCTTGGTCGCCTGATCGTCGCTCAGCTTGAGACCCTCGGTCAGCTTCTGGACGTGCATATTCAACTGGCGCTGTTCCTCCGCCGCGCCCGCCCGGGCGTGCCTCTTCTTGAGAGCGGACGAGGAGCCGGCCGACGACGCGGCACTGGCCGGAGCCTCCGCCGCCGCGATGGCAGGCATGCCGATGACGAGCGCTGCGGCCGCTGTAAGGGCGAGCAGGCGAACGAAATTCTGCCGACGGGATGTCAACATCTGTGATCCTCCTGAGTTGTGCCGGATCCTGGTGGACCGGGACGATTGCGGCGGCGGCGCAGTAGTGCAGCGCGCGTGCCAGAGTGGCCGGAAACCTTGGAACCCAATCACTCGAAGATCATGACCAGTTGGCGACGCGCGCCGATGCGGCAGCTGCGCAACACGTGTGACCCGAGCCGCCCCGGATCGTGATGCCCCTGCAAAGCCTCGCCGTGGATCGCTCCGGAATCGATGCCCTCCGAACCACGGCGCCGCGAACCTTTTGGCTCGCGGCGCACTTAACCGTGATGGAGGGTGCCCGGTCCAGGCGACCTACTACTTGGCAGTCACCTTCGCCTTGATCATGCGCAACTCGGCCGCAGTCAGGATCTTCTTCGAAACCAACTGCTTCCGCGACGTGTAGGGCCTTCCGGCAACGATCTTGTCGGCCATATCGCCCGTGATGCCCGGCAGCTTCATCAAGTCTTCCTTGGACGCCGAGTTGATGTTGACCGCCGGCGTCCTGGCCATCTTGGGGGCACGGTGATGCGGCCTGGCCTCCATCTTCTCTTCCTTCATCTCCTCGGAACGCGTTTCCTTCATCTTGGACGTGTCGGCTGGAGCGCCGCCCTGCGCGAACGCCATGCCACTCAACGATAGCGCGAGCGCGGTGAGAAAGATGGTCGACTGGATACGCTTCATGCGACTTCTCCACATGAGGGCTTCCGTTTGTGCGCCGCCATGCCCTCAAGCTGGCAGGCGCCAGAGTGTGCGGCAGTCCGCTACTCCTCACAAGACACATAGCTCATCTGTTCCTCCGACGCACATCCGGCAGGATACCAACGATTATGCGCACTTCTGGCGGTAAGCCGACTCGGACACGAAGGGCGATTGGGCATCGCCACGCAGATCGGTGTGGCAAACCTGACGCTGCCCCCCCGCGGAAACCCAAGGGCGGGCTTTACGAATTAGATCGCTTCGCTGCACTCAATCGTTGTCCCTGCGAAGGTCCTTGAGCTTGCCTGTCCACCGCATCGGGTACGCGGAGGTCGCGCGCTACGTTGCCTCGCGCCTCACGGAGGAGAGGGCTCCGGACGGCACTGTTGTGCGGCGCGCCGCCGCGCACGGAACCGTGGCGCAGGAGCGCGCGATTCTCGGTCGCTTGCTCACGCTCGCGGTGCGATCGGGTTACATCACCGTACGCCCGCGGCTCCCGGAAGTGGGCGGCCCCGATAACGCGCGTCAGGGCTTCTTCGAAGCACCCGAGTACGAAGCGGTATTCGCCAATCTCGTGGTGCCGCTTCGGAACCTGATGATGTTCTGCCTCCTCACGGGCTGGCGCACGGGAGCGGCTCGTACGCTCACATGGCGTGACGTGGACTTCCACGCAGGTGAAGTGCGCCTCGACCCGCGGAACAGCAAGAACAAGACCTCCTGCCTTTTCCCATTCACGGGGCTGCCGCCTCTCGCGGCGTTGTTGCGCGAGCAACGCGAGCAGACGACCGCCGTCGAGCGCGCGACGGCCAGCATCTGCACGTGGGTCTTCCACCGCAATGGGAAGCCGATCAAGGACTACCGGGGCGCTTGGAAGATTGCATGCCGTGACGCCGGGCTGCCGGGGAAGATCCCGCACGACTTCCGCCGCACGGCAGCGCGAAACCTCGTCCGGAGCGGCGTTCCCGAGCGCGTTGCAATGCAACTCCTGGGGCACAAAACTCGCGCGATTTTCGATCGCTACGTCATCGTCAGTGATTCGGACCTGAGTGCCGCAGCGGGACGCCTCGCGGTACAACTCGAGGCCGACGCGGCGGTGCGGCTCGCCGCTCAACTCGCGGTCGACAGGGCCGCGGTGGGCGAGACTGGTACCAAAGTGGTACCAGTCGCCGACCCCGGTCCCGCACGCCTCACGCGAG
>JANLOX010000238.1:0-2986 GCA_031366795.1 Candidatus Eiseniibacteriota bacterium | reverse complement strand
GGCGCGGCGTGCAGTACTGTTGACGGCCCACGTTCACTTGCCCGCAGCACTCTTCAAGGAGGAGTTCGTCGTGCGCCAGGATCTCGACCGGCTGATGCGTGAGCGCAAGCTCGCCGGCATGGTGGTATTCGCCTACGACCGCTTCAGCCCCGCGATGTATTACGTCACCGGGCAGAAGCTGGCCTACGGCGTCTACTTCCGCGCCGCCGACGGGCGGGCGCACCTCGTGCACGATCCGATGGAGCGCGACCAGGCGGCCGCCGTGGGCTGCGAGCACTCGAGCTTCACGCAGCACAAGGTGTACCAGTTACAGGAAGAGGAAGGCTCGGTCGGCAAAGCGTTTGGGCGGCTGATCGCGCAAGTGTGCGCTTCGATGAACATCTCCGGCACCATCGGCCTGTTCGGTGACCTGCCCGCGGCGACGGCGCACGCGCTCGTCACGCGCATGCGGGAAATCGCGCCGGGACTCGAGGTCGACACGGCTCAGCCCGACCTGCTCGCCGCCGCACGCGCGACCAAGGACCCGAACGAGATTCGCACGCTTCGCCATGTCTCGCGCGGCAATGTCGCGGCGATGGAACGCGCCATCGAGTTCCTCGGCTCCTTGCGCATGGACGGCACGAAGTTGCTGCACCCGCACGGCGCAGAGGCGACACTCGGTGACCTGCGTAAGCTGATCCAGCTCGAGTTCATCGCGCACGGTATCGCCGAGGAGGCTGAGAGCATCGTCTCGCAGGGACGCGACGCAGGCGTGCCACACAATCGCGGCAACGATGCGGAGACGTTGCGGCCGGGCACTCCCATTTTGATCGACATTTTCCCCGGGGAGGCCGGCGGCGGCTACTTCAGCGATATGACGCGCACCTTCTGCGTCGGCAAGGCGCCCGAGGAATTGAAGCACCTCTACGACGACGTGCTCTCGGCGTTCCGCCAGGCGATGAGCGCGTTGAAGCTCGGCGAGCCGTGCCGCAAGTACCAGGAGCTCGTGTGCGACATCTTCGAGCAACAGGGACATGCGACGCCACGCTCACGCCCCGGCACTGAAGAGGGCTATTGCCACGGTCTGGGTCACGGCGTGGGGCTCAGCGTCCATGAAGCACCGCGCCTGGGCGGCACCGCGTCGAACACGCAGATTCTCGAAGCGTGGCAGGTGATCACGATCGAGCCGGGCCTCTATTATCCCTCGCGCGCGTTGGGTGTACGGATCGAGGATCTCGTGCTGGTGCGCGACGACGGCACCTTCGAGAACCTGACGCCTGCTCCCTACGACCTCGAGATCATGCCCCGCGGATGAAGCCGACCTCCCACGAAATCATACCGCCGCCCGCCTCCGAACTGGCCATCCTGGTGGGCCACGCCGGACGAGACGGCAAGTTGATCGAGCGTTCGCTCGACGAACTGGCGCTGCTCGCCGACACGGCCGGCGCGCGTGTGGGCGACCGCATCGTGCAGCGTCGCGGGACGATCCATCCCGCCACGTTCATCGGCAAGGGCAAGGCGGAGGAAGTGAAGCTGCGCGCGCAGGAGCTCGATGCCGACGTGGTGATCTTCGACGATGACCTGTCGCCCGCGCAGATTCGCAACCTCGAGAAGGCGCTCGGCTTCAAGGTCATCGATCGCTCCGAGTTGATCCTCGATATCTTCGCGCGACGCGCCCAGACGCGCGAGGCGCGACTGCAGGTCGAACTCGCCCAGCTCGAGTACTCGCTGCCGCGGCTCACCGGCATGTGGAAGCATCTCGAGCGCCAGACCGGCGGCATCGGCGTGCGCGGCCCTGGCGAAACGCAGCTCGAGACGGACCGCCGGCTCGTCGGCGAGCGCATCGCCAAGCTCAAGCGGGACTTGGCCGCGGTCGAGCGCGAACGCGAAACGCAGCGCCGCAAGCGGCGCCGCGAATTCCGCGCGGCCCTCGTCGGCTATACCAACGCGGGAAAAAGCACGCTGTTCAACGCGCTAACCAAATCGACGGTGTTCGTCGAGAACCGCCTGTTCGCCACCCTCGATGCGACCACGCGCCAGATGGTCAGCCCCGAGCGCCAACTCGCGCTGCTCACCGACACGGTGGGCTTCATCCGCAAGTTGCCGCATCATCTGGTCGCCTCGTTCCGCAGCACGTTGTCCGAAGCGACCGAAGCGGACCTGCTGGTGCAGGTCGTCGATGCCTCCGATCCCGACTTCCGCCGCCACATGCAGGCGGTCGAAAAGGTGCTCGACGAGATCCTCACCGAGCCACGCCCTTCGATGATCGTGTTCAACAAAGCCGACGCCCTGACCGACTCGACGATCGAGGCGGGACTGCGCGCGGAGTTCCCTGGCTGCGCCGTGATTTCCGCGCGCACGGGCGAGGGTCTGCCGGAGCTGCGCGCCGAGATCTGGCGCCAGGCCGCAGAACGCGGTGCACATACCCACGATGCCACCACTCCAGGAGACGCCTCGTGAGCCCCGAGCCGCCGAAGATGTGCGATGTCGAACTGAAGTTCAGCACCACGCTCGCCGCACCGCCGGAACGCGTGTTCGAGGCGATCACGCGCGCGGAACATCTCGTGCGCTGGCTGTGCGACGCCGCGGAATCGGATCCGCGACAGGGCGGGCTGTTGAGCATGACGTGGCGGCGGCCGGGCGCTTCCGCCGAACCGTTCATCGCGACGTGGGTGGCATTTCACGCTCCCGCATCGTGCGCCTTCAGCGGCGGCCAATCCGAGCACCCCAACGGCAACGGTGGCCGCGTTACGTGGACGCTCGAGGCTTCGCAAGGCGGCACGCTGCTCAAGACGTGCCATTCGATGCCGCCGCACATCGATTATGCGCCTGTCGCCCAGCGCTACACGCTGGCCTGGCCGCGCGCGCTCGACCGGCTGGCGGAGTACCTGACGCCTGGGCGATAGCGGAATCGCTGCTGCCAACCTCCCCCACTGCAGAGCCCTGTACAGGTGGCAACCATCAAACGCAACCCAACCGGCACCAAGACACCCTCGGAATCCTGTTG
>JANLOX010000203.1:0-3178 GCA_031366795.1 Candidatus Eiseniibacteriota bacterium | reverse complement strand
CATATGTCGCGCGCCGCGCTCCAGGTCGTACGGCACCGAAACCACCGCTGCTGCGCGCACCTGGTCAGGGAGTAGGGCCCCGCGTTCTCCCAGCCACTTGAGCAGCACATTTCCGCCTAGCCTGAATTTCCACGGGACACTGTTGGCCTAACATCGCCCTGCGCAGACCGCCCGTCCACCCCTGCCACCGCATCGGGACACGCGATCCGCTGTTAGTCTGAGTCTGCGCCGACGACCGGCCTTGGCCGGTCGTTTGTGTTGGCGCTCCGGTCTGCCGGTACATCCGTGCGCCGCGATCCGTCGGTCCATTCCATAGGGCGTGGCGCCTCCACGCGGGTGAGGGCCAGACGTGGCCTTGCACCCGACGTCGTCATGTAGTACTGTGCTGTATGTCTATAGGTGTACCGAAAGACCTAACAGACTGCCGGCGCTTCTTCGCGGAGCCGGCCACCCCGCGCCAGCGCATGTACGAGGCGTTGCGCGCCTACTTCGTCGAGGGCCATCCGTCCCACGAGGTCGCCCGCGCCTTCGGGTACACCCCTGGGGCGTTTCGGGTGCTGTGTCATCAGTTCCGCCGCGACGAGACCCCCGAGTTCTTCGTCGTTGCCGCGCACGGCCCGGGCACCCAGCCGAAGAAGGCGAAAGCCCTCGACGTGGTACTGGCGCTGCGCAAACAGAACCACTCGGTGTACGAGATCAGTGCGGCGCTCAAAGCACAGGGGATGCCGCTGAGTCCTACGGCCGTGCGCGAGGTGCTGCGCACCGAAGGCTTTGCACCGCTCCCGCGTCGGCTCGACGAGGAGCGACCGGCGCGCGTGGGCCCGACGCCGGAGCCGGCGGCCGATGTGCGGGCGTTTGCCCTGGTGCCAGGGACGCAGTTCGTGACCCGCTGCGGTGGGCTCTTCCTGTTCGTGCCGGACCTGGTGCGCTTACACGTTGAGGGCGTGGCGACGGCGGCCAAGTTGCCGGGGTCGGCGATGATCCCGGCCGGCCACGCGCTACGCGCCGCGCTCGCCCTCAAGCTCTGGGCGATCGAACGCAAGAGTCACGTCATGGCGCTGGTGGCCGACCCCGGCCTCGCGCTGTTCTGCGGGCTCAACGCGATCCCGAAGAAGAGTTACCTCTGCGAATATTCCTCGCGCCTCGATCACCGGCACACGACGCGCCTGCTGGCGGCGTGGCATCGCGCGGTTACGCCGGACGCGCTGTTTGGGGGCGCGTCGTTCAATCTGGATTTCCATTCGGTGCCCTACTACGGGGAGGCGCCCGCCGTGGAGCGCCACTACGTGTCGATGCGCAGCCGCCGTCAACCGAGTATCCTCGCCTTCCTGGCGCAAGACGCCGAGGGTCGCGCGTTCTGCTATTCCAATGCCGATCTACGCAAGGGCGAGGAAGCCGAGGAGATCTTCCGCTTCATCGCCTTCTGGAAGGCCCAGCACGGCGCCGTGCCCCCACACGTGGTGTTCGATTCCCGCCTCACGACGTATGCCCATCTCGCGCGGCTCGATCGGATGGGCGTCACGTTCATCACACTGCGGCGGCGCTCCTCCTCACTGCTCGCGGACGTCGATGGGCTGGCCCCCTCGGCGTGGCGCCGCGTGACCTTGGACGTGCCCGGGCGCAAGTACAAGACGCCGCGCGTGTTCGAGCAGCCGGTGGTGCTGGCGGGCGCCACGTTCCGCCAGCTCTACGTGCGGGACTTGGGCCACGAGGACGCGACGATCCTCCTCACCAATGACCGCCGCGCCTCCGCCGCCAAGCTTCTCACCCGGTACGCGCAGCGCATGCTCATCGAGAACGCGCTGTCGGATGCGGTGCGCTTCTTTCATATGGATGCCTTGTCCTCGGCCGTCGGGCTCAAGGTGGATTTCGACATGGCGCTGCTCGTGATCGCGAGCGGCCTGTACCGCCTGCTCGCCAAGCGCATGCGCGGCTACGCCGACGCCCAAGCGCGTCACCTCTTCCGCGACCTGATCGACATGCCTGCCGACGTGCGGATCTCCGAGCGCGAGGTCCACGTGCACTTCCATCGCCGAGCGCATCTCCCGATCATTCTCGCGTCGGGCCTCTTGGACACCGTCACCAAGGTGCCGTGGTGGAACAATCGCACCCTGCGCCTGACCGCGTAGCGAGGCCCGACAAACCGGGCCGATGTTAGGTCAACAGTGTTCCGTGGAAATTCAGGCTAGCGCGCTTCCGGCCTTCACCCGAAGATCGGCGCAGCTTGCACGCACCTTCACAAGCGTCCTGGAATGCGCCGCGTATGGGATGCGTTCGAAGAGTCCGGGGATCGGCAGCACGCGGCGAAGACTTCGCCAGAGCGAGGTGGCGAAGATTTGATCGTGGACCGCGATGTATTCGCGCAAAGCCAGCGAGCCGACTGCCGCGAGCTCCTGATCTAACTCCATGCGACCCTCTCCGCGCATGTGGCTCTGGGCGAGGCCTAACGTCCGAGCTAAGCTGCAAATGAATCAGATAAGAGTGCGGGCGACGCCCGCACCATTCCATAGCTTTGGCAGCTTCAGCGTTTGTTAGCCAGCCGCGTGTTGGACCTCATAATGAAGATTGACGATGCCGCTCGGGGATGCCTTCGATCGCGTTAAGGTCAATTGTGAACGCGGGGCGCCGGGAGACCCCAACGGGATGCCGCCGCCGAGCAACACCGGCATGACGGCCACTTCGATTTCGTCGACCAAATCTGCAGCGAGTAAGCTCGCAAACAGACTCCCGCCGCCGAACAGCCAGATGTCGCGACCTGACTCGGCCCGAAGTGCTGCGACTGTGGCGTCGATATTTCTGCTGACTACCGTCACCCCTGGCTGTTGCGCCGCATCGAGCGTTTGCGAGCACACGTAGATACGCCAACCTGCCGGCCAAGGCGGAGCGCCCGGCTGCAAGGTCAGTTCATACGTGCGGCGCCCAAGCAGGACGGTATCAACGCTCGCGTAGAGCGATGCGAAGTCGACGGTGAGATCAGGAACGATCCAGTCGATCTCGCCGTTTGGCCCAGCGATGAAACCATCGAGGCTAGCAGCCACGCGATAGAGCACACGCCGCATCGTGGATGTCCTCTGAAGTGTATGGCTGGCTAACGCATCTTCTCCAGTCACGATATCATGCAAAGCTGCGCATAAACAGCGTGCGCGCGCAAGATATCGCGCGGCACAAAATACTGCCG
>JANLOX010000195.1:0-5632 GCA_031366795.1 Candidatus Eiseniibacteriota bacterium | reverse complement strand
CACGCGCTCGATCAGGCTGCGGCACTCGACCCCTCGCTGCGGAGTGTCACGCCAGCGCTCGACGATGCGCGCATCGCCGCGGCCGACGCCGCGCGGGTACTCGAGGAATACGCGAGCCGCCTCGACGGCGAGGGGAGCGATCCCGACGAGATCGGCCGCGTGGAGCTGCGTCGCGAGAGCTACGCGCGCCTGAGCCGCAAGTACCGGCGCGACTCAGGCGGACTGGTGGCGTGGCGCGAGGAGCTGCGGCAGGAGCTGGCCACGGGTGAGGACGCGGAGGGCGCGTTGACGCGCGCGCGCGATGAACTGGCGGACGCCGCGACCGCGTGCGCCAGGGCCGGGCGCGCGTGGTCGCTCAAGCGCAAAGCCGCTGCGCGGACGTGGGGGCAACGTTTGAGCAAGGAGCTGCCGCCACTCGGGATTCCGCACGGGCGCATCGAGTTCGCATTCTACCCGGTCAGCGGGGAGGAAGAATTCCCCTTAGGAGGGCTCGAGCGGGTGGACATCCGATTCACCGCGAATCCGGGCGAGCAGCCAGCAAAACTCCAGAAAGTGGCCTCCGGCGGCGAGCTGTCCCGGGTCATGCTGGCTCTCAAGTGCGCACTGGAAGCCCAAGACCGCGTTGACGTTCGGATTTTCGACGAAGTAGATTCAGGCATTGGCGGCCCCGTGGCTCAGGCGGTCGGGGAACGGCTCCGGCGGCTGGCAGATCACGGACAGGTCGTCTGTGTGACCCACCTGCCCATGATCGCAGCCCTAGGCCAGCATCACCTCCACGTCAGCAAGCATGTCGTCGCCGGGCGCACGCATGTCCGCGTCGCCGCCCTGGAGGGGCCTGCGCGCGTCGAGGAATTGGCGCGCATGCTCGCCGGGGATCGCGTCAGCGAGACCTCGCGGCGCCAGGCCCGCGAGTGGATCGCCGCGGCGGAGCACTCGCGCGCATGATCACCCCCTCGCTCGCCGAGTTTCGCGCGCTGGCCAAGAGCGGCCGGCTGGTGCCCATCTATCGTGAAGTGTTCGCGGACCACGAGACGCCGGTCTCGGCATTCCGCAAGATCGACGACGGTCCCTACTCCTTCCTGCTCGAGAGCGTCGAGGGCGGCGAAAAGTGGGGGCGCTATTCCATTCTCGGCAGCCGCCCCTCGCAGGTGTTCATCGCCTGGGATGACGCTTGTGAACTTCATGCGCAGGGTAAGGTCACGAAATTGCCGCGCGCGCCGATGGTCGAACTTGGCGACCTGCTCGAGCAGCACCAGGCGGTCGCACTTCCCGGGCTGCCCAAGTTCTGCGGGGGCGCCGTCGGCTATTTCGGCTACGACGCCGCGCACTGGTTCGAACGGCTGCCGCGCACCACGAAGGAAGATCCCGCACTCCCCGTCGCGGTATTCATGTTCGGCGATGTGGTGTGCGTGTTCGACAATCTCGCGCACACGCTCAAGGTCGTCACGCACGCGCGGACGGGGGATGACCCCGATGCCGCCTACGCCGCAGCCGTGTCGCGGATCGAAGCCGAGATCGAACGGCTGCGACGCCCGGTGGCGTGGGTCGAGCCGGGGCCTTCGGTGACGCCGCCGGATCCCGAATCCACCGCGACCCAGCCCGGCTACATGGCCTCGGTCGAGCGCGCCCGCGAATACATTCGCGCGGGAGACATCTTCCAGGTGGTGCTGAGCCACCACATGAGCACTCCCGTCACGCGTCCCGCGTTCGAAGGCTATCGCGCGCTGCGCGTCACGAACCCTTCGCCCTACATGTATTTCTTGAGGCTCGGCGAGTTCTGCATCGTCGGCTCGTCGCCCGAGGTGCTGGTCCGCCGCACCGACTCGGCGGTCGAAGTGCGGCCCATCGCCGGCACGCGTCCACGTGGACGCGCCCCGGAAGAGGACCAGCGGCTGGAAGAAGAGTTGCGCTCCTCGGAGAAGGAACGCGCCGAGCACGTCATGCTCGTGGACCTGGGCCGCAACGATGTCGGGCGCATCGCCGAGTTCGGCAGCGTCGAGACCACCGAGTACATGTCGGTCGAGCGCTACTCGCAGGTGATGCACCTGGTGTCCAATGTGCGCGGGCGGCTGCGCCCTGAGCTCAAGCCACTCGACATCGTGCGCGCCTGCTTCCCGGCGGGGACGGTTTCGGGCGCGCCCAAGGTGCGAGCCATGGAGATCATTGAGGAACTCGAGCCGGTGCGGCGCGGCGTCTATGCGGGCGCGGTCGGGCACTTCGATTACCATGGCAACCTCGACCTGTGCATCGCCATCCGCACGCTGGTCTACCACAAGGACCGCGCATCGTGGGGCGTGGGCGCCGGCATCGTCGCCGACTCGGATCCCGCAGCCGAGTGGGAGGAGACGCTGAACAAGGGGCGCGCGCTGTGGCTGGCGGTGCGCAAGGCCGAGCAAGGACTGCAATGATCCTCGTCATCGACAACTACGATTCGTTCACCTACAACCTCGTGCAGTACCTGGGTACGCTGGGCGCCGAGCCGTTCGTGGTGCGCAACGACATCGAGACCATCGAGCAGTTAGTGGCGCGCGCGCCGGAAGGCGTGGTGATATCGCCTGGGCCCGGCGAACCCAAGGACGCCGGTGTCTCTGAAGATGCGATCCGCGCCTTCGCGGGCAAGGTGCCGGTGCTCGGCGTGTGCCTCGGCCATCAGGCATTGGGCGAGGTGTATGGCGGCAAGGTCGTGCGCGCGGGCCGCTTGATGCATGGCAAGACCAGCCCGGTGCTGCACAGGGGCCGCGGGCTGTTCGCCGGGCTCGACAACCCGTTCGAGGCCACGCGCTACCATTCACTGATCGTGGACCGCCCGTCCGTTCCCGAGGTGCTCGAAATCGTCGCATGGACGCCGGAAGGCGAGATTATGGGTCTCAAGCACAAGGACCACGAGACGTGGGGCGTCCAGTTCCATCCCGAATCCGTGCTCACGCGGCCGGGGCTGCAATTGATCGAGAATTTCCTGACGCTTTGCCGTCAGCAGAGGAGTGTCAACCGGTGATCAGGACCGCCATCGCCCGCGCCACGTTGCGCGAGGACCTGCCGTTCGAACTGGCCAAGGCCAGCATGGAACAAGTGCTCGCGGGGGATGCGACTGCGGCGCAGATCGCGGGGCTCGCCGTGGCCCTGCGCATGAAGGGGGAGACCCCGGACGAAATCGCCGGCATGGCGATGGCGCTGCGTGGCCGCGTCGGCCCGATTCGCACGCGGCGCAGCCCCTTGCTCGACACTTGCGGCACCGGCGGCGACAACGCCGGTACCTTCAACATCTCGACCAGCGCCGCCATCGTCGCCGCCTCGTGCGGTGTAGCGGTGGCGAAGCACGGCAATCGCGCGGTCTCGAGCCGCACGGGCAGCGCCGATGTGCTCGAGCATCTCGGCGTGCGCATCGACCTTACCCCGGAGAGCGCGGGGCGCTCGCTGGACCTGCTCGGCATCACCTTCCTGTTTGCGCCGAACTACCATACGGCCCTGCGCCACGCCGCCGGCCCGCGCCGCGAGTTGGGAATCCGCACCGTGTTCAATGTGCTCGGGCCGCTCACGAATCCCGCAGGCGCCACGCGCCAGTTGCTGGGCGTCTACTCCGACACCATGGTGCGCCCGGTCGCCGATGTGCTGTCGCGGCTCGGTAGCGAGCGCGCCTGGGTGGTGCACGGCCGCGACGGGCTCGACGAGCTCACACTTTTCGCAAGCACGCATGTCGCGGAGCTGGCTGACGGCAAGATCCGGGAATTCGACATCAATCCCGCCGACTATGGGCTCGCCGCCACGGACCGCTCAGCGCTCGCGGGCGGTGACGCCGCCGCCAACGCCGATACCATCCGGCGCGTGCTCGACGGCGAGCAGGGTCCGGCGCGCGATGTCGTCGTGCTGAACGCCGGCGCGGCACTCGTGGTCGCCGGGACCGTGACCGAATTGCGCGAAGGGATCGAACAGTCTGCCGCTGCAATCGACAGCGGCCGCGCGCGCGGGAAGCTCGCCGAGCTCGCCGCGTTCAGAAGTTAACGCTCACCCGCGCTCCAATCCGCAGCCGCGGTAGCAGCATCCGAAGGTCGGGAGGAAGATCCGCGATATGTTCTGCACGCATTGCGGTCAGGCGCTAACACCGGGGACGCGCTTCTGCGCCGCCTGCGGCACGGCCGTGGGATCGAGCGCAAACCCTCTGTCGCCACCCGCGCCGCCGTCACCTTACACGCCGCCGTCAATCGAATCGACGCCCGCGCCCGGCCTGCCGCCAACTTTCGCACCGGGCTTTACGCCACCTGCAGCATGGACTCCGCCGCCGAGTCCGCCACCCGCCGTGCATCCTTCTGTGGGTGTGTACCCCATGAGCGGAACCTCGCCCGGCTACAGCGCCACGGGGACCGCGCCGCTCAACGCTCACGCCACACCCGCGAACACCGACTACGCGGGGTTCTGGCGGCGGTTCTGGGGACTGACGCTCGACCGCATCATCCTGGGTGTGTTGCTGCTTCCCGTGGGGTTGGCTCTGGGGCTCAATGTGCTGTGGCCATTCGCGTCCCACGGAGACATGGGGCCTGAGTGGTTCTCGCAGGTATTCTTCGGTTCGCTCTCGATGTGGCTGGTGCGCACCTTCGCCGAGTGGGTCTACTTCGCGGTGTTCCACAGTTCGTCGCGGCAGGCAACGCCCGGACAGATGCTGTTGGGGATCCACGTGAGCGGACTCGACGGGCGGCGAATTGGATTGGGCCGCGCCTCGGCGCGCTACTTCGCCAGCTGGCTGTCGGCGGTGACGCTGTGCATCGGCTTCATCGTCGGCGCCTTCACGGAACGGCGCCAGACCCTGCACGACATGATCGCGAGCACCCTGGTGCTGCGTGGCAGACCGTCATGAGCGCGGGCATACCCGACATTCTCGCGCGCATCGCCGTGGACCGCCGCACGCGCATCGCCGCACTCGAACACGAAACACCGGGCCACGTGCTGCGCTCGCGGCTCTATGCGACCGAGCCCGCGGGGCGGCTCGAGCGCGCCTTGCGCCGCGGCGGACCCGACGGAGCGCTCAAGTTACTGTGTGAGGTGAAGCGCGCTTCGCCATCCAAGGGCGTCCTCAACGCGCACGTCGACCCGGCGGCCACCGCGCGCCTCTACGAAGCGGGAGGAGCCGCGGCGATTTCAGTCGTGACCGAGCCCGATCACTTCGGCGGCGAGCTGTCGTGGATCAATACCGTGCGCGCAGCGACAAAGCTGCCAGTCCTGCTCAAGGACTTCGTACTCGACTCCTACCAGATCCTCGACGCGGCCGCGCGTGGCGCCGACGCGGTGTTGTTGATCGTGGCGATGCACTCCGAGGTCGCATTGCAGCGGCTGATCAGCGAGGCACGGCTGCTCGGGCTCGACAGCCTGGTCGAGGTTCACACGCGCGAGGAACTGATCATCGCGATCCGCGCCGGCGGGACCCTGATCGGCATCAACAACCGCAACTTGCACACCTTCCAGGTCGACATGAATACTTCGATCGGCTTGTTGCCGCACATGCCGCCGACCGTGACCGCCGTCGCCGAGAGCGGTTTGTCTACGCCGGCACATCTCGCGCAGCTGCGCACGACGCGCTGCGATGCCGTCCTGATGGGAGAGGTGTTCATGACGAGCGCCGACCCGGCCGCCACGCTTGCAC
>JANLOX010000187.1:0-16727 GCA_031366795.1 Candidatus Eiseniibacteriota bacterium | reverse complement strand
CCTGGCAATGTGCGCGAACTTGAGAACCGCGTGCAGCGTGCGGTGATCCTTGGGCAGGACACCTACCTGCGGCCCGAGGACCTCGAGTTGGCCGAGCGCCAGGATCCGCGGCCCCGCTCGCTCACCGAGGCGCGCGAACAGGCAGAGCGGGAACTGATCATCGATGCGCTGACGCGCAACGCCGGCAACATCACGCGCGCGGCGCGCGACGTCGATGTGAGTCGTCCGACGTTTCATGACTTGCTGCGCAAGCATGCGATCGACGCGGGCAAGTTCCGTCGTCCCGACATGGCCGAGGCCGAAGCGGAGCACGATCCCGAGCCGCAAGCCGGTGACCCGGATGACGCGCCGGCACTGCGGGAGTTGCCGCCGGGTTCGTGAACTCTGCTGCCGGATGTGGTTTATTACGGTCTTCGATGGTGCGCGACCACTTTGAGCGGCAGGGAGGCGTGACGTGCAGCAAGGATACTTTCTCGCCATCGCAGGCAACATCGGCGTGGGCAAGACCGAGCTCACCAACCGGCTCAGCGAAGAGTTGAACTGGGCGGCCTACTACGAGCCGGTGATCCAGAATCCCTACCTCGACTCGTTCTACCAGAACATGGCGCGGTGGAGCTTCCATCTGCAGATCTACTTCCTGAGCGAGCGCTTCAAGGCTCAGGTCGAGATCGGCCGCAGCCCTATTCCGTTCATCCAGGACCGCACGATTTACGAGGACGCCGAGATCTTCGCGCGCACCCTGCGGGCGCAAGGCTCGATGACCGAGGTCGACTACGCCAACTACGTCGCGCTATTCGACTGCATGGTGGGCTTCCTGCGCAAGCCCGACCTGATCCTCTACCTGCGCGCTACCCCAGAGTCGCTGATGCAACGCATCGCCAAGCGCGGCAGGGCGAGCGAGCAGGCGATCACCATTGACTACATCGCGCGCTTGAACCACGCCTACGACGACTGGATGCGCCGCGCGCGCGCCGGGACGGAGGTGCTGGAAATCGACACCGAGGCGGTCCCGCTGCAAGGCGAGACGCCGGCGTTCCGCTCCCTCGTCAACGACCTGAAGCGCCGCTATCCGCCGCAGGTCGAGATGAAGCTCAACCCGGGGCCGTGACGCGCGGCGATTCAGTTCACAGCCCGGGGTTGAGCACGCCCGCGCAGCGGCCGCATACGCCGCCCGCATCTGCATTGATGTCATTGCGATAGGTCCAGCACCGCTCGCACTTGGTGAAGGCCGTGCGGGTGGCGGTCACGGTGTAGGGAGAGGCTGCACCGGTAGCCGCCGTAACAACAGTGACCTTCGCCACCATCAACAGGCCCTCGAGCTCCGCGCGGTGCCGCTCGATCAACGCGGCGGCCTCGCCGGTGGCGCCGAGCGTGACGTCCACCTCCATGTTCGTAGCCACCTGCTTCGCCGCGCGCATCGGCTCGATCACGGCGTTGACCGCGGCGCGCAGCTCGAGCAACGCGGGCCATTCGCTGTCCGCCGCGACACCCGTCCGCGGCTCGGGCAACACGCTGAAATGCACGCTCGCAGCTTCACGCAGCAGCGCGGGATGGTGCTGCCACGTTTCTTCCGCGGTGAACACGAGTGCGGGGGACGAGGCGATGGTCAGGTCGTGCAACGCCTGCCACAGCACGGTCTGCGCCGAGCGGCGCGAGATGGCATCGGTCGCATCCGAGTAGAGGCGGTCCTTCGACACATCGAGGTACACCGCCGACAAGTGCACGGTGCACAGGTCGAGTAGCACGTCGAGTGCGCGATGGTACTCGCGCTCGGTCCACGCCTCGCGGATCAATTGCAGGCGCGAGTTGAGGAAGCCCGCGAAGGCGCGGTCGACGCTCGACAGCTGCGCCGCGGGCACAGTGTGCTTCCCCGGATCGAAGTCGTAGAGATTGCCGAGCAGGAAGCGGAAGGTGTTCCGCACCTTGCGATAGGCGTCGGCGACACGCTGCAGGATCTCGTCGCCACAGCGCACGTCGTTGCGCCAGTCGGTGGCGAGCGCCCACCAGCGGACGATGTCGGCGCCGTACTTGGCGATGATGTCGGATGGCGCCACGACATTGCCGAGCGACTTGTGCATCGCGCGGCCCTTGCCGTCGAGCACCCAGCCATGCGTGAACACGTGCGTGTAGGGAGCATCGCCGGTGATGCCGGCACTCACCATCAGCGATGAGTTGAACCAGCCGCGATGCTGGTCGGGTCCCTCGAAATAAACGATCGGCGCGCCGTCCTGTTTGGCGCGCTTCCACTGCGCGCGGAAGTCGGGATGCGTCGCCTGCACGGCGCGATGCGTCGAGCCCGAGTCGAACCACACATCGAGGATATCCGACTCCTTGTGGAACGGACCCTTCGAGGCGCAGTGCGGGCACACGGTGCCGGTGGGGGTGAAGCGTTCAACCGGCAGGTCGTACCACGCGTCGGAGCCGTGCTCGCGCGTCAGCTCGACGGCGCGCTTCATCACTGCCGCATCGAGGAACGCCTCGTCGCACGCCTCGCAGTACAACGCCGGGATGCCGACGCCCCAGGCGCGCTGGCGCGACAAGCACCAGTCGGGACGACCGCGCACGGATTCACGGATGCGGTTCTGCGAAGCCGGCGGATCCCACTGCACGGTCTTGTCGATCAGCTCGAGGCAGCGGTCGCGATGGCCGTTGTGGTCCACGATCATGAACCACTGTTTCGTGGCGCGGAAGATCACCGGCCGGCGGCAGCGCCAGCAGTGCGGATAGGAGTGCGAGAAGCTCGAGGCGGCAAGCACGCGCCCGTTCCCCTTGAGCCACGCGATGATGTCGTCGTTCACGTCGAGCACGTCGCGCCCCGCGAAGCCCTCGACCTCGGCGGTGAAGCGTCCGCCCTCATCGACGGGGCAGGCGATCTCGAGCCCGCTGCGCTGGCCCACCACGAAGTCTTCCTTGCCGTGGCCGGGAGCGGTATGGACGATGCCCGTGCCATCCTCGAGGCTCACGAACGGGGTGCCGTCGACCATGCGCGACTCGTTGCCGAACGGTGCGGTGAACAACGTGCCCGTGAGTTGCGAGCCCTGCAGCCGCGTCTTCACGACGTGATCCGTCCAGCCCGCGAGCGTGGCCACCGCTTCGAGCCGCGCTTCCGTAAACAAGTACTCGGCGCCGCCGGCGGCCACGACGCAATACGTCGCCGCGGGGTCCACCATCAGCCCGCGATTCGCCGGCAGCGTCCACGGTGTCGTCGTCCAGGCGATCGCCGCGACATTCGGGTGCTGCGCGAGCACACCATTGGGATCACTGCGCAGCGGGAACAGCACGTACACGGAAGGGGAGGCGACGTCCGAATACTCGATCTCCGCCTCGGCGAGCGCCGTACGGTCGGTGGGGCACCAGTGAATCGAGCGCAGGCCGCGTTGCACGAAGCCCTTGGCTGCGAGCTCGGCGAAACTCTCGACGATCGCCGCCTCGAAGCCGTGATCCATCGTGAGGTAGGGCTGTTCCCACTCGCCCCACACGCCGAGTCGGCGGAAGTCCTCGCCCTGCTTGCCCACCCATTCGGCTGCGTATTCGCGGCAACGCTTGCGCAAGGTCAGCTTGTCCGGCTGCTCGCCCTTGGCGCGGAATTCCTTACTGACCTGCACTTCGATCGGCATGCCGTGGTTGTCCCAACCCGGCAGGAACGGCGCATCGAAGCCGAGCAGCGAGGCGGCGCGGACCGAGGCGTCCTTCCACACATAGTTCGCGGCCGTGCCCATGTGGATGTGGCCGTTGGAGTAGGGCGGCCCATCGTGCAGCAGCCACAGGGGCCTGCCCGCGCGCTGCTTGCGCAACGTGGAATAGGAGCCCTGCGCGTTCCACCATTCCAGGCGCTCGGGCTCGCGGCGCGACAGCTCGGCCTTCATGGGAAAGTCGGTGTGCGGCAAATTCAGCGTGTCACGAAAACCAGCCATGCTCATCCTCCGCGAAAAGTCACTTGCGCAATTCCATCGCCCCGGCCCGTTGCGGCGCGAGATGCAACGCCCGTGGCGCAAAACAGAAAACGCCCCACGGCAGTATCACCGTTGGGGCGAACGAGTCGCGGTACCACCCAACTTTGCGGCGGCCTCTCGGCCGCCGCCTTGGCGAGCGCATCGCGCTCCGGCTCGTTCTCGGGGAGCCATCCGTCCGAGCCTAGTCCGGCAAGTGCCGTTTCGGTCGGCGGCTCGGGGGTGATGTTCGTCGCGCGCCGCCGTCACCGGGCTCCCACTGTCCCCGGCTCGCTCCTGACTGGCCTCGCGAGTACTCGTCCCCGTCACAGCCTTGCATGCGTCAACGTACGCGAAGGTCCCACGCCCGGAGGGCGCGGTCAAATTCGCGATGCGAAGGGACGCGGCGATCACAGTGTGAAGGCTTTGTAATGCAAACTCTCCCCGGGGAGAGTCGCGTTTGATGAACTCAACTGTCCACGTGACGCGAACCGCAACTCGCCGCGGTAAGTGCGGGCCGCTATCGATCTCAAGAGCTAGCGCGTTCGCCGAAGTCGAGCAGCCCGCATCACACCGGGGCTCTTTCGCGATGTCGGCGCGGCGGAAGTCCTGCTTCGTGGCACGCGGAGCCAGGAACGCGAGCGCCTTGCGGAAGCGATCCTCAAGCGAAGCGTCGGGGAGGGCGGCGCAAGCCGCCGCCGCCCGTCGGGCATCGTCGAGCCGGAACCCGAGCGCCCGCAGCCATGGAACCACGTCGAGGGCTTCGGCGCGCGCGGCTGCCACTTGAGCCTCGGTGGCGCTTTGTTGCGCGGCGATCCGCGCCTCGGTAGCCCGTCGCTCGGCGGCGATCCGCGCTTCGGCCTCGAGTCTCTCCGTGGCAGCCCGCACCGCTGCGGCGTCGGCAGCCTGTTTCTCTCGCGTGTTCGCCTCTTCCTTCTCCCGCGCAACGCGCTGCGCCTCCTCGCGCTTGGCCTGCATGAACTCAGCGCCAAACGTGCGCTCTGCCTCGAACTGATTATGCGCCAGGCAGCGTAAGCGCATCCCGGTAACGCTCGCGCGGCCGCCCCGCGCGACTTCCTCGATGTGATCGAACTCCAAGAAGTTGCGCGACTCACATCGGTGGCCTGACTCGCCCACGAACGTGCACTGCCCGCCATCGCGTGTCCACACTTCGCGCTTCACGTGCGCCGGAATGTGACGTGAGCTCTGCGTGGTGCGCCGATTGTCCCGGCCGTGCCGAGAGGTCGCGGCAAACTTGCGCTTCTCCAGCGTCACAATCAGCGCGTCGAGCGCACGGTCGAGAACTTCCGCGAGGTCACCTGAGGGAAGCTGATGGCTCAGCAATTCCTGCGCATAACGAAGCTTGTCGTGAGTACAGCGGCTGACGGTAAGTTGAAGCGCGAAGCGATCTTCCGATAGCGGGGAGACCTTTGGCCGGGGGATCGCCGCCTCGACTATCCGCGAGGACAGTTGATCGTCGTCCCCGCGTGCAGGTGTCCCCGGGGACACCTGGTCGGCGGTCCCACTTCCGGGTGTCCCCGGGGACGCCTGGTCACCCAGCATGGGCGGCAGTGCGGGGACAGCTTCGAGCATTGAGGGCACATCCTGCTTGGGAAAGCGTTTTGAAATCAGCTGCTCAAGTTTCGACTTGGGCACGTGGGTGGCCGCCACACGCGCAACGCGAATCCGCTTGAGCGCCGCCTGCTCCGTTAACTCGAACACGTGCTCACAGAACGCGAGCATCGACGGGTAGCCCTCGTCGCGGTACGACTGCCGCGCGTCGATCTCGACGACGTGGGCCAGTGCCATGGCCATCGCGCAGCTCTCATTGCGATGGAAGAGAAGTGCATTACGGTGCAAGACGGACTTGGCGAGGTGATCCAGCGAGTAGCGCTTCATGACTGCTCCGCGCATACAAAAAAGTCGATCGCGGGGGCAATGACTTCGAGGGACATTGTAGCGCGAGGGTTTTCGAGGCACGGAGATGGGCGCACGGCCCGCAAAGCCTGGCGGCGCGAAAACGTCTAGGGTCAGACGCTAAAGACAAGTCACGCGACGCGGTGCGCGCGCAAGAGCGCGACTATGAAGGCATCGGCGAGCTGGACGCGGTGGAGCGTGCGGAGCGCGTCAAGTGGAATATTGCGCGCAATATGAAATATATTGTGCGTCGATCCGCCATCTCAACGGTCCGCGCGGACTGTCGAGCCTGTCGTTGCGCGCGAAACATCGTGCATTGTCACGCCTCCAGCTCTCCCCGGGGAGAGTTTGCTGGACAATGGATTGACATGCGCGAGTCATGCGATCGGCACGAGCAACTCTATGACTATCGCGCCACAGCGATAGCCGGCGCAGCGATCTCGCGAGCCGCGCCGCGCACGCGCCGAAATCGCGCGCTATCGAATCAGCAGCACGACCGCCCCCGAGCCCGGCGCGCCGTGAACTCCCACCGCGAGGTCGGTGCGCGGCGCGCTAGCCGGTGCGGTGAGGCTGGTGTGGAAATCACCGCTGACCATCGCGGACACCCAGTTCGTGATGCGTCCCGCCGCGGGATCGCTGCCGTGCAGCGGCAGGGTGTGCGCATCGCAGTAGTAAATCTCGACACGCCCATCGACTGAACTGTCTCTGCCACGGAAGCCGACGGCGATATCCATTCCCGCGAGGCCGCCGAAATCGGCGGCGGCGAGCGTGCACGGTATACCGCTGACGGGCACCGCGCGCGTGCGCGTGAAAGAGATGCGACCCGCGGCGGAGTCGTTGCGCCACAACTCCAGTTGACCGCGGTCAGGACCGGTGCGCGTGGCCACCACGATATCGGCGCGGCCGTCACCCGTGATGTCCGTCACGCAGACGGCCGTGATCGCAGCGTGATCGAAGCGTTCCTGCCACAGTTCCTCGAATGAGCCGCGGTTGCATGCGAGCACCACGAGTTGCCCGCTCGCAACCCCCGTTCGTGTGCCAACGACGAGCCTGCGCCCCGCCACTCCCGTTGTCCCAGCCACGAGACCGGCCGCGCCGTCGGGTTGCTGCGGCGCGCGGCCGGACTCGTCACCGAGCGTGGCCAGAGCGAGCGCGCATACCTCACCGAGCGCGTCGCCGCGAGCGCCCTCCGCAGGATAGCGCTGCGCCATCGCGAACGCCGGGCTCGCGGCGCCATCGTTGGCCCACAGTTCGACCGTGCCGCGCGTGCCGCCGGGTGAACGCGTGCCGGCGAGGATGTCCGTGGCGCCATCGCCCGTGACCTCGCCGGTGACCACGGCCTGTACGTCGCCGTCGTCATGCGTGCGGCAGGCCTGGGTGTAGCTGGAGGGCAGGAAACCTTGCGAGCCCGCGCGCGACTGTGTCAGCCAGGTGAACAGGTTGCCCGCGCTCGAGTGGCGCGTTCCGGTTACAACGTCGGCGCGCGCAGGGCCCGCGGCGCGCGTCGTGCGCGAGGCGCGGGTCGTGGCGAGCGAATCGACGGCCATCGATAGCACCGCATTGGGAGCCGTGCGCGGGTACGTGCGCAGGTCATCAAACAAGGGGTTCGCATCGAAGTGGTTGAACCACACCGACAACTGGTCGGTGCCGCTGGCGTCGGCGCCGGCGATCAAGTCAAGGTCGCGGTGCGCGGCCTGCGCGCCGGCCCAATCCTTCTCCATGAGGTCGCCGCGCCCCAGGCAAAGCACGTTGCGCGCGCTGAGCGACATGCGCCTGAACGTCGCGAGGCCGAAGTCGACGTTGCGCCCCGGGCTCGCCGCGCGAACGCTCGCACCGACCGGATAGCAGCCCGCGGCCGGAATGCACTGGAGCAGCATAGGGACGCGTCGTCCGGGCTCACGCGGGACGGCGAGCGAGAAGTCACCGCCTGCATCGGTGCGCGCGGAGTCGACCGCAACCCCCGTGGACTCCGCGATCAGTTCCATGCGGACCCCCGTCATCCCGGGCTCACCGGAATCCTGGACGCCGTTGGCGTTGCGGTCCTCGAACACGCGGCCACTCACATCCGAGGGCAGGGGCAGCCGCGCCGGGCCTGAGTGCAAAGACCCGCTCCGCGTTCGCGCGAAGCCGGCCGGCGCCACGACCAGCAGCAATGCCGCCAGCCCCAGGCGCCACGTGCCGATCCACTGTCGCGACCACGTCCGTCGTGCCACGTCTCGCCTTCCGTTGACGGCCTCTGGGACCTCTCGTGGCAGCAGCGGACACGCCCAGTCGATGGACGCTCCCCGCGGCACGGGTCCCTAGCCGTTATCGGCCCGGGGGGGCGCGGTCTGTAGGGGGCGCCGGCCCGTCGGGAGAGCCACCGCAGGGCGCAAGATCACCCGCGCCCCGAGGGCCATGCAGGGGCGCGTTCGCAGCTCAGTCCCGTCGCGTCCGATTGCGCGGCGTCCGCGCGTGATGCTTTGAATACTTCGGGTGTTTCGCGGGTGGCCGGGCGAAGTCGGCGAGTGCCAGGCACAATTCCCCGACCGTTGGAGGCTTGTCTCGTCCGGCGAGCCGGGGCAGCTCCTTGGAGGGCCGCTTCACGCCGAGATGTTCCGCGCTCAGCCGCGCCGTCCGGGCGGACTCGATCGAGCATGGCGCCAACCGGTTGTGGCGGGCGCGCAGCGAGGTGAGAGCCATTGCCACGGCATTCCACTCCGCGAGTTGCGAGCGGGTGAGGTGTGTGGGGTGATTCGTGGCGCGTGACGCGTTCGCGACCGCAGCAGGAGTGCATAGTGAATGCATGAGATGGTTGAACAATGTGGTGTCCACAGGATCGGCGCTCTTGAGCCCCGGCGGGATGAGCGCTGCGAACTCCGCCCAGGCGAGGTAGGGTGCGGCCCAATCGGTATCGGGGCGCGCTTCGCTCAGGCGCGCGGTGACGAAGGCCACCGGATCGACGACCGCGCAGTGTTCCCAGCGCAGCGTCGTGTCCTGCGGCACGCGCACCTCGAAGTGCAGGTGCGGTGTCGTGGCGCGGCCGGTCTGGCCGACGCGCGCGAGATATTCGCCCGCGCTCACCGCAGCGCCCTCGGCGACGCGAATGGATCCCGCGAGCAGGTGTGAATACACGGTGTAGACGAGCCCTCCATCCGCAGACCCGAGATGATGCGCCAGCACGATATAGCTGCCGTAGCCGCCGTTGCTGCTCCGCTCAACGACCACCACCACGCCGCTCGCGGCGGCGCGCACGCTGCCACCAGCGCTACCATTCGCCAGGTCCGCGCCAGCGTGTTCGTCGCCGTCGGTCGCGCGCCGGAGCACGCCGCGATTGACGCGGTACCCAGGCTCATCGCCATACCCCTTGCCGAACTGCAGGCTGTCCCCGACGGGGAAGACCCAGGTGCCGCTCCACGGCCAGCGCCCTTCGAGCTCATCCGTGCATGGCAACAGGCCGGCGAGCATCGGGGCAGGCGAAGTTTCGCGCGCCCCATCGCCTGTCGAGTCTGCCGGCGACTCGTGCCGGTATCCGCCCGCGGCAGCACAAGGTGCGGGCAGCGTGGCAACGACCGCCCACACCGCGACGACGGAAAGCAGCCGCATCCGCACGCGAACGCCTGCGGCCGGGCTGCGCTTTGTGGCGACGGTCCCCACTAGCGAACGATCACCATGCGCGTCCACTGGCCGCTGTCGCGCACGCGCGCGAAGTAGACGCCTCCGGGCCACTGGCGCGAGGAGCCAGGCGGCACCGCGGCGGTCCAACTCGCGCGGTCATGCAGCATGGGCACCGACACCATCCGGCGTCCGGAGATGTCGAACACATCGAGCGTCGCGGTGGTCTGCGTGCCGAGCGCTCCGGTGCGCGCGCCGAGCGAGCCGATGCGCGCGATGAACGGTGTTCCAGCGTTGATCGGATTGGGCGCGAGCCACAACGCGGTGAGCGTGGCCACCGGCGGCGCGGCGCTCACATCTGTCAGGCGCTCCGGCGCCACGACGCGGCGGCGCAGCATGAACCGCGCTTGCTGCGCGACGCCGCCCGTGTAGACGATGTCGACATTGCCATCGCGGCGCGGCAACAGGATCGGCTGGCCGCCGACATCGCCCGAAGGGAACGACAGGTCCGTGCTCGCCACGTCCCACGGCTCACCTGCTCCTTTGTGCCGGTAGCGAAGCTGGAGCCCCGTGGATCCGACAAGGGCATAGGCCACGTGGAGCGCGCGTTGGGCATCGACCTCCAGCGTCATGGTCTCGAGCGGCAGGTTCAAGGTTTCGAACGATTCCTCCTGGACGAGCGGGCCCGCGAAGCCGCCGCGGGTCTGGAGGATCAGTTCGTTCAACTGCGGTCCACTCTGGTGCCACAGGACGTAGAGCGCGCCGGAAGAATCGAGTGTCGCCGCATAGGAGGTGGCACCCTGGCTGTCGTCGGCCAGGGGTTGGATGGATCGCACACCGGAATCGGGATGGAACGTGGCGAACCACACCATTCCGGCGGGCCGACGATCCTGCCACAACAGATAACAATGTCCATCCGCCGAGGCGAGGATCGCGGGGTTCTCGGGACGCAATTGCGAGGCGATCACGGTGACCGGCTGGCCGACGGGCCAGGCATAGTGGAAGCGCTCGAACTTGAGCTGCAGCGAATCACCGCTCTGGTACTGGAACACCATGTACATGCCGCCGCGAGCGTCGGCGGCGAGTGCCGGGGTGCGGCAACTGCCGCTGAGCGAAACGAGCAGGCGTTCATCCGACCAGTGGTTGAGAATGCGTGAGCGGAAGTAGATCTCGTTGCGCCCATGGCGTGTATCGCTCCACACCACGCCGAGGTCCCCGTTGGGCAACAAGGCCAGAGCGGGATCGAGGGCGGCCCCTGTCGATTGGCTCAATTGCACCGTCCGGGTCCAGTCGGTGCTGCTGTGCAGCACGATCTGAGGATGTCCGTTGACGTACTCGCTCATCACGATCGATTCCTCACCGCTGGAATGTCGCGCGGCCACACGGGCCGGGGTGCGGAACGAGACGGGATCGAAGTTCGGGGCGGCGCAATCGATGGCGGGCAACCACCCCAGTGGCCGGACGCGAACGCTCAGGCGAGTGTTGAGTCCCTCGGGTGAAATGTCCCCGAGCGCGACATTGGTGAGCAGGCCCGCGAAGGTCCGCAGCGATGGAATCGTCGAATCATCGAGGCGGCGCACATTCAGGTTGCCCGGCAGGGGGTCGTTCGCGTCGCCGCGATTGCGCCCGAGCCACAGGTCGCCGTCGCCGTCGCCTTCGACCAACTGCAGACCGGGTTCCTCGTTGGCATTGATACGGTTGTTCTCGAGCCAGTAGTCGATGATGGATTCGTCGAGGTGGTAGACGATCAGGCCCTCGCCGGGGAGGTTGCGATCGTAGTCGACGCGGCGGCGGTTCTCGACCAGGAAATGCTCGGGCGATTTCACTCCCTGGTACCAGACATCGAGTACATCCGGCGTGACTTCCATCGGGGCCAGGACCAGCGTCGTGTCACGCTGCGGCCGCGTCAGGTGGTCCCAACCGAAAAAGTGCATGGGCCAGGCGCCGGGGTGGGTCGGGTATTCGGGCGAGTGGCCATCGCCGCCGTAGGCGCCGCTCGACATCAAGGACCAGTTGCCCGGGCCCGTGTTGTGGGAATCCACCACATTGTAGAGATCGGGCAGGCCAAGCGTGTGGCCGAACTCGTGCGCGAACACCCCGATCTCCGACAGCTGCCCCGGATGGAACAACGACAACTCGGGCAGCACGGTGAAGCGATCGACCAGCACCTGCCGCGTCAGGGTGCCGGGCACGATGGTGCTGGTCGGGTACGCGCCCGCCCCGCTCCAGCTTCGCGTCATGTGCGAGGTAACCGACCACAGCTTGTTGGGGTCGCCGCCCTCGCCACCGACCCCGGCGTGCACGATCCACAACATGTCGACGAAGCCATCGAAGTTCGAATCGTAGTCCAGCCAGTTCACCGAAGCCTCGCCTAGCCGAAGGGCGTCCTGCATCAGGCCAAAGTCGTTGCGCGGCGTGCCGGTCGCGGTGAAGCCACCATTGTTGGCGGCGTAGTAGGCGTGGGTCTGCGGCAGCCTCACTGAGGCCACCACCCGGCCGCTCAGTTGGATCCTGCCTCCCGAGGCCCAGCGCCAATACTCGGCGACCGAGCCGGTGGGAATCGCGTGCGTGGTGTCGAACATCAATCGCTCGAACTGGGCCGGACTGTAGCGAATGGAGTCGTCGGCGAAGCTCACCAGCATCACCGGGATGCGCCAGGCGTTCGAGGTCTGGGTGCGCAGGCCGTGGGCGGGTGGGTCGACCTTGAACAGGCCATCCTGGACCGCCTGAACCAGACCGGGAGGGGCCGCGCCGGACAGCGGAGGCATAGTGGCCGAGGCCGGGGAGGCGAGCGCGCCTAAGAACAACAGCCCTGCGAGGCAGGGAATCGTGATGCTGTCTTGGCGAATCGATTGGGTCATGCCCGTGAGTTACCCCGGTGTCGCACACTAGCGCCCGGCCAGGCGCTGTCCAATCTAGCACCGCTTTACCCTTCCGCGCCTAGGGATTATTGCGACCGCGGGTCCTGCGGGGCCACGGCGGCGCCGCCCGCCCAAGCCCGCGCGGCCCAAGAGCCTTGCCGATGCGGCCGCGTGCTGTCGGATTCGCGGTGTGCTAGCGTGCCGCCGATCGTGAACCTGCGCTTACCTTTGACGCCCGTCGCCACGCTTCTCGCACTGCTGAGGGGCTTGTGCCTGCTGGTTGCGCTCGTCGCCGTAGGGGTGGCCCTGCCCTCGGCCGGGGCGGCCCTCGACCTGCCCTCCATGCGCTCCGATGGGGCACCCGCCTTCGATGCGGATGTGGCCGTGGCCGTGGACCCGGATGGCACGCCCGGCCTGGCCGTGAGCGTGACGCTGGCCTACCCGGACCTACAGTGGCTGAAGACCCCGGACGGCTTCGCCGCGCGCTTCGAGGTGCTCGCGGTGTTCGAACCTGTCAAGGGCAACACGCAATATGGGGACACATGGCAGCGGCAATTGCGCCTCAGCACCTTCGACCAGACCACCGTCCGCGCATCGACCATCCTCGAGCGCCGCACGTTTCGGGTGCCGCCCGGCCGTTACCGGCTGCGCGTGCGGCTGCGTGACCTCAATTCCGAGATGGAGTCGAGGGTCGGCGAGGCGCTCGAAGTGCCCGACTACAGCAAGGTGCCGCTGGCGCTGGCTGAGCTCGAGCTGGGCACCATGGGCGCGAGTGGCGCCTTCCAGCCCAACACCGCCCGCGTGTTCGGCTACGACAGCGACCACTTGGCCGCGCGCGTGGGCATCATCGACCGCCGCGCCGGCAACTGGCCGCGCAGCTACTCGCTGCGCTACCGCGTGCTGGATGAGACCGGGCAGGAAGTCGTCCACGGCGACCGCACGGTGGGGTTGGAGCGCACGGGCGGAACCGTGCTGGTGCGGCCTGACTCTGCCGGTTGGTTCGTGGGCAAGTACACGCTCAGCCTCGAGCTGGACGATGGCCGTTCGCACTGGCGCAACGAACGCACCTTCGAGGTGGAGGAGAGCGGCCCGCCGCGCGGCCAGGACTACCGCCGCATGCTCGAGCCGATCGCCTACATCGCCGAGGGCAAGGAGCTGGATGAGCTGTCGCACGCCACCGACGCCACGCAGGCCGCGGCGTGGGAGGCGTTCTGGAAGCGCCGCGATCCCACGCCGGACACCGCGCGCAACGAGGCGCTGATCGAGTTCCTGCGCCGCGTGCGCTACGCCGACCAGCATTTCCAGCACTTTGGACCCGGTTGGCGTTCGGACATGGGGCGGATCTACATCAAGTTCGGCCCGCCCGACCAGATCGAATCGCGGGTGGCGACCATCCAGTCGCCGCCCGTCGAGATCTGGATCTACAACCGCCCGGCGCGCCAGTTCGTGTTCACCGATCGCCAGGGCTTTGGCCGCTACGAACTGATCGGACCGGGAGGCGAATAGTGATCGCCTCCAAGGAGAACCACGGCGTCGTTGTGCTCGCAGCGCTCGATGTGCGACGCCACCCCGAGCATTCCGCCGAGCTCACGAGCCAGCTGCTGCTGGGCGAGGTCGTTCGCGTCCTCGAGAGCGACGTCGACGCACAGTGGCTGCGCGTGGAGAACGAGGGCGATGGCTACGGTGGTTGGGTGCGCGCCTACGGAATCCGGCGCGCCACACGCGCCCGCACGCGGCGTTGGCTGGCGCTGGCCAGGGGCCGCGTTGCGGTGCCCTTTTCCCATGTATTCGCGGCTCCTACGGGGCCGCGCATCCTGTCGCCGTTGTTCTGGAACGGCCGGGTCATCCCGGGTCGCAAGTCCGGAACCCGCCGCGGCGTGGAATTGCCCGATGGCCGGCGCGGCTGGGTGGACGCGGAAGTCCTCGAGACGCGCGGCTCGCGCACCGGCTTGCTCGATCGCATCGAGCAGTTGCTCGGCACTCCCTATCACTGGGGAGGACGCACGCCGCACGGCTTCGATTGCTCGGGTCTCGTACAACAATTATTGGCCGAGCAGGGTGTTGTGTTACCACGCGATGCGCACGATCAATACCTCGCCACGAAGCGCTCGCTGGACCCCAACGAATTGCAGCTGGGCGACCTCGTGTTCTTCGCGCGGGGCGGCACACGGATGGAACATGTGGGTCTGGTGCTCGGCGACGGCTACTTTGTGCACGCCAGCGGGGTAGTGCGTGTCAACTCCATGGATCCCTCCAATCCGTTCCACGACATGCCATTGGCGCTACAATTGAAGGCGTTTGGCAGAACCAAACTCGACACCCTGAAGAAATCGTCTACACGACCAAAATAGCTGGAACCAGCTTGACAAGGCTTCTGGGGCTTCCCTATGGTCCGCCCCGACGTTCGCTGGGAGGCCAGATCCGGAGGGTCCCAATCCCGGCATTGTTTTAGGCAGGTGTTCCTCGCAAGGATGCGATCGGAATCCCTGAACAGCAAAGCAACTAACCGAAGACGGCTTTGAGAGGAGGTGGGGCTCGAGACCTAAACCGCGTTGTGGTACCCAGGCCACGAATCTGGCTTGATTCCCATCGTGGCAACACTCAGCCTTTACCTCAAAACCATTCGTAGCCAAGGAGGCTTTTCGCATGAGTATCCGTCGCGTAGTACTGGTGGTGGCCGCACTGTTGGCCCTGCCGACCCTCGCCCTTGCCCAGACCTCTCGTGTTGAGGGTATGGCCATCCCCGGGGACTACATCAAGGACTACACCGGTATCTACTCCTACCCCTCGTGCATCACGGGCGTGGGCAACCTCGTCTATGGCGAGCTGGGCAACGCCAGCGGCTCGACCGCGACCGGCGCTCACCCTGGCGATCGTGCCATGGGCGCGGTGCTGCAGAACCTGTTCGATGGCAAGTTGGGCACGTGGGGCGTCAACCTGCGTGAAGAGACCCCTGGACTCGGCACCGGCGGCAACAACAGCGGCACGAGCCTGGGCAATGGCAGCGACCCGAACTTCAACCAGAACGAGTCGTTTGATGTCATGTGGGGCCGCAAGTATGGCACCACGAGCCTCGGACTTCGCCTGAACCGGTCGCACTACGAGAATAAGTTGGAGCCGTTGGCTCCTGGCGTCGAGACGAAGCTTGCCTTCGACCCGACCGCCGGCGGCCAGAACTTTGGCCGCAACATCACGGGCTTCGGCGGCGGTTTGAGCTTCGAGATGAGCGCGAACACGCGTTCGGATGTCTCGTTCCTCTACCAGTCCCGCAGCTACGAGAACTCGGTCGGTACCACGAAGACTGAGAGCGACGGCAAGGGTACGTACCTGTTGTCCGGCCGTGCGTTCTACCAGTGGCAGCCGAACGTCGTCCTCGTGCCGGTGTTCAAGTACTACTCGTTCGACCTGAGCCAGAAGTCGTCGGTGGGTCCGACGTCGTTCGACAACTCGCTCAAGGGCTGGCAGGCGGGCGTTGCGGGCAACTGGACGGTCGGCAACAATGACTTGTTCGTGCTCGGCGTCGCGTTCGCCTCGAACAAGGTTGAAGAGAAGCAGGCGTTGTTCAACATCATCGACCCGAACACGGGTCTCCAGATGACGACCGGCAAGGCGACGGAAATGATCGCTCCGGAAGTCTTCGGAGCGCTCGAGACGCACGTCAACAACTGGCTCACGCTGCGCTTCGGCGCGACGAAGGGCGCTTACCGCACGGTCAAGGTTGAGCCGACCGCCGGTGGCAACAGCAAGGTGACGTCGTCGCCGTTCAGCATGCAGATTGGCGCTGGCGTGAAGCTGGCGACGCTGCAGCTGGACGCCGTGCTCGACCAGTACTTCCCGCAGACCCTGGGCTACATCGGAAGCGGATCCACGCGGACGAACTTCCCGAAGGTCACTGCGACGTACGCGTTCTAAGACAAAGCTGCAAAGCAGTTCACCGCGGCGCTCCCACAAGGGGCGCCGCGGTTTTAATTTTCCCGGAATGTACTCGGATTAGCCTCGCCTCGAGCGCCGGCCGGGCCATCCCAAGCCACCCTTGGGCCCACGCGAAAGGGCGCCACGACGTGCTTGTCGTGGCGCCCTCTGCGATTGCCCGCTGTGCCGTGCGTAAGCCCTACGCGTACACCCCGCGCAGCATGATGACCTTCACCACGCGCTCGATCGCCACCATGAAGGCAGCGACCCGCATGCTGACCTTGTGCGCCGTCGCCTTGGCCAGCACATCCGCGAAGGCGTGGACCATGGTGTGCTCGAGCCGCTGGTTGACCTCGGCCTCGGTCCAGTAGAAGCCCATGCGGTTCTGCACCCACTCGAAGTACGACACCGTGACGCCGCCGGAATTGCAGAGGATGTCGGGGATCACGAAGATGCCGTGGCCGTCCAGCAGCTTGTCGGCGTCCGGCGTCGTGGGCCCATTGGCGCCCTCGGC
>JANLOX010000174.1:0-9842 GCA_031366795.1 Candidatus Eiseniibacteriota bacterium | reverse complement strand
GGCTCACCCTTCATCGTGGAGATCTGGGTGACCAGTTCGGCATCGAGCCCCTTGCGGGACTTGAACACGAACGAGTCCTTGTCGTGGAAACCGTACTTCTCCGCGTACTGGTCGCGAAGGTCGAGTGAGGGAGTCTGGGTCTCGGTCATCGAGCCACTGCCTCCTTGCCATCACGCACCCAATCGTAGCCGCGCGCTTCCAGTTCGAGCGCCAGTTCAGGGCCGCCGGACATCTGGATGCGGCCATCGACCATGACGTGCACGAACTGCGGCTTGATGTAGTTGAGGATACGGTTGTAGTGCGTGATCACCAGCACACCCATCGTCGGGCCGGCCAGCGCGTTCACGCCGTCGGAGACGATGCGCAGCGCGTCGATGTCGAGCCCTGAGTCGGTCTCGTCCATCACCGCGATCTCCGGCTTGAGCAGCGCCATCTGGAGGATCTCGGCGCGCTTCTTTTCGCCGCCCGAGAAGCCGTCATTCAGGTAACGCGTCGCGAACGACTCGTCCATCTTGAGCAACGCCATCTTGTCCTTGAGCAACGTGCGGAATTCCTTCGGGCTGATTCCCTTGCGGCTCGGCATCGCTCCCTTGCCGTCGGCATCGGGCGGCGCCAGGCGCGCGTTGATGGCGGTGCGCAGGAAGTTGGCGACCGAGACACCGGGAATGCCCACCGGGTACTGGAACGCCATGAACAGCCCCATGCGCGAGCGCTCGTCGGTTTCCTTCTCGAGGATGCTCTCACCCTTGAACAGGATGTCGCCCGCGGTCACTTCGTAGCGCGGATGCCCCATCAGGGTGTTCGCGAGCGTGCTCTTTCCCGAGCCGTTTGGCCCCATCAGCGCGTGCACTTCTCCCTTGCCCACGTTGAGGCTCAGGCCCTTCAGGATCTCCTTGCCCTCCACGGCGACGTGGAGGTCCTTGATCACCAATTCAGGAGTGTTCATGAGTCCCAGGTACTTCCTCCCGCCAGGCGGGCGTTGAGTGCCTCGATGCACGCATCAACGTGCGGCCGGCACCGGGTGTGGTTTTGGCTCGTTGCTGCTACGACGAGAAGCTCTCGCCGCATGCACAGCTATGACGAACGTTGGGATTGTTGAACTTGAAACCAGAGCCCATCAGGCTGTCGACGAAATCGACGACTGTGCCATCGAGCGCCGGCAGGCTCTTGCGGTCGACCACCAGCTTGACGCCGTGCATGTCGAACACTTCGTCGCCCGCTTCGGCGGCCGGGCAGAATTCCATGAAGTACGAGTTACCCGAGCAGCCACCGCCACGGACGCCGACGCGCAACCCGAAGTCCGGGCTCGGACGCTGGCCCATGAGTTCGAGCACCTTTTCAGCCGCGAGCGGGGAGAGTGAGACGCCGGCCTTCTTGGTTTGATTGACGATGGGCAGATCCATTGAAGTCACCTGATGTCCTCGACTCGAACAAAGCCACCCCGACCGGACGTTCGAGTCCTTACCGGCCGGGAAATGAAGCCCGCCACGAGGGCTGGCTCATCCTTCATGCCATGGTCCTGCGAACAGTTTGCGCAATTGTCGACTGCGGCCTTCGGTGTGGCACATACATCGCACGTCTTCAGGTACTCGAGCCCGTCTAGCAACTCGCGTTCCAAGCGTTGGTGATTTTCCATCGCCGCGCGCGTCTCTTCGAGCTTGTGCTCGAACATCTCGCGTAGCTGCTCCATTGCCCGTGGCCCCATGCCAGCCTTCCACCACGCGCGCAGCATCACGCCCATTTCCTGGAGCGAGAAGCCGAGACCGTGGAGCAGGTCGATCCATCGCAGCCGGTCGACTGCCGAGTGTTCGTAGAGCCGGAAGCCACCGCGCGTGCGCGTCACCGGCTGGAGCAGGCCGAGCTCTTCATAGAGGTGGATTGCGCGGACGGTCTTGCCCGTCTGGCGCGCGAGATCCCCGACTCGAATGAGCGTGGTGGGCTCCGGTCTTAGCGTGCGAATTCGCGGTGTGGGCTTCATGTCTAGCATAGGAACATAACCCTTACGTGTGCGTTAGATTCACCCTAGAACCTACGGGATTCTCGGCAGTTGGTCAATTTAATCCCTGGGCGACTAAAGCCCCGGGCCCCATAGGCCGATACCCCCCGTGATGACCCCCATCGAATCGGCCACCCAAGCTATGGCCATGGAACGGATCTACACGCGGCTGTTCAGCCGCAACGCAGATCCCCCCGCGGCCCCCAAAAGCTTCACCTCGCCGGCCCCCGTCGATACCTGGGAGCCGTCGTCGATGCGCCAGGCCCTTCCGAAGGGGACCTACAGCCCTTCCGGCGGATCCTGAAGCTGATCGACTCCCGGGTGGTCCACCCGCGCCCTGCTTCGCCGCCGCCGCCGCCATCGCGCCGACCCTGAATCCGCTATCGGCGACCAATGCTCACGCCTTAGGGTGGGACCATGAGCAAGAAAGCGATCTGGATCGGCGCCACCATCGGCTCCACCGTGGGCGGTTGCGTTCCCTCCCTGTGGCACGCGGGCATGTTCTCGTTCTCGGGCGTCATTCTGAGCACCGTCGGCGCGCTCCTCGGAATCTGGATCACCTGGAAGCTGATGCGCGGCTAACTGGGGGGCAAGGCCGCGTCCATCGCCAAACCTGAGCAAATCCTGTACAGTCGCGATTGCCGTGGTCGCATGGCTTCCCCCTATGCGCGAGGCATGTCGTGATCCGCAGGTCCACCAAAGTCGCGGCCGCCGCCAACGACTCGATGTCCATCGGCGCCCTCTCGCGCGCCACGGGCATCGCCATCGACACCCTGCGCACGTGGGAGCGTCGCTACGGCGTGCCGCGCCCGGCGCGCAAGCCTTCGGGGCATCGGCTCTACCCCGCCGAAGCGGTCGAGCACCTGCGCCGCGTCGAGCAACTGCTCAATCGCGGCCATCGCCCCGCCGAGGTGCTGCCGCTGTCGCTTCCGCGCCTGGACGCCCTGCTCGCGCTGTCGCAGGGACGCGAGGCCGTCATGCCGGCGAGCGAGGGAGCCGCCGGCAGTGAAGGCAGCGCGATGGTTCCGGTGGTCGCCGAACTCGTCGAGGCCTCCCGTGCCTTCGACCACGAGCGGATTTTAGGGCTGCTGCGCTCCGACTGGACTCGCCTCGGACCCCTGCGCTTTCTCAACGAATGCGCGGCGCCATTCATGATCGAGGTCGGCAATAGTTGGGCCGCCGGCACGATGGACATCCGCCACGAACATTTCGCCTCGGCCAACCTCACCGATTTTCTGCGCGAAGTGCGCTCGCCCTATGCCGAGCAGGCGCGTGGGCCCATCGTCGTCGCCGCGACCCTCGAAGGCGACCTCCATGAAGTCGGGCTGTTGATGGCGTGCGTGCTGTTCTCGATCCGCGGCTGGCAAGTGGTCTATGTCGGCGCCAACACACCCAGCGCGGAACTCGTCGAGTTGGCGAAGATGAGCGACCTCGACGCGATCGCGCTGAGCATTTCGTCCGCGATACCGCGACCTCGAGCGGTGCGCGCCGTTCGCGCGCTGCGCGAAAAGCTGCCCCGACGCCTCGCATTATGGGTGGGCGGCGCCGGCGCACCCGCGGAATTGCGCGGAGTGGACCGGTTCAGGACGCTCAGCGAGTTGGACGTGCGGCTCGCCACGCGCGGTTGAGGCATCTCTGGGGCGGACATTTTCATGTTGCAGTTGGCCCGCGCGGAATCATGTCGCAGCCAATATTTCGGGGTTTCGCTGGCATACCGCTCTGGAACGCAGCACACTGGGACCGCCCCCAACACTCACCCTGAGGATTCCGCTGATGCGCACACCCCTGATGTTGTCCTTCGCCGCCGCCGTGTTGATCGCCGTTCCTGCCGCCGCCGACTACGGCAGCCCGCCGCCTGCGCCCCAGCAGCAGCAACCGTCGAGCATGAGCGCCTCCCCTGAAGCCGCCGCGGCGTCAGCGCACCAGGAAGCGGAGCGCTATTACATTGACGGCTACGGCGACGTCACCAAGGCGGGCAAGGAAGCCGCGAAGGGCAAGCAGGACAGCGCGCTCAAGCGTTATCGCCGGGCACTCGAACACTGCCAGCAGGCGGTGCAACTCGACTCGACCTACTACGAAGCTTGGAATCTCGTCGGCTTCACCTCGCGCATGCTCAAGGACTACCCCGCTTCGTTCGCGGCCTATCGCACGGCCCTGCGGCTCAAGCCGGACTTCGCGTTGGCTCACGAGTACTACGGCGAGGGGCTGCTGGAGACGGGTGATGTCGTCGGCGCGCGAGCGCAACTAGCAGCGCTCAAGCAATGCGGAACGCCTGAACTGATCGCGGAACTCGAGGGGGCCATCGCGAAAGATGCGGTGGCGCACCCGGAACACGCGGCCGCCGCCGCGCCTGCGGCCGCAGCAACCCCCGCCGCGGCCGACAGCAGCGCGGCACCCACCTCAACACACTAGCCTTTCGCCAGGACACTCCGGACGCGCTTCGCCAGCGCGTCTGGGGTAAACGGCTTCTGCAGGAAGGCCATGCTCGAGTCGAGCGCGCCGTGCCGCACGACCTCGTCGTCTGTGTAGCCCGACATGAACAGTACGCGGGTCGACGGGCTGCGCTGCTGGAACCCCTCGGCCAACAGGCGGCCGCCCATCTCGGGCATGATGAGGTCGGTAAGCAACAGGTCCACCGGTTCGCTCCCGGCCATCGCGAGCGCTTCCGCCGCCGTTGAAAAGACCAGTGTGCGGTAGCCGAACCGTTGGAGTTGCCGGAACACGATCGCTCGCAACTGCGCGTCGTCCTCGACCAGCACAATCGTCTCGGAGCCTCCCACCGTGGCCGCCGGTGCAATCAGCGGCGGGGCGGCCGGCAGCGGCTCATCAGTGACCGGGAGGAACACCTCGAAGTGTGTGCCTTCGTCCGGCTTGCTCCGCACCCAGATCGACCCGCCGCTCTGCTTGACGATGCCGAACGCCGTGGACAGCCCTAGCCCCGTTCCCTTGCCGCGCTCCTTGGTGGTGAAGAACGGATCAAACACGTGCGCGAGGGTCTCGGCGTCCATGCCGGTACCTGTGTCCGTAACCGCCAGGCGGACGTAGTGACCCGGCGGCACATCGGGCCGGCCGGCAATGTCGCTCGCGGCAAGCTCAGCGTTCGAAGTTTCGACATTGAGTTGCCCACCTTCCGGCATGGCGTCTCGCGCGTTCACAAGTAGGTTCATCAGCACCTGTTCGAGCTTGCCCGGGTCCGCCTTCACGGGCCGCAAACCCTCCGCCAACCGGATGGTCAGCTGGACATCCTCCCCCAGCAAACGGGGCAGCATCGGCTGCAGGCCGCTGACTATCCCGTTCAGGTCCAGCACGCACGGTTGCAGGATCTGCTGGCGACTGAAGGCCAGTAGTTGCGCCGTCAGGGCCGCCCCGCGCACGGCAGCCTGTTCGATCTGCTCGACGTCGCCTCGAAGCGCCTCCTTAGGACCCAGCTTCTGCAGCGCGGACTCGCAAAACCCAAGCACGATGCCCAGCAAGTTGTTGAAATCGTGGGCGACGCCACCCGCCAAACGGCCGATCGCTTCCATGCGCTGCGATTGGCGCAGGCTCTCCTCCGCCAATGCGAGTGCTGCCTCGGCGCGTGTCCGCTCATCGATCTGGCGCTGCAGTTCGGCGGTGCGCTCGGCGACGCGCTGCTCGAGTTGCTGGTGGGATGCGCGCAGCAGCTCTTCGGCGCGCTTGCGCTCGGTGATGTCGATCGAGACGCCGAGCAGGAATCCCGGCTGGTGGTGCTCGCCAAGAATGGGGATCTTGCGCGTGTGCAGCCAGCGCTGGCCCTGCGGCGTATCGATCGGCTCTTCAGGGATGTCCTTGAGCGCGCCGCTGGCCAGCACTTCGCGATCCTTGGCAACGAAGAAGTCCGCCTGCTCCGCCGGGAACAGGTCGTGATCATTCTTGCCCAGCAACGACTCGCGTGGCACCCCGAGCAACTCCTCCCCGGCGCGATTGAAGCGCATGAAGCGCAGCTGCTTGGCGTCCTTGAGGAACACCATGGCGGGCAGGTTCTCGACGATCGAATCGAGGAAGCGATTGAGCCGCATCGCTTCGGCCTCGGCGCGTTTGAGACCGCTCAGGTTCTCGACCACCAGCGCCACACCGCGGTCGAGCACGGGAATGCTTCGAATGGAAAAGGTGATGGGGCCCGCACCCGAATTCTCGTAGATCACTTCGCCAAAATCGTGGCCACTCCGGCTGCGACAGACTTCGGCGTAGGCGTGCACACGGTCCAAATCCGCAGAGGGGAACACCTCGAGCAAGCTGCACCCGATGTATGCGTCGAGATCACGCTCCGTCATCTTCGACGCCACGGGATTCGCGTACACGAGCCGGAGCGAACGGGCGTCGTCCAAATCTTCCAGCCGGTACACGATGATGCCGAGCGGCATCTGGTCCAACAGATGGATCGACGAGGATTCGAGGACATGGCTCATCGTCACCCCCGTTCAATCTGCCGCCTGCGGGCAGCGGACTCTACTGGCGCATCAGGCGAATGGCTGCGAAGACGGCTCGAGCCTCGGTGCGGGCGGAACACTCGGCAGCATGAGCCCCCACCAGACGCCGAGCCCATAGCTAAGGTGCAGGCACAGCATCACCGCCGGCAATACCGGCAGGATCCGCCAATGTCCCTTGGCCGCGAACACCATGAGCGCCACGATGATGAACCCCAGGTAGGCGCCGGCGACCGCGCCGAACAGGATGCGCAGTGGCGGGAACAGCAGGCCGCCGATGGCCGTCAGCAGCAACGCCAGCGAGAATAGCGAAGGCACGAGATGGCGCATGCGCAATGACTGCGGGAAGCGGCGGAGGAAGCGGCCCTTCCAGATGCCGTTGGGCCAGTACTGCTTCCACAGCGCGGTGATGGTGGAACGCACGTGATAGGTGGCGCGCAGTCCCGGGATCAGCAGCATGCGGCCGCCCGACATGCGCACGCGGTAGTTGAACTCGTAGTCCTGGTGGCGAACCATGTTCGGGTTGAACAGGCCGATACGCTCGAACACCGTGCGCCGGTAGGCGCCGAAGGGAATCGTGTCGACTTCGAACGGTTCGCCGCTGGTCGCCGTGCGGAATCCCGAATTGCCGATGCCGAACGGCGAGCTCATGGCGGCGGCGATAGCCTCGCCCACCAGGCCAGTGCCGACGGATTCGACGGCGCCGCTGGCAGCATCAGCCTGGCGCTCGATCAACGTGGTGACGCAGGCCCGCAGGTAGTTCGAGGGCATCTTGGCGTGCCCACCCATCAGCACGATCACATCGCCGGTGGACTGGCGGATCGCTTCGTTCGTGCCGGTGGGCATGATGCGCTGCGGATTGTCGACGAGCACGACGCGCGAACCGCTGCCGTCGTGCGCGACGCGCTCGGCGACCTGCTTGATGATGTCGCGCGTACGGTCGGTCGACTGGCCATCGGCGACCAGGATCTCGAGTCGGTCGGAGGGGTAATCCTGCGCGAGCACGGCGTCGAGATTGTGGCCGATGAACGTCTCTTCGTTGCGAACCGGAATGACGACGGAAACGCGAGGCAGGTCAGGGTCAGTCATGGCAGCGGCTATCGTCACCGGATCCCTCCGTGGAGTCCCAATTCTCTCGCGCGAACCTCAAGCACCGGATCAACCTTCGATATCGGCAGAAACCCGCGCGGAATCCACAATTTCGGGAGTCCCGCGACCTAAGTCAAGTACCACGCCGGACGAGCCGCGCCGGACGGGGCTGGACGGTGCTATCCTGCCGCCGTGACCCAAGGCCTGCCGTTTCCCTTGTTCGAATTCCATATCTCCCGCGCGGCGCGTGAGCGCTACGGGTTTGCCGATTCGCTGTTCTCGCTCAGCGGTAACGTCGTGCTCGCCAATCTCGCCGCCGTGCGCGCGTTCACCCTGCGCATCAACAACTGGCGCGCCGAGGCGACCCCGCCCGAGCCGGCGCTCAATCCCGGCGACCTCAATGCCATGGGGTTGGTGGACGAGGTGTTCCACTTCGTCATCGCCCAGTACCAGAAGGAGCGCGACCCGCACTCCGTGATCCTGGCGCTTGATGCGATCGATCGCGAGCTCGGTCCTCAACGGGTCGACCAGGCGCTCACGGGATTCCTCGGGGAATTCCCCCCGGTCTCGGTGCATCACGGTACCCACAGCGCTGCCGCCTGGCTGGCCGAATCCTCCGCCGGAGTGCCGCACCGGGCACTCGCGCTGGAAGAACTGCTGATGCTGCGGCTCGCCAACGAGAATCCCGCCATCGCCCCGTTCCGCGAACTGCTCGACGACCGCACGCTCCCCGCGCGCGCCGCCTGCACCGACGTGCTCGCCGCACTCGAGCGCTGGATGGTAAGCCGCCCGCGTTACGGCCCCTATGACCAGTTCCTCATCGATATGCTGCGCTCCCCGGCGCGCGAGCACCCGGAGTCGCTGACCGCGCAGCTGGAATACATTCGCCGCAACTGGGGCTACCTGCTCGGCGACCTGCTCGTGCGCCTGCTGACCGGCCTCGATGTGCTGGCCGAGGAAGCCCAGGCGCGGTGGATGCGCATGAACCCCGCCGATTGGGGCCGCCTGCGTGATTCTGGCGCGGACTCGATCCTGCGTTTTGGCAGTACGGGTGGCGCCGAGCACGAACCCGAGCGTTTCTCGCCGGATCGCGACTGGATGCCGCGCGTGGTGCTGCTGGCGAAGAGCGCCTTTGTGTGGCTCGACCAGTTGTCGAAGACCTACGGGCGTGACATCCGCCGGCTCGACCAGATCCCGGATGAAGAACTCGACCGCCTCGCCCGCTGGGGCGTGACGGGCGTGTGGCTGATCGGCGTGTGGGAGCGCAGCTGCGCCTCGCAGCGCATCAAGCAACTGTGCGGCAACCCCGACGCTGCGGCATCGGCCTACTCACTGCTAGGCTATTCGATCGCCGGGGATCTCGGCGGTGAGGCTGCGCTTGATGGGCTGCGGGCTCGTGCGCTCGCGCGCGGCATCAAGCTCGCCAGCGACATGGTGCCCAATCACATGGGTATCGATTCGCACTGGGTGATCGAACATCCCGACTGGTTCCTGCAGGCGTCCGAGCCCCCGTTCCCGGCCTACACCTTCAACGGGCCCGACCTGTCGCACGACGAGCACGTGTCGATCCAGATCGAGGACCACTACTACGACCGCAGCGACGCCTCGGTCGTGTTCAAGCGCACCGAGCGCTCGAATGGCCATACGCGGTACGTGTACCACGGCAACGACGGCACCAGCTTCCCGTGGAACGACACCGCGCAACTCGACTACCTGAACCCGGCCGTGCGCGAAGCGGTGATCCAGACCATCCTGCACGTCGCGCGGCAGTTCCCGATCATCCGCTTCGACGCCGCCATGACGCTGGCCAAGAAGCACTACCAGCGGCTGTGGTTCCCCGAGCCGGGCTCAGGGGGGGCAATTCCCTCACGCGCCGAACACGGCCTGACCAAAGCGCAGTTCGATCGCATCATGCCGCACGAGTTCTGGCGCGAAGTGGTCGATCGCGCCGCCATCGAAGCGCCCGACACGCTGCTGCTCGCCGAGGCGTTCTGGCTGATGGAAGGCTACTTCGTGCGCACGCTCGGCATGCATCGCGTCTACAACAGCGCGTTCATGAACATGCTGCGCGACGAGCAGAACGCCAACTACCGCACGGTGATCAAGAACACGCTGGAGTTCGACCCGGAAATCCTCAAGCGCTACGTCAACTTCATGAGCAACCCGGACGAGCGCACCTCGGTCGACCAGTTCGCCAAGGGCGACAAGTACTTTGGCGTGTGCACGCTGATGGCGACGCTGCCCGGCCTGCCCATGTTCGGGCACGGCCAGGTAGAAGGGTTCGAAGAGCGTTACGGCATGGAATACCGCCG
>JANLOX010000130.1:0-9873 GCA_031366795.1 Candidatus Eiseniibacteriota bacterium | reverse complement strand
CATTCGCGTGGTGCATGTACCCAAGTCGATCGACAACGACCTCGACCTGCCGGCCTACGTCGACACGTTCGGCTACCAGACCGCGCGGCACTTGGGAGTCGAGATCCTCAAGAACCTGATGGTCGACGCCAAAACGACCTCGCGCTGGTACTTCGTGATCGCGATGGGGCGCAAGGCGGGCCACCTGGCGCTCGGCATTGGTAAGGCCGCCGGGGCAACGCTGACCTTGATCCCCGAGGAATTCGCCACCCGCCCGATCCGCTTGAAGACCATCGTCGACACGCTGGTGGGCGCCATCATCAAGCGCCTCAGCATGGGCCGACGCGATGGCGTCGCGGTGATCGCCGAGGGCGTGGTGCTCGACATCGACCCGCAGGACATCGAGCAGATCGCCGACGTGGAGCGCGACGCGCACGGCCATGTGCGCATTGCTGAAGTCAATATCGGCGAGATCATCAAGAAGGCGGTGCAGAACCGGCTCGCCGAGTTCGATCTCAAGTCCACGGTCGTCGCCAAGAACATCGGCTACGAACTGCGCTGCGCCGATCCGATTCCGTTCGACATGGAATACACGCGCGATCTCGGCTACTGCGCGGCGAAGTACCTGCTCGAGGGCGGCAACGGCGTCGTGGTGTCGATGCAGGCCGGGCGCTTTGTGCCGATCCCGTTCGATGAACTGTTCGATCACGACACCGGCCGTACGCGCGTGCGGCTCGTCGATACACACTCGACGCGCTACGCCATCGCGCGGCGCTACATGCTGCGGCTGCGGCGCGACGACTTCGACGATGCCAACGAACTGGCGCGCTTCGCCGCCACCGTGGGGCTGTCGCTCGAGGAGTTCCGCGAGCAGTTCGGCGGTCTGGTCGAGGACGAACTCCCAGCGATCCACATCGGGCCGGTACCGCTGCCCGACAACGACGAGGGAACGGCCAAGGCGCACTGAGCTCGCGCAAATGCGGCGGCGCGCCACACGGCGCCCGCCGCGCGGGGATTCCAAGACGCGTTCGGTACGGGGCGCGAACTACCGGACGCGCTCGACCCGTCGCGCCACGATGAGGTTCGCCAGCGCTTCGTTGCGATCGTCTGCGATGCGGTCCAGCCCCGCGAACAGCAGCTGGATCACGATGTAGAGCAGGCGAACCGGCAACTCGGTGACGATGCGCAACGGCCCGCGATTCAGGCGATTGAGCGGCGCGATCAACGACATGCCAACGCGCGTCCACAGGCCGCCGATGGGGATAATCTCGACGACCTCGAAGCCGACGCGCTCGAGCAGCAATCGCGCGCCAAAGGGCGTGAAGCGGAAGTAGTCATGCGGCGGATCGTGCAGTGGCGCCGTCTGGGTGAACTCGAGCACCAGCATGCCGCCCGGACGCAGCACGCGCCACGACTCCTCGATCATGCGAATCGGCTCGGGCAAGTAGGTGAGCATCGACAATCCGAGCACCGCATCGAATGAGCCGCGAGCGAACGGCAGCTGCTCGCCGCGCCCCACGACATCGAGCTTTACGTCGCCCAGGTAACGCGAGTCCGCGAGATCCACGCCGATGTATGCCGTGAAGTGCCCCGCCAGCCATTGCTTCCCCGGCATCGTACCGCAGCCCACATCGAGCAGTTTGCCGCGCACATGCGGCCCCGAACGCTCGACCGCGCGGATGATCTGGCTGTGCGCGATCCAGTTGAAGCGCCAGAACGCCGACTTGGACGGCGTCTGTCGCGAAAGGCGGCTCATCGGGGAGGGGGTCACGCCGCCAGCATAACGGTGCGCGGTGTGCGCGGCGAAATGGCGCGGCATCGGAATTGCGCTGCCATCGCTGAACGAGCTCGCGACCGCGCGCAATCACGACACCGACGCGTGGCGCGGTCCCACGCGAAGCACACGCCGTCACCACTCTCGCCCCCGTGGTTACCACTGCATGCTCAGCCGCGTCCGCACCGCCGCTCTGTGGGGCGTCGATGCGTTTCCCGTGGACTGCGAGACCGACGTGGGACCCGGACTGCCGGGTTTCGCGCTCGTGGGATTGCCGGACGCCTCGGCGCGCGAGTCCCGCGGGCGCGTGTGGCCGGCGCTGCGCAACTCCGGCTTCCAACTGCCCGACCGCCATGTCACCGTGAACCTCGCCCCCGCCGGCCGGCGCAAAGAGGGCGCGGGGATTGATCTCGCCATCGGGCTAGGCCTGTTGATCGCGACGAGCCAGGCGCCGCCCGAACGTCTCGAAGGCACCGCGGCCATCGGCGAGTTGGCGCTCGATGGCACGCTGCGTCCCGTGGCGGGCACGCTGGCCCTCGCCGAGTGCCTGTGGCGCGCGGGGGTGACGCGATTGCTGTGCGCCGCCGCCGCGGCGCCCGAGGCCGCGCTGATCGATGGGCTCGAGGTTTACGGCGCCATGCGACTCGAGGAAGTCGTGTTGTGGCTGCGCGGTGGTGATCTATCACGCGCGCGGCCCGCCGCGCCCGACCCGCACGAGGACGCAGAGGAAGACCTCGCCGATGTCCGCGGGCAATTCATGGCGCGGCGCGCTCTCGAGATCGCCGCGGCGGGCGGCCATCACGTCCTGTTCGTGGGCCCCCCCGGCGCCGGTAAGTCGATGCTGGCGCGCCGTCTCCCCAGCGTGCTGCCGGCGCTCGAGCCCGATGAAGCGCTGGTCGTGACGCGATTGCACTCCGCGGCGGGAGTTCGCTCGCCGGGCCGCGGGCTGATGCGCCAGCGTCCCTTCCGCGCTCCACATCACACCTTGTCGCGCGCCGGGCTGATCGGCGGCGGCAGCCCACCGCGCCCCGGCGAACTCTCGCTCGCGCACGGCGGCGTGCTGTTCCTCGACGAACTCGCCCAGTACCCGCGCTCATCGCTCGACGCATTGCGCGAACCGCTCGACTCGGGCTCGGTATGGATCTCGCGCGCCAGCGGCTCCGCGCGCTTCCCCGCGCGCGCGCTGCTCGTGTGCGCGATGAACCCCTGTTCCTGTGGCTGGCTCGGGCACCCCAAGCGCGCCTGCAAATGCACACCCACCGAGCTCGCCCACTACTGCGCGCGCGTCAGCGGCCCCGTGCTCGACCGGCTCGACCTGCAGATCGAGGTTCCCGCACTCACCTCGAACGAGTTGCTCGACAGCGACGTCGGCGAGCCCAGCGCCACCGTGCTCGCGCGCGTACTCGCCGCGCGCGCCCGCCAACTCGAGCGCGGCGGCCTAAACGCGATGTTGGCGAACGCCGCGCTGCGCGAGCACTGCCCGCTCGACGAAGCAGGGCGCCGCCTGCTGCGCAACGCCGTCGACCGCGGCGGCATGTCGGCGCGTGGCGTTCATCGCGCGCTGCGTGTCGCGCGCACCATCGCCGATCTCGCGGACGAGGGCGACGTCAGCGCGCTGCGGCTGGCGGAGGCGCTGCAATACCGGGCTTATGAGGCGAGGAGGTTCGACGCGAGATGAACGCAAGCGTGGCCGCTACGGGCAATTCCCGCTGCTCGTCTGCTGATCGTTCTGCACGAATTTCACGGTGCCGGACGGGTTGTTGTTCCGCCAGGTGGTTGTGACCCTGCCGGTCATGGCATTGACGGGCGCATCTCCCAGACACGATGACAGCTGCTTGATGAACTCGCAGCCCTTCTGGCCCTTCCCGGTCCTGCACGAAAGCAGCGTAACGCTTTTCACCTTGCCCTTGACGCCCAGGCAGAACTTGCGAAGGTTTTCCATACCCCTTGGCCCGAGCCCCATCAAGTCCTTGCCGATACTGATCTGTCCTGACGATCCGTGGTACCGCAGCGCGATGTCGATGGGCTGCCCTGCATCCACCTGATCGGAACGGATCTTACTGACCAGGTCCGCGAGATTCGATTGCTCCGAATGCCCGGTGGGATCGCCGGCAAAAGCGGCGTCGCGATATCCCTTCGCTCCCGCGGGGATGGACGTGATCTCGCGAAATCCCTGGAGACTGCCGCCCCCCGCCAGCGCGCTGGACGGTGCGCCCGCGGGGACGGAAACGACATGCACCTCGAGGTGGTCTACGTGCCCATCGGCGTAACCCAGGCGAACGATGTAGGGGCCTGCCCGACGAAAACTCACCGTGCCCGCGCCACTTGCCGCGTCAATGCATCCGGTGTAGTCCACCCCGGCCACGAACTGGTCCGCGACGTCCACCATCTGCGCCGGAAGCACCTGCAGGGTAACGAGTGCGCCACCGCGCGGCGGCAGCGAAAGGTCGCCGAGGGCCGGCATCTGGATGACGACCGCGTTGGCCAGGGCGTATGGCACTTGGTAGCCGGCGTTCAAGAACAGCTGGGCAGGCGATAGCGCATCACACGAAGCCGCCGCAGTTCCGGCGCAGGCGACGAGAACTCCGAGAACGAACAACGCAACCACACCGAGCGCGCACGCCATGGGTGACCGCAAGGTCAGCGGAGGTGATCTCATGGAATCACCACGACTTTCCTCATGAGCGACCGGCCACCGTAGTTGAGCCTCAACAGGTATCCCCCTGCAGCGAGCGATCCGGCTTCGGAGATTGCGTAGCGATGCGATCCGGGTCCCAGATCGCCGAGCTGGCGCGCGAATATGCGACGTCCGCCGACGTCGAACAATTCAAGCAGGGCGCTTCCCGGCCCCGGCAGCGAAAAGTTCACCATGATCGGATTACGGGATGGATTCGGTCCCGAGAGGCCTAGCGCCAGCTCCGCCTGGGCATTCGTCTCGATCCACACCTCCCCAAAGTATGCGAAGCCTTGGGCGCGCGGCAGCCGCAGGCGATAGCCGTACCGCTCACCCGCGACCGCGGTCGAGTCGTTGTACTCAAGATAGTCACGCCCGACCTCGCCCGGCGCCCCCAGCTCGGTCCATGGCGTGGCCTCCATTCGACGCTCGATCACGGCGCCCTGCGGATGGTCCGGCGCGAACCACAGGACGCGCACGCGCGATCCGTCGCTCCTTGCGTCCACAAGCGTCGGCAGCGCGGCCGTCGTCGAGTCGACGCTCGTCGTGGCGTCAGGCTGGTTGGGAGCCGGCTCAAGATTGCCCACCGAGTCCCGTGACACCGCGTAGAAGCGATAGACGTGGCCGAGCTCGCCCGGAAAGGTATCCGTCTGTGCCGGTATCGTGGTGAGCCACGGCGCATACGGACCGCCGTTGTCGGACACGTAGATCGTGTAGTCACGCAGTCCCGAGCCCACATCGGTGCCCGACCAGCTCACACCGAAGTCCCTTCGCGAAGCGAGCGGCGGCAGCGGATCCACGTGTGCGGCGGGCTTGTCGGCATCCACGGTATTGAACCACTCCGGCGTGTCGATCGGCGGGTTGACGTCGAAGACGATGTGGGCGGTATTGGCGATGCGCGTGCCCGTGACAAGCGATGATTTGGCCCTCAACACGTACGTGACGAACCCCTCGCCTTGGGGTGCATTGAAATTCGGGGGCAGGAAACCACCGTTGGGATCATCGAGCGGGTCGAGTGTGAGCGGATCGAGCGAGCGGAAGCGGCACGCCATCGCCCCTGTCTGCGCGTTCAATGAGCCTTCGAAGCGAACGATCAAGTTCTGGGCCGGGCGCCGGTCGATATCCACCGAGAAAGTCGACGCCCCGGAAGGTGCCGCGAGGCTCGTGTCGCCAAAGCCCACCGCCACAAACGCGAAGGTCGCAAGCTCGAACACCGCGGGGTCGAGCAGGTCGGTCACGCGGACTTCCTGGGCCGGCGCGGAAGCGGCGGGGAGATTCTCGAAGTATATGGTGTAAGGCATGAACGCTCCCGGGGCCAGCGAGCGCTGCAGCCCGAACCCGGCAGGGCCGAGCTTGTCGTTCGGGTCGTACGAGCTCACGAGATCGATGGCCTGGCAGCAGTCGGTCGTCTCGGAGGCGTCCGTCATGCAGGGCGGGCTGCCATCGGGCCCGCACTGGCAGCGTGCGCTCGCCGGCGCCAGTGCGAAGACGAGAAACGCGACCAGCGTCGCGCGGCGGCTCATTCCTGGAACCATCGCGCCTGCAGCGTCACGCTGGGGACCGGCCCGGACTCCGGGGCTGTGAGGCGAACCTTGAGCCCGGTCAGGCTCATCCCCGGTGGCAGCACGAAATCCGGGATGACCAGCGGAGTCGCTTGCACGAAGTGTCCCGCCACCCCGCTCGCGACAGTCGCTCCCGGGCGCCGTACGGACAGTTCCCAGCCGAGCCCTCCGGGCAAACTGAGCTGGAGCGCGCCGATAGCATCCACGTTGCCCGGATTCGTGATCGAGACGGACCAGTCAGAACTGGAGCCCAAACGCAGGCGATCCCTGCCATAAATCGCGACGCGCACCGGTTCCTGGATCACGGCTTCGATCGTAAACACGCCAGCCGCCGTCTCGATGGCGTCATTGGGGTCCGCCACCACGACGTCCCAGGTTCCATGCGTCGCTCCCGTGAGATCGAAGCGAGCGCTTATCAGGTCGGTCTTGGGATCGCGCGAGACCGACACCGCCACGATGTCATTCTCGCCGGTGCGACGCAGTCGCGCCGCGACAACCGAAGTAAACCGCGACCCTGAAATCAGCGTGCTCAAGAGTCCCAGGTCACCCCCGCTCGACGGGTAGATCGCGAGCGCGGTGCCGAATACCCGGAGGTACACATAGCCGACATACAGCGGCTGCACCCGGATGCCGCCCGTGCCCGCCTGATTCACGATCGCGAACTGACCGGAAGTGGTCGTCGAAAAAATCAGCGGGAGATTCCCCGTGGGCGGCTGGAAACCACCTTCGAAGATGGGACTGAGAGTGCCATCGAGTGTGGCGGACTGGCCGGTGATGCAGAACGACTGCGCGGACGCGCTGTAATGCGGCTCCAGTTCACCGCTGGGGAGTTGCTGATAGTCCCCCACCACATGCGCGTTGACCGCGACGCGGATCACGCCCGCGTTGATCGTCAGCAATGAGTAGGAGACGGCGGAGTCGGCCAATGACACCACGGCGAACGGCTCGTTCGAGAGCAGGCCCTGCGCCACCAGGTGCGCCGCGCCTCGAACATCCACGTGCCCGCGATTCAGCAGTGTGTCCATGCCCGCGCCGGAGGATGCACCCGCTCCGGTGAGAACCTCGAGAGCGCCGCCGGGTTCATTGTGAAACGTCTGGAAGAATACCAATGCGGTGGTCCGGGTCCTGCCGCGATTAGTGACTCCGCCGCTGACTCGTGAGTCGGAGAGATCCAGCAGACCGGTATTCTCGAGGCCGAGGTCCGCCTGAATGTCCGCCGATGCCGCCACGATCTGGCCGAGATTCTGGATGACGCCATTCGCCTTGAACCCGGCAGCGGTTTCCAGCCGAATGATCCCCGACGCTCCGACGTGCACAGAGCCGAGCACCGAAACGGCGGCATTGGACTCAAGGACCAGGGTCTGCATGCCCGTGGGCCCCCCGACGCTGAGCTCGTCGATCGAAGGCGCGTCGCCTACGGCGACCGTGACCGTGTAGCTCCCCGGAAGCGCTACGAATGCCCGGTCGCCTTGCGAGGGAACTTGCGCGGGCGACCAGTTGGTGGGGTCGCTCCAGCTACCACCAGCGGCGTTCGCCCATTGGAGATCGGCGGCCTGGGCGCTCCCGGTTTGGTATGAGCACGCCAGCAGCGCAATCATCAGCGCCAGCCGAGGCGGCACCGCCATCAGGCGGAAGCGTGGACCGTAGGATTGCCTGATCACGATGGACGTCCGCCTGGGTGCAGGGTGACCGCGCCTGGATTCCAGGGGAACGCGGAACTTGGAATTTCGCGGAAACAAGCGTCGCTATACTGCGCGGGCACAGGTTGGCGTGCTGTCCCGGGGACAGTCAAGCGGTTTTTGTGGAGTTGACCCGGTTTCGCGGAGACCTGGCGATTTGGGTCGGAGGTCCCACGATGCGGAAGAAGTCTGCCCCACCAGAGCCGTACCCGCTTGAGCATCGTCGCCGCCTGATCGGGTTGGTTCGTGCCGGGCAGACGCCCGAGGAGCTGGCGAAGAAGTTCGAGCCCACTGCACAGTCGATACGAGACTGGGTTCGCCAGGCTGAGCTCGACGACGGCCAGCGGACCGATGGCCTGACGACTGAAGGCCGCGAAGAGCTGCGCCAACTCCGTCGTTGCTCGCACGGAAGCGCACGATTCACTTGAAGTCTCGCGAGACGTATGGCGCACCGCGCATGCTCGTCGAGCTGCGGGATGAAGGGATCGCCGTCGGAGACAATCGCGTCGCACGGCTGATGCGCCAGGCGGGGCTGGTGGGCGCCAGTTGTCGCAAATGTTGCTTGACGACTCGACGTGACAAGCATGCACAGCCCGCGCCGGATCTCGTCAGGCCAGCGTTCGGGAACAGTGGCATCCCTCAACCAAACGTCGACCCAGTCCAGAAACACCTCGTAGCACGGGAGGGGACGGTATGGGTCCGATTGCACGCGCTGCGCGTGGCGCGCACCATCGCGGACCTGGCGGACGAGGGCGCCGTCAGCGCGCTGCGGCTGGCGGAGGCGCTCCAATACCGGGCTTATGAGGCGCGGCGCACCGCCATCGGCTAGCCGGGCGCTCCAACCCATTAAGCCGGTTCGAGATCGGGGACGCCCAGGCGACTCGTGAGGGCAGCTTCCCCGGCCGCGGACGGAATGGATAAGTGATATCCTCATTATGACGAGCAAGGACAGGTGTTGGGGGCTGCCCGCAGGGCGCGGCCCTACCCCGACACCGGAGTGCCGCGTTCCGAAAGCCATCGTGGTTCGCCAGCCCAAGAACTGCTACCCCGACTCGCCGATCCTGCGCGCGAAGCTGGACCAGCCCAACCTCGGCCGCGAAGTGCTGGCGCGCCCGCGGCTGCTCGCGGCGCTCGCAACCCATGCTGACCGCCCGGTCTCCCTTGTCGTCTCGGAGGCGGGCTTCGGGAAGACCGTGTTGCTCGCGAGCTACGTGGCGAGTCTGCGCCGCCCGGTGCTCTGGTATTCGCTCATGCCCTCGGATGCGGACGCGATGGTGTTCGCCAGTTACCTCGTCGCGGGGCTGCGCCAGGAGATGCCGCGCCAGGCCAAAGCACTCGAACGCACGCTGGTGGAATTGCGGTCCGGCAGCGGGGTCAGCAGGTTCGGCGCGGTGTTCGCCAGCGTGCTGGCAGCGCGTCGCGGCCCTCCGCTGCTGCTCGTCCTCGACGATTTTCATGAAGTGGCAGGTGATCCCTCGGTGGTGGCCATGGTCGACTCGCTGCTGCGCCATCTGCCGCCTTCGGCGCGCGTCCTGATCAGTTCGCGCACCGTTCCGCCGCTCGCGCTCGATCGCATGCGCACGCGCGACGAGGTGTTCGACCTCGACTCGAGTCACCTGCGTTACAGCCGTGACGAACTCGCCGAACTGTTTCGCGAGACCTACGGCATGCCGCTCGATGAAGCCGAGGTGATCGCGCTCGAAGCCGCGACGCAGGGCTGGCCGACTGCGGTGCATTTGGTGCGCGAAGCCAGGCGCCGTGCTCCCGATCGCGCCCTCGACAGTATCCTGTCCGAATTCCGCACCTCGGCGCTCGAGCTGCAGGACTATCTATCGAACGAGTTGTACTCCCGCTTCGAGCCGGAAGAGCGTACGCTGCTCGAGCGGCTGGTGGCGCCCGACCGGTTCGATGCCTCGCTCGCCGCGACGTTGAGTGGCATGCGCGAAGTCCGCCCGGCCCTGCAGCGGCTGGCCCAGCGCGGGGTGCTGCGTTCGTTCGGCTCGAGCGGTGAGACGACCTACCAGATGCAGGACCTGGTGCGGAACTTCATCCAGCGCCGCCTGGTCGCGGACCGCGGTCCCGAAGCGTTGCAGTCGCTCGAGCGTGACACGGCGGTCGCACTTGCGGCGCGCGGAGAAACGGAGCGGGCACTGCGCCACTTCCTGCTCGCCGGAGCCGCGGAAGAGGCCACCGACTTGGTGGTCC
>JANLOX010000123.1:0-1543 GCA_031366795.1 Candidatus Eiseniibacteriota bacterium | reverse complement strand
AGGGTCTTGAGCTTAGCTCGGAGCTCAAGAATCATCTCGGCTTTCACGTTGTCGATCTTTTGCTGCTGCTCCAGGACTTGTGGGTGATCCGTTGTGTAGTTGATCAGCAAGGTGTTCCGGTCCTGGATGAGATCAAGGAGTCGCTGGTTCAGAATCGTAAGCAATGCATTCTGTTCTTCCGTGAAGATCCGACCGGTTTGGTTTCCAAGTACCTCTTCGGTTCGATTAAGCACGGCGATCTGCCGCTCCCCCTCCGCTCGCTTTCGCATCACGTCATTATGCTGTTCTTCCAGTTTAGTGAATGTTTCCAGGGCGGCACGTGCTTCATCGGTCAGAAAAACCTGTCCTTCCCGTTCTCGAAAGGCCCTCAGGGCTTCCTCCGCCGTATTTAACTGCTTTTCAAGCCCTGCTAACTGTTCTTCGACGAACCGTCTCGACTCCATGACGAGACGGTTTCGGGTCATGATATTTTCGAGACGATAGGCATTCGCCACTGAATTGGCCGTCTTCTCAGCCGTCTCCGGTTGATCGGAGGTCGCCGTGATGCGGATGATATTCGTATCGCCTTCGCGCTGGGTCTGGATTTCCTGGCCGAGGTTGTACACTGTATTGAGATAGGTGGCAGATCGCTTCTCTTCCGGCGTCACGTTTTCTGGGACTCGACCTAACTCTATCGCTACACGCTCCATCACGGGGAATCCCCGAATAAACTCGGTCTGGGAGTTGAGGTCGTTGGCATTGGAGAAGGACATGGTCTCGATCAACTGTTGAGCCATAGTGTTCGTTCGATCGAACTTCACTCGCGAGGACGCTTCATACAGCGGGCTCGGCTTGAACAATTCTGAAAACAGGAACGTAAATAACACCACAAGTCCGGCTGCCAGCAGAATGAGATACTTCCGTTTCTTGACGATCAGCCAATAATCGATAACGTTGAGCTCGTATTGCGCCATCTGGTTAGAGTCCTTCTCTTGTCTGAACTGCGCCTATCATCGCCCCATCAGCAGCGAGTTAAAAAGTAACGCCGGATAAAACGGTCCGATCGCCGCTGAAATCACCGGCATGATCTTTTTCGATGCTTCACTCGCATCGCCCAGATGTTCGCGTGGCACAAATACGATATCGTTCTCTTCTAGCGAAATATTTCTCGTCATGTCACCATAGGTAAACACACGTGCGAGATCGGCCATGAGAATGTTCGGTTTTTCGAGGTTACCCCCTCGAATCACACGAACTTCTTCCATCAAAGCTGTTTCCTGGTACATGTCGGCCGCCGCAAGGGCTTGTAACACCGTCATGTGTCTCGGCATGGGAACCATCCCTGGCTTCTTGACATCCCCAAATACAAAAATGCGTTTGACCTTCAACACTTTCTTCTTCAGCAAGACCTGCACACGCGGGTCGCGCATATATGGCACAGCAGCTTCATGAATACGGGCTTCCGCCACAGCCGCAGTAACGCCCCCGACTTCCATCTCCATAAACCCGACTGAAACCTTTCCGTTCTCCCGCACAACGCCGGAGAACTTCTCCTCGCCGGCAC
>JANLOX010000054.1:0-5516 GCA_031366795.1 Candidatus Eiseniibacteriota bacterium | reverse complement strand
GGACAAGGTTGCTCACATTGCCGAGTACATGGTGCTCGGGTTGATGCTGACGCGCGCGACGATGGCCACGTGGAAGGCTAAAGTCCCAGCCGCTCTGCTGGCGGTGTCGCTCGGTTTGCTCGTGGGCACCACCGATGAGCTGACCCAAGCGCACGTGCCGGGGCGCAGCTGTAGCGGTTTCGACTTGATGGCCGACGCGGTTGGCCTCGTGCTGGCGCCGTTGGCGATTCGGGCATTTGCCCGCGCGCGGGAGGCATAGCGTGGCTCCCAAACACCAGGCGCCACGCGGGACGCGCGACCTGCTCCCCGAAGATCTGCGCCGCTGGCAATGGGCGGAGGCGCAGGCGCGCGAGGTGTTGTCGCGCTATGGCTACGGCGAGATCCGCACGCCGATCTTCGAGGACTACGAACTGTTCGCGCGCAGCTCGGGCGAATCGAGCGACGTGGTGCAGAAGGAAATGTACCGCTTCAAGGATCTCGGCGATCGCGACTTGGCGCTGCGGCCCGAGAACACGGCGGGTGTGTGCCGTGCCTATCTAGAGCAGGGCCTGGGCGGGCGTTCGCGCATTCACCGGCTGTGGTACATGGGGCCGATGTTCCGCTATGGCCGCCCGCAGAAGGGGCGCTACCGCCAGTTCTACCAGTTGGGAGCTGAGCTCATCGGCAGTGCCGCACCCGGCGCGGATGTCGAAATGATCGCGCTGTTCGTCGACCTGTTCGAGGCGTGGGGCTTCAAGGATCTCGTGGTCGCGGTGAACAGCGTGGGCACTCCTGAGTCACGCCGCGCTTACGGTGAGGCGTTGCGCGCGTGGCTGGCTCCCGCGCGTGACCGCCTGAGCGCGGACTCGCAGAAGCGGCTCGATACGAATCCGCTGCGCGTGCTCGATACGAAGGTCGAAGGCGATCTCGCCCTGCTCCACGGCGGCGAGTTGGGAGCGCTGCCGCACATGCTCGATCACCTCGATGAGGAATCGCGCGTGCATTGGGACGCGGTGCTCGCAGGGCTCGCGGCGACGGGCATCGCCAACGAGATCGACCATGGCTTGGTGCGCGGGCTCGACTACTACACGCGCACCGCCTTCGAAGTGCACGACCGCTCGCTCGGCGCGCAGAGCGCATTGGGCGGTGGCGGGCGCTACGATGGGCTGATCGAAATGCTCGGCGGGCCGCCGACTCCTGGCGTGGGATTCTCGATCGGACTCGACCGCGCGATGTTGGTGCTCGAAGAGCGCGGTGGTGGTGCGGCCGCGGCAGGTGCCGGCGTGTTCATCGTGACGATGGATTCGACGCGCGCGGGCGGACTGCAGTTGGCTCGCGAACTGCGCCGCGAGTTTGCGGTCGACATGGATATCGAGGCCAAGGGCTTCAGCGCCCAGATGAAGGCCGCGGGAAAGAGCGGCGCGCGGTTCGCCGTGATCCTCGGCGAAGACGAATGGAATCGCGGCGAGGTGATAGTCAAGAACCTGGCCACCGGAGACCAACAGGCGATGGCGCGTGATGCCTTGCCGGCGCATCTGCGTTCATCCGAGGAGAGCACACGCACATGAGCGAGCCGAACGCGGCAGCAGGGGCGGGGGTCGCCCTCGAGGGACTCGGCGGCTGGCGCCGCAGCCATACCTGTGGCGAGTTGCGCAACACGCACGCTGGCGCTACGGCCACGCTGATGGGTTGGGTGCATCGCGTGCGCGATCACGGTGGCGTGTTGTTTGTCGACCTGCGTGACCGCTATGGCATTACCCAGGTGGTGTTCCATCCCGAAGCGATGCCCGCGGACGTCATGGCGCGCGCGACGCAGATGGGGCCCGAGTGGGTGATCGCTGTGCGCGGCGTCGTGGCGCTGCGTCCGGCGGAGGCCGCGAATGCGGAGATCCCGACGGGGCACATCGAACTCGATGTGCGCGAGATCAAGTTGATGTCGGCCGCCGATCCGCTGCCGTTCCAGGTCAACGATGACACGCATCTTGCGAACGAGGACCTGCGCCTGCGCTACCGCTACCTCGACTTGCGCCGGCCCGAGCTTGCGCGCGTGCTCGAGTTGCGGCATCGCGTGGCGCAAACGGTGCGCCGTCACCTGTCGTCGCAGAGCTTCCTCGAAATCGAAACGCCGATGATGGTGAAGCCGACGCCCGAAGGCGCGCGCGACTACATCGTGCCGAGCCGCGTGCACCCTGGGAGCTTCTACGCGCTGCCGCAATCGCCGCAGCTCTACAAGCAGACGCTGATGATCGCGGGCTGCGACCGCTACTTCCAGCTGGCGCGCTGCCTGCGCGACGAAGACCTGCGCGCCGATCGCCAGCCGGAACACACGCAGATCGATCTCGAGATGAGTTTCGTCACCGAGGACGACGTGTTCGACGCGGTCGAGTCGATGTATTGCGCGGTGTGGAAGGAATGCCTTGGTGTCGAGCTGCCGCGGCCGTTCCCGCGGCTGACGTTCCGCGAGGCGATGCTGCGCTTCGGCTCCGATAAGCCGGATGTCCGCTTCGGGCTCGAGTTCACCGATGTGACCGCAATCCTGTCGCGCTCACCGCGCAACGTGATCGCCAAGGGTGCGGCCGAGAAGGGCGGCATCGGCGTCGCGATGATCGTGCCTAAGGGCGCCAATCTCTCAGGCGAACAACTGCGCAAGTACGACGCGCTGGTGAAGGAAGCCGGCGGCGGGGGTTTGAGCTTCGTCAAGGTGCAGGACGACGACAAGGCGAAGGAGACGCGCGCCAAGTACTTCGACGAGGCATTGTGGAATGAGTTCGTCGCGGCCACGGGCGCTCAGCCGGGCGATGCCGCGATGTTCACCTCGGGCGAGTGGGAGCGCACGCTCAAGGCGCTCGGTGTCCTGCGTTCGCATGTCGGGGCACCCCTCGTGAAGGGCAAGGAGCGCGAGTGGCGCTTCCTGTGGGTGCGCGAGTTCCCACTGTTCGAGTGGAACGCCGACCGCAAGGGGTGGGAGGCGCGCCATCACATGTTCACCATGCCGAACCCCGAGCATCTCGATCTACTCGAGACCGACCCGGCCGCGGTGCACGCGCAGCTCTACGATCTCGTGCTCAACGGCAACGAACTGGGCTCGGGTTCGATCCGCATCCATCGCCCGGACATCCAGCAGCGTGTCATGAAGGTGGCGGGCTTTACGCCCGAGCAGATGCAGGACAAGTTCGGCTTCCTGATCGACGCCTACCGCTTCGCTTCGCCGCCGCACGGTGGGATCGGGCTGGGGCTCGACCGGCTCATCATGCTGATGGCGGGGCGCGATTCGATCCGCGACACGATTGCGTTCCCGAAGAGTGCCAGCGCCGCATGCCTGATGGACGGTTCGCCCGCGGTGGTGGAAGACGCAACGCTCAAGGAACTGAAGCTCAAGGTCGTCGTCGAGTAACGCGGGCGCTACTCAGTGGGAGCGGGTGCTACGTTCGCGCGCTCGGGGTCCCGCCATGTGAACCGCTTCCACACCGTGCCCGCCCAACGGCCGCGCAGGCCGAGTGCTACTCCGGCCGGGACGCAGGCGACGATCCCGCCGGTGGTGCAGGCGTAGCCCCACTCGCGCAGCCAGAGGAACTTGATCGTTCCGTAGATGAACAGCAGGATCCAGCTGCCCCCTGCCAGCAGGAGCCACAGGCCGCGGTAGCGGGAGGAGAGCAAGTGCAGCGGGTTGAGCATAGCGAACCATTCTAGCGCGAGCGGTTCCCAAAAGCCCCGTAATATTCTGCGCCCCTTGGCCTTGCGGGTGAATTTGCCCATCCCAAGCGGCTCCCCACCGTAGGCATCTCCAATCGCCTCAACTTCTTGCGGGCGATGCCGATATTAGGTCTACGCGCGCCGAGTGCCCGAGTGCACTGCCCTCCAAGCAACCCTTCAGGGATGGAACTGTCGAATGATTGCGTTGATTGGACTGCTGGTCGTCACCGGCGCCGTGATCGGTGGCTTCACGATGGGCGGCGGGCAGGTGATGTCGCTGTTCCACCTGTCCGAAATCGTGGTCATCGCAGGCACCTCGTTGGGGACGGTACTCGTCTCCGCACCCCTGCCGGCGATCATGGCGCTGACACGCAAACTGCCGCAGTTGATCCAGCCATCGCCCTTCAGCAAGGCGCTGTACCTCGATGCGCTCAAGATGATGTACGAGTTATTCCAGATCGCGCGCAAGGATGGACTCGTCGCGATCGAATCGCACATCGAGAGCCCGGAGAAGAGCTCGGTGTTCAAGAAATACCCCGCGCTGCTCAAGAACCATCACGCGATCGTGTTCCTGTGTGATTCGCTGCGCCTGGTGCTGGTGGGCAGCGTGCCGCCGCACGATCTCGAAGCCCTGATGGACACCGAGATCGAAGTGCACCATCACGCCGAGATGCAGCCGATCGGTATCCTGACCAAGGTCAGCGACGGCCTGCCCGGTATCGGCATCGTCGCCGCCGTGCTCGGTATCGTGATCACGATGGGCGCGATCGCCGGACCGATCACGCAGATCGGTGAACACGTCGCGGCAGCACTCAGCGGTACGTTCCTCGGCGTGCTCATCGCCTACGGATTCGTGGGGCCGATGGCGGGCGGACTCGAGGCGATCCTCGATGCCGAGTCGCGCTTCTATTACTTCCTCAAGGCCAGCGTCATCGCCTTCGCCAAGGGCTTCCCGCCGATCGTCGCGGTCGAGTTCTCGCGCCGCGAGATCTACTCCGGCGACCGGCCGTCGTTCGCCGAAATGGAAACCGCCTGCAAAGCCCTGAAGAGCAAGGCCGCATAGGTCGTCATGGCCCGCGAGCGCGAAGTCCCCGTCCGCATCATCATCCGCAGGAAGAAGGGCGGGCACGTGGCGCATCACGGTGGCGCCTGGAAAGTCGCGTTCGCCGACTTCATGACCGCCATGTTCGCCCTGTTCCTCGTGTTGTGGCTGGTGAACCAGAGCTCAGACGTGAAGGCCGCGGTGGCCGGCTACTTCGCCGACCCGATGGGACGCGCCAATGAGTTCGGCACTTCGATCGTGCCCGGCGATGGCGCCCCGGCTGCGAATGCCCAACCCCTGAACCTCCAGAAGATCGTCGACCTGCACCGCGCGCGCTTGACGAAGGTCGCGCAGTCGCTGCGCGAGAAGCTCGACAACGTGCCCGGGCTCGAGAGCGTCAAGGACAAGGTCGAGATCGAGCTGACCGCTGAGGGCCTGCGCATTCAATTGCTCGAGGATCCCAAGGGCGTGTTCTTCAAGACCGGCAGCGCCGATTTGAGCGAGAGCGGCCGTCAAATCATGAAGTTGCTCGGCCAGGAACTGGGCGCCCTGCCCAACGCGATTCGCATCGAAGGCCACACCGACGCGCGTCCGTACTCGGGCCGCACGTCCTACTCGAATTGGGAATTGAGCTCCGACCGCGCGAATGCCGCGCGCCGCATCATGACCGCGAATGGCATGTCCGACGCGCAGATCGTCCAGATTCGCGGCCTCGCCGATCGCGACCTGCGCACACCGAACGATCCGCTGTCGGCTGGCAACCGGCGCATCAGCATCATGGTGATGATGAACGAACGCTCGA
>JANLOX010000052.1:0-3664 GCA_031366795.1 Candidatus Eiseniibacteriota bacterium | reverse complement strand
GTCCCACCCGGTGATGCCCGCATCCGCCGCACCGTCCGCGACGAACTCCGGAATGTCCTGGGCGCGCACGAACACCGCCATGAACTCTTCGCCGAGCGAAGCAGTGAGCGCTCGCTCGCCCGAGGCGCGCACCGGCAGGCCCGCATCGTCGAACAACGCGCGCGTCTCCTCGGCGAGCCGCCCCTTGTTGGGCAGGGCAATCTTCAGCATGTGTGGCCTTTCAAACAGCGGCCCGGCTGTCCCTTCGGACGGCAACAAAAAAGCCCGTCCGGTGGGACGGGCCAGGATCGCGGGCTTGTGGGTGTCTGGTCGTCTAGACCAGCGATCCCGGCAGGCGCGCCGCATCCTGGCCCGTCGGGCCATGGACGTGATGCGCATGATGATGCCGGGCAGAGGTGATCATGATGAGTAAAGGATAGGTGGGTGGGAGTGGGGCGTCAAATGAGGCTTATGCCTGAGAATCTCACGGATCTTTCGCATGGACAGTCGCTCGGTCGCCACCCTGGCCCCCCTCGGGGGCTGGACGGACGACTGGACTCCCCAGCGTCGCTGCACTCCCAGACTCCCGCCCCATCGCGGGCAAGATCGCCTGTTCACGATCACCGATCTAGGTGTTCACGATGGTCCGATCCAAGTGTTCACGATGCTCCGAAACACGCAGCATGGCGGGGGGATCTACTTCCTCCATGTTCGTGGGCCCGGCATCGAGGCCCAACGAACCGTGGTGCGTTTGGAGTAGCGGCGAGTTCAGGGCGAACTGCGCGAGTGGGTCGCCTGCTCGCACTGCGGCGGCGGCTACGGACGGCCGCTCGAACATAGCGTTGAGGCGCATGTGAACGTGTGGCGCGAGGCGGGGGCATCGCTGGGGCGGCGCTCGGCCCGTACGGATTGTAAATTGGATTGACAATCCGTACGAAGAGGCCGAATGTAGGGCTATGATCGAACGCGTGCTCGCCGGGCGTCTCAGAGCCATGGCCGAAAAATTTCCCGTGGTCACGGTCACGGGCCCCCGCCAGTCAGGCAAGACCACGCTCTGCAGGTCGGTGTTTCCCGGGAAGCCTTACGTGTCGCTGGAGGCGCCCGACACGCGTGAGTATGCGCTGCGCGATCCCCGCGGGTTCCTGTCCGGGTATCACGCGGGCGCGATCCTCGATGAGGTGCATCGCGTCCCCGAGCTCATGTCGTACCTGCAGCCGATGGTGGACGAGACGCCGAGCCGCGGGCGCTTCATCCTGACGGGCTCGGCCCAATTCTCGTTGCTTCACTCGCTCAGTCAATCCCTGGCGGGCAGAACCGCGGTGCTCGAACTCCCCCCGATGGGACTCGAGGAGGTGCGCCGCTTTCCTAAGCCGCCGACCGGACTCTATGAACTCATCTGGCGCGGTGGCTATCCCGCCGTCTACGATCGCGGACTCGATCCGGCCGATTGGTACTCGAGCTACGTGACCACCTATCTCGAGCGCGACGTGCGATCGATCTTGAACGTCGGCGACCTCATGGCATTCCAGACGTTTCTTCGCCTGGCCGCCGGGAGGGTGGGGCAAGTCGTCAATCTCTCCTCTCTCGGTGCAGACGCCGGGATCAGCCACAACACCGCCCGCTCCTGGCTTTCCGTGCTCGAGGCGGGATACGTCGCGTGGCGCCTCCCACCGTGGCACGCCAACGTCACCAAGCGGCTGATCAAGATGCCCAAGCTGCATTTTTACGACACGGGCCTCATTTGTTACCTGCTGGGCATCCGCTCCGCGGACCAGTTGCGTGACCACCCTTTGCGCGGCGCCCTGTTCGAAACCTGGGTGGCCGGCGAGATCCTGAAGGCCCGGGCTCATCGCGGGTTACCACCGCGCATGTCGTTCTACAGGGACAGCAGGGGACAAGAGGTTGATGTGATCCTCGATCTTGGCCGCGAAGTCCTGGCCATCGAGGCCAAGTCCGGCGAGACCATCGCCCAGGACTTCTTCGCCAGCCTGGAGGGATTCGCCGAACTCGTCTCGGGAACACGCCGCCCACCCGGCGTCCGCAAGTTCGTCGTGTATGGCGGCACCGAACCTCAATCTCGTTCAAGCGCGACCGTGATCCCCTGGTCACGCATGGACCAGACGAAGTGGTCGGACGAGTAGGCGCTGAGCGTCTGCGCCTGAGTCTGGACCGCCCGGCCGGATCCCCGCGACCCACGCCCGGCCACCATTGCAGAACCCGCCGAATCGCTCTTCACGTAGCGTTCGAACTTCGCGACGGAGCTGGACCAGTTCCGCTCGCTCTTCCGTCGTCAACCCATCCGTGCGTTTACCTTCGAGTCTTCACGCGCCGCGAGCACCACACGGCAGCGACAGAAGCCGAGATCGAGCAGCGACTCGAGATCGCGCCCCGACTCGCACACCAGGTCCCAGCCGGTAACCCCCGCGTCGGCCGCACCGTCCGCGACGAACTCCGGAATATCCTGGGCGCGGACGAACACCGCCATGAACTCTTCGCCGAGCGAGGCGGTCAGCGCGCGCTCGCCAGAAGAGCGCACCGGCAGGCTCGCATCGTCGAATAGCGCGCGCGTTTCCTCGGCGAGCCGCCCCTTGTTGGGCAGGGCAATCTTGAGCATCGGAAGCCTTTCGTACAGCGCCCCGGCAGATCCCGCAGACGGCAACAAAAAAGCCCGTCCAGTGGGACGGGCCAGGATTGCGGGCTATGAGGTTTCTGGTCGGTCTAGACCAGCAATCCCGGCAAGCGCGCCGCATCCCGGCCCGTCGGGCCATGGACGTGATGCGCATGATGATGCCGGGTGGAGATCATGATGTATTGAGGATAGAAGGGAGGGGGAAGGGCGTCAAATGGGGGTGTAAAATGGGGGTTTGGGGGCAGCTCTGTTCCGGAAATCGCTGCCTGTGTTGGGCTTGGCCGATCCGGTTTACATAAGGCCCGGTTATGCGACGCGAGTCGCACTGCACCCCCGGACTTCGAGACCCTCCAGCGCGTGCATTGCAGCGCTTCGGACTGCGAAGAACTCGTCGAGTCACGCCCCATTCAAGCTCGGCGGCCCGTTCATTGATTGCATCTGGTCCAGAAGGGGCGCAGAATCGCCGGCAGTCGCGGCCGTGGTCGGACGTCCAGTCTCGGGCGGTGCCTGCGCGCCCTGAGAGTTGCCAATGAGACCGCCCGGCACGCCTTTCCGATCTCGGCTCTGCTTTCACTTCTTGCTGCTTTCAGCGTTCCTCTTGCATGCCCCGCTCGCGGCGGCGCAGGAGTCGCTTCCCGCGCCGTCGCAGCTCACCCCCGATGTGCGCAGCCGGCTGGCCGAGGCGGCGCAGGATTCGACGCTTGAACCCTGGCAGCGGGATTTCATGCTGGGGGTTGCGCGCAGGAGGGTAGAGGGAAGCACGACCGAGCCCTCGCCGGCGCTTTCCGGCCTCGCCCTGCTGCCCGTTGGAATCGCTGCCAACGACGGCACCTGGGCTACGACCCCCCCGCCATCCGCGCTCTCCGAGCACACGGGGATTTACGACCCGGTGCGCGATCGCATGGTGGTGTTCGGGGGAGTTGACGGCACCTACCGCAACGACGTGTGGGCGCTGTCGCTGTCGGGGAGCCCGGCGTGGAGCGCGCTCGCACCCGCGGGCAGCCTGCCAGCCGGGCGCGACCTGCCCACGGCGATCTACGACCCGGTGCGCGATCG
>JANLOX010000122.1:0-9286 GCA_031366795.1 Candidatus Eiseniibacteriota bacterium | reverse complement strand
AAGAAGTACCGCGATACCGTGCTCGCGCCGGGTGGCTCGCGTCCCGCCGAAGTACTGGTGCGCAATTTTCTCGGGCGCGGACTGGGCTTCGACGCCTACGAGCGCTGGCTCAACCGCAGTCAATAACGTGGCACGATCAATCGAAATGATGCCCCTGGACCGGGGCCCCAATGGAGGCAACGTGAACGAGAGGCAGCGCAACGAAATCGCAAGAATCACCGCACGTGCGTGGTCGCGCGTGACGCTCGGGCTGCTGTCGGGCCTCACGCTGATTGCCGGCGCCGCGATGGCGGCACCCGCGGTGCCGCCCCACACCATGACAAAGCACGCTGTGGCGAAACACTCCGCGGCAAAGGCGGCAGCTCTCCCAGGCTTCACGGGCGAGACGTCGCTGGTGTGGGCAGGGCATCCCGATTCCGCGAAGTTCGTGGCGCGCATCCAGGGCCGCATCGAACGCGCCAGGCTGATGATCGCCAGGATGACGGCGGCCAGGGCCCCGCGCACGCTGAACAACACACTGGCGCCCTACGATGAAGCGATGAACCAGCTGGACATCGCCGGCTCCGAGGCGCAACTGCTCGAGAACGCGGCGGACGAACAGCCGCTGCGCAACGTCGGCGAGACGATGGGGCAGGTGGTGTCGACCTACGCCACGGACATCTCGCTCGACCGCAAGGTGTATGACGCGCTCAAGGTCCTCGACATCTCGAAGGCGGACGACGAGACGAAGTTCTACGTCACGCGTGAGCTGCGCGACTTCAAGCTCGGCGGCGTGGACAAGGATGACTCAACGCGGGCCCGGCTCAAGGCGCTCAGCGACGAGTTGGTTAAAATCGGCCAGGACTTCAACCGCAACATTCGCGAGGACGTGCGCACGATCAAGGCGGACACCGCGGATCTCGCCGGGCTGCCGCCGGACTTCATCGCCAACCATAAGGTCGGCGCCGACGGCAAGATCACGCTCGACATCAACTACCCGGACTACATCCCGGTGATGACGTTCTGCAAGAACGACGACGTGCGCAAGCGGCTGTATTTCGAGTACAACAACCGCGCTTTCCCCAAGAACATGGACGTGCTCAAGCGCATGATCACGGTGCGCAACGAGATCGCGAACTTGGTCGGCTACAAGACGTGGGCGGACTACACCACCGCCACCAAGATGACCGGCAACCCGAAAGTGGTGCGCGACTTCATCGACCACATCGTCGCAGTCTCCAATGTCTCGCAGGAGCGTGATTACAAGACGCTGCTGGCGCGCAAGCAGAAGGACTTCCCTGACGCCACCTCAATCAATGCGTGGGAGAGCGGCTACTGGCAGGAACTTGTGCGCCGCTCCGAGTACAACTTCGACTCGCAGTCGCTGCGCCCCTACCTGCCGTTCGACGCGGTCGAGCGCGGCGTGCTCGACGTGACGAGCAAGATGTTTGGCTTGACGTTCCGCCCCGTGCCCGACGCACCGGTGTGGGACCCGTCCGTCCAGTGCTTCGAGATTCTCGAGAAGGGCAAGCTGACGGGCCGCTTCTACCTCGACATGCACCCGCGTCCGAACAAGTTCAACCACGCGGCGCACTTCCCCATCCGCACCGGTATCAAGGGCGTCCAGCTGCCGGAAGCAGCCCTCATCTGCAACCTCCCGGGCGGCAAGTCGGGGGACCCGGGCCTGTGCAACATGAGCGATGCGACCACGTTCTTCCACGAGTTCGGCCACTTGATCCACAACATGTCGGCCAGCCAGCACCGCTGGTCCGGCGTGGCGGGAGTGCGCACCGAGCGCGACTTCGTCGAAGCGCCCTCGCAGATGCTCGAAGAGTGGATGCGCGACCCGAAGACGCTGCAGACATTCGCCAAGCACTACCAGACGGGCGAGTCGATCCCGACCGAACTGGTGATGAAGATGCGGCGCGCGGATGAGTTCGCCAAGGGGCTCGGCGTGCGGCGCCAGATGGTCTACGCGGACCTGTCGCTGTCGATCTATGACAAGGACCCCGCGCAGGTCGACATCGATGGCATCACGCGCGACCTGGTGAAGCGCTACCAGCCGTTCGCGTTCGTCGAGGGGACTCACTTCCCCTGCTCGTTCGGCCACCTCGATGGCTACTCGGCGGTCTACTACACGTACATGTGGTCGCTGGTGATCGCGAAGGATATGTTCAGCGCCTTCAATCAAGACAACCTGCTCGATCCGGTCATCGCCCAGCGCTACCGTGCGGCAGTGCTAGCGCCCGGCGGCTCCAAACCGGCGGCCAAACTGGTCGAGGACTTCCTCGGCCGGCCGTTTGGGTTCGAGGCGTACCAGCGTTGGCTCGACCGCGTTAACTAGCCCCGGCAGCACCTGCCGGATCGATCTCCGGTGCCAGGGACCCGCTCGCAGCGGTGCCCTGGCGCCTTTTCCCCAGGGATGCCCGATGACGCTCACGCCGGCGCAACACCCCACCGACTCGCCGTTCTGGAACAACCAACCCGACGCACCGGCATTCGAGCGCCATCACGAGCAACGCCTCGAACGCGCGCGCATGTGCTTGAAGCAGCTCGAGTCCGTCACGGGACCCCGCACCGTGGCCAACACGCTCGAGCCCTATGATGAAGCGCTGATCGAACTCGATGCCGTCGGCGGGCAGGCCTCCCTGATCGAGAACGTGCACCCCGATGCCGCCCTGCGCACGGCGGCCGAGCGCATGAGCCAGAAGGCGTCCGGGCTCGCGACGGAGCTGTCGCTCAACCGCCGCGTGTACGACGCGCTGGTGGCGCTCGACCTGTCCGGCGTCGATGCCGAGACGCGCTTCTACGTCGAGCGCACGCTGCGCGACTTCCGGCTCTCGGGCGTCGACCGCGACGAGGCGACGCGTGCGAAGGTGTCGAAGCTGCGCGAGGAACTGGTCGAGATCGGCCAGGAGTTCGCGCGCAACATCCGCTCCGACCGCCGCAGCGTGACCGTCGACAGCGCCGAGGAACTCGCTGGGTTGCCCGACGACTACATCGCCCGCCACGTGCCGGGCGCGGATGGCAAGATCACCATCACCACCGATTACCCGGACGCGGTGCCGGTGTTCGCCTACGCGCGCAACGAATCACTACGCCAGCGGCTGTACGTCGAATTCCAGAATCGCGCGTGGCCCATGAACGTGAAGGTGCTCGACTCGCTGCTGGCCAAGCGCCACGAGTTGGCGACATTGCTCGGCTTCCAGCACTGGGCCGACTACGTCACCGCCGACAAGATGGTCGGCAACGCGGCGAACGCCTCGGAGTTCGTGGACCGCATCGTAGCGCTCTCGGGCGCGCGCGCGGACACCGACTACGACACGCTGCTCAAGCGCAAGCAGCACGACGAACCGGGTGCTGCGAGCGTCACCTCATGGGAGAGCAACTACTGGTCCGAGCAGGTTCGGCGCAGCGACTATGACTTCGATGCGCAGTCGGTGCGGCCGTACTTCCCCTACGAGGCCGCGCGCACGGGCGTGCTCGACGTCGCGAGCAAGTTGTACGGCGTCACGTTCGAGCGCGTCGAGGTGCCGGTGTGGCACCCGAGCGTCGAGTGCTGGGAGATGCGCGAGCAGTCGAAGCTTGTCGGCCGCTTCTACCTCGACATGCACCCGCGCGCGGACAAGTTCAGCCACGCCGCGGAGTTCGACATCCGCACCGGCGTGGCGGGGCGGCAGATTCCCGAGGCAGCGCTCGTCTGCAACTTCCCCGGTGGCGATCCGGGTGATCCGGGCCTGATGGAGCACGCCGATGTGCGCACGCTGTTCCACGAGTTCGGCCACCTGTTCCATGCGCTGCTCGGCGGCCGTCGCCGCTGGGCGGGCATCGGCGGCATTCGCACCGAGCATGACTTCGTCGAGGTGCCTTCGCAGTTGTTCGAGGAATGGATCTGGGAGCACGAAGTGCTGTCGACGTTCGCCAGGCACTACCAGACCGGCGAACCGATTGCCGCCGAACAGGTGACGCGCATGACGAGCGCCAGCGAGTTCGGCAAGGGCCTCGGCGTGCGGCGCCAGATGGTGTTCGCGCGAATTTCGCTGACGGCGTTCGATCGCGACCCCAAAGGGATGGACTTCGACGCGCTGGTCGAGCAGGTGCAGAAGGACTACCAGCCGTTCGCGTTCGTGCCGGGAACGCACATGCAGTGCGCCTTCGGCCACCTCGAGGGCTACTCGGCCGCGTACTACACGTACATGTGGTCGCTGGTGATCTCGAAGGACTTCTTCTGCCGCTTCCAGGGCGCGGGCCTGCTCAAGCCGGATGTGTCGATGGAGTATCGCAGGAAGGTGCTCGAGGCCGGCGGCTCGAGGCCGGCGGCCGAGATCGTGAAGGACTTCCTCGGCCGCGACTTCGCCTTCGACGCCTACCAGGCGTGGCTGGAGCGAGGCGTCTGACAGCAACGTGGCGGCGATTGCTCGAGACCGAGCGCCTCGCGCCTCGCGCCGTCGCCGCATAACGTCCAGCCGTGGCGGTTCCGGCTGCGGCGGATCGGCCGTTCACCGGCGCCCACATTCGGCTCGAGTCGCAGCAGGTGAAGCCCGCGACGAGCTGAGCGATGGCGCGGCCCGCTACTCCGCCTTGCTGCCTTCCCCAGCCCTCACGGTGCCCGCCAGCTCGTCGGCGTGGAACGACGAGCGCACGAGCGGGCCCGAGGCGGCGTTCTCGAAGCCGAGCTCGATCGCGACACGGCCCCAGTGGGCGAACTGGTCGGGGTGCACGTACTCGACGACGGGCAGGTGGTTCGGCGAAGGACGCAGGTACTGGCCGATGGTGAGCAGGTCGCAATCGTACTCGCGCAGGTCCTCGAGCGTCTTCTGCACCTCATCGTTCGTCTCGCCCAGGCCAAGCATGATGCCGCTCTTTGCTTTGATGGTGCCGCCGCTTAAGCGCTTCACGCGCTTCAGCAGCTCGAGCGTGCGGTCGTAGCGGGCACTCGGGCGCACCAGCGGATGCAGGCGCTCGCACGTCTCGATGTTGTGGTTGATGACCTCGGGTGCTGCGTCGATGACGCGCTGGAGATCCTCGACGTGGCCGCGGAAGTCGGGCACCAGCACTTCGATCACGGTGTTCGAGCGTTCGCGGATGGCGCGGATGGTCTGAGCGAAGATCGTGCTGCCGCCATCGGTCAGGTCGTCGCGCGCGACGGAGGTGATCACGGTGTGGCGCAGGTTCATCTCGGCGACGGCCTCGCCGACGCGGCGCGGCTCGTCCCAATCGACGAAGCCGTTCGGCCGCCCGGGCGCGACGGCGCAGAAACCGCAACGGCGCGTGCACAACTCGCCGAGGATCATGATCGTGGCGGTGCCGCGCTCCCAGCAGTGGCCGAGGTTCGGGCAACGCGCTTCTTCGCAGACGGTGACGAGCTTGCGCGAGCGCAGGATCTGCTTGGTCCCGGCGTACTCGCCCTGCCCCGGCAGCTTCACCTTGAGCCACTCGGGCAGGCGGCGATAATCCTGCGCGGCGGCCAGTCCCGCGCCGGCGCCGGCACCCGAACCACAGCCGCGGTGACGCGGCGTCACGGCCAAGCGCTGCGGCACGGCGGGACGCGGGGCGCCATAGACGCCGATGTCACCGGGATCACCGATGGACAGCAATTCCGATGCTGCGGGCGACTCAATCGCGCTGCCACTGAGTAGCGGAGCCACGTCGTCACTTCGCAGCAATTCGGCCTCGCCTATACCGGCGAATTCGTCGTCGCGCGGTCCTGTCGACTCGCTCATGTCCTAGTCCTTCGCCATTTCATGCGCTCCCATCGCACCGCTGCCCTTCAAGCTCAGCATGCGATCGAGAGCGACACGCGCGTGCTCACGCACCGCGTCGGGGACCCGCACGGGATTTACGGCGTAACCCGCCACGAGTTGTTCGAGGCACCACAACAGGTGCGCGGGATCGATGCGGTTCATCGTGGCGCACGGGCACACGTTGTCCTGCAACGATCGAATGTGTTGTTCGGGATGTTCGAGCGCCAACCGGTGCACGAGGTTGATCTCGGTGCCGATCGCCCAGCTCGTGCCGGGGGCGGCGCGGCGCACTTCGTTGATGATGAATTCCGTCGAGCCGGCGAGGTCGGCTGCCTGCACGACGTCGAACGGACACTCGGGGTGCACCATCACCTTGACGGCCGGGTCGGCGGCGCGCTTCTCGTCGATCTGCTGGCGCGTGAACTTGGTGTGCACCGAGCAGAACCCACGCCACAGGATGATGCGCGCCTCGCTGGCGAAGCAGCTCGCGTTGACGCGCTGGACGTCACGCGCGCGCCAGTCCCATTCGGCCATCGCGGAAAGCGGCACACCCATCGAGAACGCGGTGTTGCGGCCGAGATGCTGGTCGGGAAAGAAGAACGCGCGGGCTTTGCGCGCCCACGCCCACTCGAGCACCGCGCGCGCATTGGACGAGGTGCACACGACGCCACCACGCTCGCCGCAGAACGCCTTGAGCGCGGCGGTCGAATTCATGTAGGTCACCGGCACGATCGTGTCGCCGTGGACGGCCTGCAAGGCATCCCAGGCGTCTTCGACATCGTCTATCGAGGCCATGTCGGCCATCGAGCAGCCGGCCTTCAGGTCGGGCAGGATGACGGTCTGGTGCGGCTGCCGCAGCACGTCGGCGGATTCCGCCATGAAGTGCACGCCGCAGAACACGATGAACTCCGCGTCGGGGCGCTCGGCAGCGAGTTGCGCCAGCTTGAAGGAGTCGCCACGGAAGTCGGCGAACTCGATCACGCTCTCACGCTGGTAGTGATGCCCGAGAATGACCAGGCGCGAACCCAGCGCGCGCTTGGCGGCCCAGGTGCGTTCGCGGATCTCGCTCGCCGTGAGCAACGTGTAGTCGGCGAACGGTCGCGCTCCTGAGGTTCCGGGCAGAGTGGCGTTCATAGAGCGGCTAGTCCTCGAGCGGGCTATGATCGAGCGGGCGGCGCGTCGCGAAGCCGCCTTCGAGCGGATGCCAGTGTTTGACCTCGGGTTCGCCGAGCTTCCAGCACAGGAACACCAGGCGGTCGCCGGACAGCGCGTAGAAATCGAGCAGGCCGACGTCGATATCCTTGACGATGGCGCCCGTATCGAGAATTGCCGACAGCGCGACACGAATACGGCTCGCGCGATCCGCGCGCCGCAACTTGAGTGTGCGCGCCTCGTCCATGTCGGGGTTCGATTCGGTCGCACCCGCGAGTGCCAGCGACAACACCTCGAGCCGCGTCTCGAGCTCAAGCAACTCCGCGCGCCACGCCACCATCTGTTCAAGCTGGGGGGCAAGTTCGTGCGCGAGCTGCGTGGCTTCTTGCGTCTTGAACAATGTGATCTTCATGCCGCAACGCCTCCCGGATGCAATGCCGTGGGGCTCCAGTTCGGATCTTCGAGTAGCGAAGTCGACAGGCTGCCGCTGACGCCGGTGTAGCCGAGTGCCATCGCCACATCGGCGGACACCGCCGTGAGCACTGTGCTCCAGTCGGGGCAACTCGCACCCAGCAGCTCGGCCATCGAGGTCATCCGCACGCCCTTCAGGCCGCACGGATCAATGAGATTGAAATGGGTCATGTCAGGCCGCACGTTGAGTGCAAAGCCGTGGTACGTCACCCAGCGGCGCACCGCGATGCCGATCGACGCCAGCTTGCGTTCGCCGACCCACACACCCGTCCGTCCCTCGGTTCGATGCGCCGCAATCCCCCAACGCTTCAGGGAATCCAGCAGGCCTTGCTCGAGCCCGCGCAGGAAGCGGTGAAGGTCGTGGTCTTGACTCCCAAGATTGCAGATCGGGTAGCCCACGAGTTGCCCCGGGCCGTGCCACGTGACATCGCCGCCGCGAGAGACCGGCACGACCTCGAGGCCATGGCGTCCCAGTGTCGCCGCGTCGCTCTTGAGGCTGCCCTCACCCGTGCCCCGGCCGGCCGTCAGCACGGGCGGGTGCTCGAGCAGGAACAGTGTGTCCGCGGCCTCGCCCTCGGCGGAGGCGCGCACACGCTCTTCCTGCAAAACAAGCGCTTCCCGGTAGGGCATGAGCCCGAGCACCCGCACGGCCAGGGTGGAGCGCATTGCAGTCACTAGAACCTCAGGCGTAGAACCACAAGAGCTCGGGCCGCTCGAGCAACTCGCAGACACGGCGCAGGAACTTGACCGCCATCTCTCCATCGATGGCGCGATGATCGAAGCCGATGACCGTGTTCATGATGGGTCGCACCACGATCTGCCCGGCGACCACCACGGGGCGCTCGACAATCTTGTGCACGCCCAGAATGGCGACCTCAGGCACGTTGATGACCGGCGCCGAATTGATGGCGCCGTAGACGCCGGCGTTGCTGATGCTGAAGGTGCCGCCGGTGATGTCATCGGCCTTCAACCTGTCGCCACGCGCGCGCGCGGCCAGGTCGTTCAACTCGGTCGCGATCTGCACGAGCCCCTTGCGATCGCAATCTTTCAAGTTCGGCACGATCAGGCCCTTGTCGTCGCGGCCCACCGCCATGCCGATGTTGTAGTAGCGCTTGAGTACGATGGAATCGCCGCGCACTTCACCGTTCACCCACGGGAATTCCCGGAGCGCCAGCACACTCGCCTTGATGAAGAACGGCATGTAGGTGAGCTTCGTGCCCTGCGCTTCGAGCTTCGGTCCCCACTCCTTCTTCAGCGCGACGATCGCGCTCATGTCGACTTCGTCGAAGCAGTGCGTGTGCGCGGCCGTGTGCTTGGCCTTCACCATGTTGTCGGCGATCAGCTTGCGCACCTTGGTGAACGCGATCACTTCCTCGCGCGCACCGGCCGGGGCACCCATCGAGGGTGCTGCGGTCATGAAGCCGGGCAGCGGAGCAGCGGCACGCGGGGCCACCGCGGCGGCCGGCCCCGCCGCGGCTACGACAGGCACCTGCGGGGTGCCGGAGGCCATCACCGGAGCTGAGGCGGGGGCACCCGTGCGGCTCTTGAGATAGTCCATCAGGTCGTCGCGCGTCACGCGGCCGGCGATGCCGGAGCCGCGCACACTGGTGAGTTCGGCGACATCGAGATTGTTCTCGCGCATCAGCTTGCGCACGGCCGGCGACAGGTTGCGCACGCTCTCGAGGTTCGCGGCGCCATTCCCGGACGACGGCGTGGCGACACCCGTGCTCGCCGGCGCCGCGGGCGGGGCTGCGCCCGCAGTGGCTGTGCCACCGGCTTCGGCGACAGCGAGCGCGGGGCGTGCGGCCGGAGCCTCGCCCGCAGCCGACAGCGTACCGATCTCGGTGCCGACGAGCACGGTCGTGCCCTCGGCGATCAGGATCGAGTCGAGGATGCCCTCAGCTGGCGATGGGATCTCGACGTTGATCTTGTCCGTCTGG
>JANLOX010000467.1:0-2402 GCA_031366795.1 Candidatus Eiseniibacteriota bacterium | reverse complement strand
GGTCGCCCTTCGCCAGGTCGAGGATGTTCCGGATAGCCTGCTGGCTCATCTCTCCCCGCTCGGCTGGGAGCACGTCAATCTCACCGGCGATTACGTCTGGGCAGGCCCCAAAAGTGTGTCGGAAAATACAGACGGATTGAGGTCGCTCCGGGCGATACCCGAGATTACCCGCAGGGCTGCATGATGTTCCCGGTATGTCCCCTTATCTGTCAAATCCGGGCGTTTCGTTCGTTCTGGCCAGATCATCGGACGCCGCTCAGAGGAAGGAACTGCTCCTCGCCATCAAAACGCACTCCCCCGATGTCCTGGGCTCACATCAACCTGCTCGGAGAGTACGATTTCTCCGACGCCAAGCTGACCGACAACCACGGAATCCTCTCTCTAAAGTGAGGCCTCGAAATCAGCCCGATTTTTGGGGGAAGAAAATCCAAAATTTTATAGGCATCACAATAGATTATCGGAAATCCTATGTCGCGATACGTACCTTTGCCGGGACGAACCCCACTTGAGCGCACGCGGTCCGGCCGAACAGCAACACGGCCGCAGCGAGACTGGCGGGAAAACGCATCACGGCCTCCGTTCCTGACAGAAAACCGCTACCAGGCGAGCGCGCGACAGGACGACTTCGCAGGTGCCGCTTGCTGGACGTGATCCAAATCGAAATGCAGGCTTGCGAGCCCTCCGCCAATCGGCATCGCGCGTGGCGGGTGGAGGCGGGCCAGGATCTGTTCGGTCTCTGGTCCGCGCGCGTCACCTTTGGCCGGATCGGCTGCGCCGGGCGCAGCCTCTCCAAGATCTTCCCGACCGAGGCGGCCGCCCACGCCTTCGTGCGAAGCGGCTTGCGCCGCCGACAGACATCCGTCCGCCGCTTCGGGGTGCCCTACCGTCTCGTGGCCGCCTCGCCGGCCGCCACGCCGTTGCTGGAGATCACCGGCGTCATCGCCCCGTCAGCCCCACTTGCGGAGCAGGAGCATTGTTGACGCTGGAAGTGCCTTTCGACCTGCAGCCCATGGAAGCGGAGCCGGTGAGCAAGCTGCTACCCGGCTGGTCTTATGCACGGGCCGCCGCAGGGCCGGTTGTGCAGTAGCGAGAGTGCCCTGTAAAATTTTGCCCTGGCGGCGCAGCGCGCTTCGTGCAATACCTAGTCAGATAGTCAGGGCTGGATTTCTCGATGGATAAACCCCGCAAAACCTCGTCCCGGCCTCAGGATGCCGGTTGGAAGCTTCAGGACGCAAAGGCGCGGTTCAGCGAAGTGGTCCGGCGTGCCCGGACCGAGGGGCCGCAGCGGGTCACGATTCGCGGCCAAGACGCCGTGGTGGTGATCGCAGCCGACGAGCTGGACCGCTTGCTGCCGCAGACGAGCGATGCCTTGCCCTTCGTGGCGTTCATGGAGAGCTTGGCCGTAGACGGGCTCGACCTCACCCGCGAGCGCGACCTCGGCCGAGATGTCGCCCTTTGATTGGCTGGCTTCTCGACACCAACGTCACGGCGGAAATCATCAGCCCTGGCGGCTCCGCCCGCGTGAAGACTTGGGCAGCCGGGCAGGACGAGGCGACATTCCATCTCAGCATCCTGACCATTGCCGAATACGACAAGGGGATCGCCAACCTGCCGGATGGCGATCCCCGCCGGTCCATCTACATGACCACGCGCGACAGTCTGACCGCCCGGTTCGCCGCGCGTTTGCTGCCGGTGTCCGATGCCGTCGTGCGTCGCTGGGGTCTCATCAGCGGCACGATCCGGCGCGACACCGGCCACCCGCCCCCGGTGATCGACACGTTGCTGGCCGCGACCGCGTTGGAGCACGACCTGTATCTCGCGACCCGCAACGTCCGGGACGTCCGTCATAGCGGCGCTGCCGTTTTCAACCCCTGGGAGGATGACGCCTCTACTTTCCCCGTCCTACCCAAGCAGCGGCGTCGGCGTGGGTCAGAGACCTGACTTCCCGCACGGCGGCTACCGCCCCCTGATGCTTGCGGTCGGTCAACGCGGTCGCGCAGGATCTGTCAAAGGGGCGTAGCGCGCAGGCGCAGCACATTGGCGATGACGGGGACCGAGCTGAGTGACATCGCAAGCGCCGCGACCACAAGGCTGAGCAGGATGCCGAAGGTAGGATAGAGCACGCCGTTGGGCGTGGTTCGAAATCGGCCTATTTCGGGTAACACGGGCGTGCGGAAACCACCTGCTGGCGAGGCCGGATTCCGGTTCGATCGTTTGATAAGCCGGCGGAGGCGGTCGGCCTCCCCGGCTCCGGCCTGGCGGGATTGGAGAGGTCCGAGTCCGAGCAGCGTGAGCCAATGCGGATGGCTTTCGCCCATCATCAATTCGCGGGGGCTTTTGCCTTCGCGCTCCGCTCGCTGGCTCCGCATGAAGCACCGGTGGTTCAGAAAGAACCGTAACAG
>JANLOX010000459.1:0-2447 GCA_031366795.1 Candidatus Eiseniibacteriota bacterium | reverse complement strand
GCGCTATACGCGCGCCAAGCGGCGCAACCATTTCATCTCGTTCATCTCGTTGGCCTCGATGCTCGGCATTGGTCTTGGCGTGGCGACACTGATCGTCGTGCTCTCGGTCATGAATGGCTTCGAGAAGGAACTGCGCACCCGCATACTCGGCATGGCGTCGCATGCAACGATTTCGGCGCTCGCCGAAGGTCTGCCGGACTGGCGCGGCGTGGCCGCGAACGCCGAGAAGAATCCGCAGGTCGCGGCCGCTGCGCCGTACATCGAGGGTGAGGCGTTGGTGAAGGTTGGCGCGGAAATCTCCGGCACGCTGATCCGCGGCGTACTGCCTGAAGAGGAAGAAAAAGTATCCGAGATCGGCCAGCACATGCAGCTCGGCAAGCTCTCCGACCTGAAGGCCGGCGCGTACAACATCGTGCTCGGTGCGGAGTTGGCGCAACAGCTCGGCGTGTCTGTCGGCGACAAGGTCGACCTGATGATCCCGCAGCTCAGCGTCACACCGGCCGGCGTCCTGCCGCGCTTCCGGCGCTTCACGCTGGCCGGCGTATTCAAGGTCGGCATGTACGAGTTCGATCGCGGCCTGGTGCTGATCAATCTCGACGATGCCGCCGCGCTTTATCGGCTCGGCGACAACGTCACCGGCGTGCGCCTCAAGCTGTACGATCTTTTCCAGGCGCCGCGTGTCGCCCGCGAGATCGCCCATGAAACGCCGGGCATCTATTTCGTCAGCGACTGGACGCGCAGCCACGCGAACTTCTTCCGCGCGGTGGCCACCGAGAAGACTGTGATGTTCCTGATTCTCTCGCTGCTGGTCGGCATCGCCGCGTTCAACATCGTCTCGACACTGGTGATGGTCGTGCAGGACAAGCAGGCCGATATCGCGATCATGCGCACGCTCGGCGCCACACCGCGTTCGGTCATGGCGGTATTCATGGTGCAGGGCTCGGTGATCGGCATCATCGGCACGGTGGTCGGCGTGACGCTCGGCGTGCTGCTGGCTTCGAACGTACAGACGCTGGTGCCCCTGCTCGAGGCCGCGACCGGGCGGCAGTTCCTGTCGCCGGACATCTACTACATCAGCGATCTGCCGTCGGATCTGAAGCTCCTCGACGTCTTGCAGATCAGCGGGTTGTCGCTGGTGCTGGGGCTGGTGTCGACGCTCTATCCGGCCTGTCGCGCCTCGCGAGCGCAGCCGGCGGAGGCATAGCGATATGAGTAGCGCCGCGGGCCACCGAGCAGGGACCCCGCAGCTTTTGGCGGGGATGCGAGCAAGGCGAGTCAGCGTGGTCGCCCTCAGTGGATGCTCATTTTGCGGGGTCGATGGTGGATAAGACCGACATCGTCATCGCCTGTCACGGCCTGGCCAAGACCTTCGACGATGGGCGCCTGCGGCTCACAGTTTTTTCGGATATCGATCTCGAACTGCGGCGCGGCGAGCGCGTGGCGATCGTCGGCGCGTCGGGAGCGGGGAAGAGCACGCTGCTGCACATTCTCGGCGGGCTCGATTCGCCGACGGCGGGCACGGTGTCAGTCGCTGGGCGCGAGATGAGTTCCTTGAGCGACGCCGAGCGCAGCCGCGTGCGCAATGCCTCGCTGGGGTTCGTCTATCAGTTTCATCACCTGCTGCCGGAATTCACCGCGCTGGAAAATGTTGCGATGCCGCTGATGATCCGCCGCACACGCAGGCCCGAAGCCTTCGCGCAGGCGGCCGCACTCCTGACGCGCGTCGGCCTTGGCGAACGACTCGCACACAAGCCGGGCGAGCTGTCGGGCGGTGAGCGGCAACGCGCGGCGGTGGCGCGCGCGCTGGTGACGCGGCCGGCTTGCGTGCTGGCCGACGAGCCGACCGGCAATCTCGACACGCGCACCGCCGCGACCGTGTTCGAGCTGATGCTGGAGTTGAACCGGGAACTGGGAACCAGCCTCGTGGTCGTCACGCACGACCTGCGGCTGGCCGCACGCATGGATCGCATCTGGTCGCTGGAGGCTGGCGGTTTGCGGCCTTACGAGGCGGATGCCGCGTTGGCCCCTCACGCGGGTGTTGCGGCCGGCTGAGCCGCCCGCGCCGGAGCGCAGCGCCCACGCGGCGCGCGATCGGCTGCTGCCGTCGATCCTCTGCTTCACAATTGGCGCGCTGGCGCTGCTGCAAATCCCTGCTCTGCCTGATCTGCGTTGGTGGCTTGTGCTTGCTGTTCCCGCGCTGCTGCCTTGGCGTTATCGGCATTTCTATGCGCTCGCTGTGCTCGGTGCCCTGCTCGCGGGCTGGCGCGTGCAGACGCTGCTCGATCAGCGCTGGCCGGTCGAGCGCCTTGGCGAAGACGTCTGGGTGACCGGCAGCATCGCCTCCCTGCCGCAGGGCGCTCGGAGTGCTGGCGCCGACGGCGAGGAGAGATCGGAGAACACGCGAACCTGGCGTTTCCTGTTCGAGCCCGACGCGGCCCAGTTGCCGT
>JANLOX010000426.1:0-8386 GCA_031366795.1 Candidatus Eiseniibacteriota bacterium | reverse complement strand
CGAACGTCGCTCCGGCGTCGGCGGAGCGACGGTAGAGCACGCGGTGGATGCCCGGAACGCCGGGCTGGTCGTACTGCCAGAACACAAAGACGTGGTCCTCGGCCGAAGCGCAGATGCGCGCCAACGAGTTCGTGTCGTCGGCGCCATTGCGCGCGATGGCGTACGGCGTGCTGAAGTCCGCGCCTCCGGTGAGCGACCGCGCGAAGAACAGGCCCGCCTCTGCGCCCATTCGCTCCCACGCCGCGTGGAAGTGCTCGTCGCGTCCCACCGTCATCGCCGGGTAGCGCGTCGGGTGCTCGTCCACCGGCGTGACCAACGGATCCATCTGGAAGCCGCCGTCGGTTGACTGCTTGAAGAACAGTTCATCGGTGCCGGCGCCGAGCACGCCGATCTTGTTCGACGGCGTCACGGCGAGGGCGGGCTGGGCGCCCTGGTTCAGGATCGGGAAGGCGGCGGACCAGTTCAACGTGTGGTCAAGCGAGAGCGAGTGCACCGTTTCGTGGTGGAGGCGCCACCACGCCATGAACAGCCGGCCGTTCAGGGCGCGCACGATGTCCGGGTCGCGGGTCTGGGTCGCGGGCTTGGATACGTCGAGCGGCAGGCTGAATGTTGGAACGGGCCCGTAGCCGACGATCGCGGTGTCGCTGGGCGGGAAGATCGCAAAGTCCCCATCGACTCGTCCGAGCACGCCGGTGACCGTCACGATCTCGCCCGCGGTCGCGGCGAAGCTGCCCCCCTGGCTCGCGATCAGGATCTGGTCCTGCGGACCAGCGGTCACCCGTCTGGGGAGCACACTACGATTAGTACCAGGGATGCCGACCCTGAAGCTGGCCCCCGGGGGCGCGCTTTCAACGACCGTCACGCGATCGACCGTCACCAGCATGCCTTCGTAGTCCTTCCCCGTGAGGAACCTCTGCTCGAGGTCGCACGTGTCGTCGGTCAGGACGCGGATCGACTGGATCGCCGGCACGAACGACGATCCGGGCCCCAGATCCCGCACGTAGACGATGTTCCTGCCCTGCGTCTCGCCCGCGATGTCCCGAAGCGCTCCGGCCAGGAGGTACGCGTGGCCGGGGACGAGGCTAGCTCCCGGCAGATGGACCCACAGACCCGCGCGCACGCTCGGAACGTCCTGGAACGCGTAGTCGTCACCTGAGGCGTAGGTGACGGTGCCGGTGAAGGAGACCCGGCTGTCCAGCCCCTCGTCCAAGCTCAAGAAACGCGAGCGGTCCTCGCACACGTCGCCCGCGAGCGCCTGGGGATCCGGCAGGTCGATCTTGTCCAACTCGAGCACGCCGTTGTAAAAGGTCCGCTTCATCGAAGTGGGCATGAGGTTGCCGCCTTCGAGGCTTCGGATTCCGCTCACGGTGATCGCCTCGGACAAGCCGTCGGGCAGTTGATTCCGGATCTGCAGCACGACCCGATTGTCGTCGGGAGCGTCCAGCCGTTGCGCGCTGTCGATCGAGCCCTCCGAATCCAGGAAGTAGTGCTCGACCTGCTCGGCGCTCGCCTTTTCGACCGGCTGGTCGAACACCACCATGACGCTGTCCCGGCGGTCACTGCCCTCGAGGTCGTTGTCGAAGATCGGGAATGCGTCGACCACGGAGGGCGGCGTGCCGCACGCGTTCACGCGCACGAACTTACCGCACTCGGTCGCCACCGTCTGGCCGTTCAGCACGACGATAGCGCTGCGCAGGTTGTTCTCGATGCAGCAGTCGTCCACCTGGGTGATGACGACGCGATTCACCTCGCCTGAGCGGACGTAGGGCGCCAGGTTTGTGGTTCCGGTCTCGCCGAAGTAGACGTAGCTCCCCGGGACCACGAGCCCGGTCGGGTACGTCGAGTTGAACAGGGTGACCCGGCAGCCATCGTCCATCCCCGAGAACGTGATCGTGAACTGCGTGACGTTCACGGTGGACGGGATGTCGACAAAGGTCTGGAAGTAAGTGAAGTCACCGTAGCGGAGGCATTGGACGGGCGCCTGGCAGACCCGCGACGGGTACAGGCTGAAGTTGATGCTGTCCGGATCCGGGGCAGGCCCCCAGCCTGCATCGGCCGACTGGGGAATGGTCGCCACGTCGTACTCGCAAGGGGCGCCATGCTGCTGCCCGGGGTTGCAGGTGAACGCCAAGAGCCCGAGGGGATTGCTGGGCGTCACCTCGAGGCCGTCGTGCATCTGCCAGGCGCTGCGCGTCGGCACGCCGGTGCTGGCCGACGTGCTCGAGCATCCCGTCGAGGCGTTGGTCACCCTCAGCGTGTAGTTACCCTCCGTCGAGATGGAGACGCAACGGGTCGTCGCGCCCGTGCTCCAGAGGTAGGTGTAATTCCCCTCAGGCCCGCACAATTGCGTCGTATCGCCAGCGCAGATCGAATCGGGTCCCGTGATGATGCACGGCGGCGGACTGCAAGGCGCGCCGCCGATTGAGGCCGCAATCGGAGTGGGCGTGACCGCCTGTGCGGCCGGGCACGTCAACACCGCAGCCAGCAGCAAGAGGATGCAGCCTTTCACGGCGGGTCTGGCACGCACGACGCCAGACGCGAACCGGGCCATTGGGGGAAGGGCGCCGGTCATTGGAGCCTCACGATACGCTGGGTTCCTTCGAATCCGGGCGCCTTCACACGGACGAGATACACGCCGGGCGAGGCGCGTCCGCCGCTTGAGGTGCTGCCATCCCAAGTGAGTGAGTGTGTTCCTGCGGAGAAGGTCTCCGACGCTAACGTCGCGACGCGCCGGCCGCTCAAGTCCAGCACCTCCACTCGAACCAACGCCGAGCGCGGCAGGGTTAGCTGGAAGGTCGCCGGGCCGCGCGAAGGATTGGGGCGAGGCGCGGCAAGCGCTTCCTGCACGCCGGGGTTTTCTCCCACGGCGGCTACTCCGATGGCGCCCGCCGGCGCGGCGTAGATCGCGGCGGTGGTCTGCCCTCCCGAGCGCAGGTCCTGCCACGTCAGCGTCACGCTACCCGGGCTGCTCGGGGCGACGACGGGGAACTGCTGGCTGCTTGTCGCGAGGCACACCGGCAGGCCGTTCGCGTTCCACGCCGGGTTCAGCCGGCCCAGGACGTCCAGGCGCTGGACATAGATGTCGTTGCTCGAGCCGCTGCGGCTGTCGTACCAAGTGACGAAGGCGCCCTGCTGCCCGTCGTAGGCGATCTGCGGGGAGAACTGCCCGTTGCTCGCGAGGGAGAGCGGAACGCCGTCCGCGACCAGTCCGACGTTATCGGCCGTGAGGTGCTGCGCGAAGATGTGATAGGTGGTCCCGGAGCGGTAGTCCTGCCAGGCAATGAAAGCGCCGCCCGAGCCGTCACCCACCACCACCGGGGCATATTGCGAGTATTGCGCCTGGCAGACCGGGGTGCCGTTGCCCGGCCAGTTCGTTGGGACGACCCCGTTCCCGCTCAAGCGCTGGGCGAAGATGTGGTTGTCGGTCCCGGAGCGGAAGTCCTGCCACACGACGAACACGCCGCCCCCACCGTCCGCGGCGAGCGCCGGATAGAACTGCGAGTTCGTGGCCGTGCAGATTCCCAGGCCATTGGCGATCCATCGCCCACCGACGACTGTTCCATTCGCGTCGAGGTGCTGCACATAGATGTCGAACTCGGAGCCACTTCGGTAGTCCTGCCACCCGATGAACGCCCCTCCCGCCCCGTCGGCGACGATCGTGGGGTTGATCTGGTCATTCGTCGTGGTGCAGACCGGCACCCCTGCCGGCGCCCACAACCGGTTGCCGTCACCGTCGACGCGCTGGGCGTAGATGTCGTAGTTGCCCGCTCCGAGTCGGCCGTCCTGCCAGACAACGATCGCGCCACCCGAACCATCGGAAGCGGCACCGCCCATGTATTGGTTGCCCGCCGCGCCCGCGATCGAAATACCGCCCGTGACCCACAGCGACGACCCGTTCCCAAATACCGCTCCGGCCGAGTCGATGTGCTGGCCGAAGATGTCGTAGTTGGATCCGTTACGAGCGTCCTGCCAGAAGATCAACGCACCGCCCGCAAGATCGCTCACGATGACGGGCTGCTCCTGGAGGCCGCTGGCGTCGCACACCGTAAGTGGACCCGCCTGCGGCCAGCCGGGCGCCGTCGAGCCGTCCGACAGCAACCGCTGGGCGAAGATGTCCGAGCCGCTTCCACCGTGCCACGCCATGAGCGAGCCGTTCAAGCCGTCGGATAGGATGAACGGCTTGTAGTTCGTCGCGGTCGGCGAGATCGCGACGCCATCACGGACCCAGGCGGAACGAGCGTCGGGGACCATCACCACCGACAGCCCGATCCACAACGACAAGTAAAGGACGCGTAATCTCAACCGCTGCATGCTGGCCCCGTGAGAAGAGGATGACTTCGAATCGGGGAGAGCTCGCACCACTCGGACCCTTAGCGGTAGCGCCGCTTCAGGCTTCCCCACGTCATTGAACGTGCGCTCACCGGCGCCTGGTCGTAACAGATATCGTCGATGCCGATGCCGCTCGCATCGGTGTTCTGAATCAAGATGCCCGCAATGCTGTAGCTGTCGTCCGAGGTCCCGAACGCATACGAAAGGTCCGTAAGGTCCGACACGGCCACTTCGCCGATGAGCGAGCCGTCCCTTCGGTAAAATCTCAACGTCGCGGAACCGCCGTTCCCGCCCACGAGCGAGAACTTCACCTTCGACTGGGCGGCGGCGAAGTAGATCGCAATCGAGCCTTCGCCGATCGCGTCGATGTCGGGAAAGCCGATCGGGCCCAGGCCGGTGAGGGCGTTGCCAGCGTAGTCAAACACGTCGAGGTTCCGTCCCGCCTCGCCGACCAGCGGCTGCAGTGGATTCGAGGGCAATCCCGAGATGCCGTCGAAATCGCCGTTGGCCGACACCGACTGCCCGTCGAAGCGCTCTGAGAAGAGCAATCCACCCGAAGCGAGAACGCCATCGTAGTTCGTGCCAGGGGTTCCCCCGCCATCGACGTCCGAGAACGTCGCGACCGCGGAGCACGACACCAGTGTCGTGTCAATCGGAACGATGTCACCCGTGAGGACGCTCGCAACGAAGTGCCTGCCGAGTGGGGCCGTCAAGGTGCCGACGAGCGGAGCTCGATCGGCTGCGTGGGCGGAAGGCACGCAGCTCATCCAGGACAGCAAGGCGAGGGTGACCCATCTCCGAAGGAAAGCAAGACCAGGATGCATGCGCGATTCCTGCGACCCTTTGCGCGATCGCGCCGACCGCCGGCGTGGGGAGCGTGGGGGCGCTGTGGAGGTGTGGCTCATGCCGAGAATGCGGAACGCAACCTCGGAGCCCCTTGAATGCTATCAGTCCCGGCGTCTCCGGTAAAGCAATTCCTTGCTTGGCCCACCGTCGGTTGGTCCACCCGTTTTCGACTTGCTACGCATTACACGATGCGTCGCTGGCCCAACGAAAGTGCGCTATGGTCGCGCCAATGGCTGCGAGCAAGATCGTCCGCGTCCTCGTGCTGTGCTTCCAAGTTTTGCCTCTATCCAGTGCCATCGCCAGATCGACGAACGGCTGCCGGCCTCGCGTAACACCGCTTCTCCGCGAACTCTGCCCATACTGCGACTCCGAAGTTCGACCCATCCGGAATCAGCTCGGCGCCCACCCCCGCACCCGGTCCCCATCTCCAGAACGACGTGTAGGCTAAGCGATCGGGACGGACGACGGATACGGCTGCCGTCGTTCGCACTTCGAAGGCGAGTGCCGGATTTGTTCCCGGCAAGAGCACGCAGGCCGCAACCAGCACGACTGAACACCGGAGCACGCGGTTCGCTGCATTCATAGCGTCTTCATGTATGCATCTCCAGATCACGTTCGGCAATGGGGCGAAGATAACGCACGGTGCGGCCGGGGAACCACGCAAAGCAACGTGCAGTTGACCGTTACTCTGTGTGTTACCGTTATGCGACCGTCCGCGCGGACGCCGTGACCTCCCGGTCACCTAGGGACGCGGCGGTTGCGAAGTGTTAGGATGTCCACGCAGATGACTCTCCGGACTAACGCGCGGCTCGCTGGCGTCACGCTTCTGGTCTACTTCGCGACCGGGCTCGGCAGCCACATCCTCTTCAATCAGACCAGCGCCGGTGTCGGGACGGCCGCCATTCTCGCGAACATCGCCCAGCACGGGACCCTCATGCGCGTAAGCGTGCTGTTGCTTATGCTCGAGTTCCTCTGCGAGCTGGTGCTGGCCGTAACGCTCTTCGCTCTCACTCGCGACCAGGACCGCGATCTGGCGCGCCTGGCGATGAGCTTTCGCCTGACCGAGGGGGTGATCGCCGCGACGGCCGCCTACAGCCGGCTGGATCTGCTCGCGGTCGCGATCGCGAGCCGCACCGCGAGTGGCGCGGATGCTGCAGCGGTGCAGGTACTCGGCGCCTCGCTCTTGAACGGCACCGCCGGCCCCGCCGCGCTTTGCTTCTCGGTAGGCAACCTAATCTTCGCATTGCTCTTGCTGCGCGCGAGGAGCATCCCGGCGTGGCTCGCCTCGCTCGGCGTCGTGGCCTCGATCCTCGGCCTGGTGGAGTTGTCGCTGGAGTTGTTGGGCTTCCTGCACGGACCCGCAACTATCGTCCCATGGATCCCGATGGCGCTGTTCGAGCTGATTCTGGCGCTGTGGCTCCTGATCAAGGGTGTGGCAGCGCGCCCGGCGCCCTATCCCACGCCCTCCGCAAGCCTCGCATGAGAGACTCCATGCTTGGATCGGGCCGGCCTGGGTGAACGCGTGACGGCGACATCCGGTCGGGATCCGATGGCGATCGACACGATCGACCCGTCGCAGCGCACGGCGGCACGGGTGGTGGGGCTTACGTATTTACTCGCCCTGCCGCCCGCGATTTTCGCGGAGTTCGTCGTCCTCGGCCGCTTAATCTCGGGCGATGCGGCCGAGACCGCCCGGAACATCGTGGCGCACGAGCGGCTCTTCCGCCTCGGGATCGCCAGCAACCTGAGTGTCTCCACGCTTGACGTGATCCTGATCGCGGCGCTTTACGTCACGCTCAAGCCGGTCCACCGGGGCTTGGCCCTGCTCGCAATGCTCTGGCGGATGATCGAGACCGCGACGCTGGTGGGGATCACGCTCAACGACTTCACCGCTCTGCGCCTGCTGAGCGGCGTCGACTATCTCCACACGTTCGAGCCGGAACGGCTGCAGGTCCTGGCGAGGCTAGCGATGAGTGCACACGGGGCCGGGTACAACGTGGGGCTGTTTTTCGCTGGGCTCGGGAGCACGGTGTTCTGCTGCCTGTGGTTCAAATCCGGCTACATTCCGAAGGCGCTGGCCGTCTGGGGGGTTATTGCGTCGGCGCTCATGGGCGCCTGCGCGTTCACGTTCATCGTGTTCCCCGAGGCCGCGAAGGTCATCACGGTCGTCTACTACGGCGCCCCAATCTTCACCTTCGAGCTCACTGCTGGTTTGTGGATGGCGCTCCGGGGTATCCGGTCGCCTGAAGTGGCGGGGTCGGCTTAGGGTTGGGTGGGCGTCGACGTTGCCACTGAACTGGCATTCGCCATCGCGAGTGCGAAGCCGGCGGCCGCGGACCCGCTCATGCGCTTCGAGTTGCCGCAGCCCTCGCCGAGGTACTTGGGGGATTAGGCAGGGCACTCGAGGCCATGGCTAATAGGGAATCAACTGAAGTACGATCGCGGGCGTTTGGTGCTCGGCGAGGGCGACTTCGTGCTCGCCGTGAGTGAAGGACAGCTCGGCAGAAATCACGTCGCGTTCTACGACCTGTGCCGGATTGTATCGAAGAACAAGAAATAGATCGTGTCAGCGGTCCCCAACGCGACCTGCCCTGTCCACCCGATGGCGCGGTCTGGTCAAGTTTCTTCTAGGGATCGGTCTTGCACAGCCGTAAGCTCACGCGCCTCGCGCGCGCGATTCGCCCCTCATTCCCAGCGTCGGCGCACGCGGGATAGGTGATGACGCCGTCTCAATTGAATCCGGCCTCGGAGTGCCTAGAACCGCGCCGCAGCCCCACCTTGGCCCACCTCGGCTCCCCTTAAGATTGCTGTCTCGTGGAGGTTCCCATGCGCCCACTTGGAGTCCGCACCTTCATTGCCGTTAGCGTTCCCCTTCTGCTCGCCACGCTAGGGCCGCCTCCCGCACTCGCGTCGTGGCCACACGACCTCCTGACCGGCAATGTGCCGATCTGCACCGCGGCCGGCGTCCAGTCCAACGCGGCCACAGTTGCGGACGGCGCCGGCGGCATGTTCCTCGTCTGGCAGGACTCTCGCAGTGGTACGGGCGACATCTACGCGCAGCACCTCGATGCGACAGGCGTCCTCCAGTGGAGCGCGAACGGCGTGGTCGTGTGCAACGCCGCGAACGACCAGTCCGTGCCGACGCTCGTGCTCGACGCCGCCGGCGGCGTGATCATCTCGTGGTCGGATGCGCGCTCGAGCGCCACACCCG
>JANLOX010000424.1:0-1611 GCA_031366795.1 Candidatus Eiseniibacteriota bacterium | reverse complement strand
TCGATTACGCTACGAGGCTCGTCGGGTGCAGAGAGCTGCAGAAGAGGAGCGGCGCAGAATTGCACGGGAACTACACGACGAGTTTGGACAAGCCTTGACTGGCTTGAAGTTCGACCTGGCATGGCTCAGCGCGAAGTTGATGCAATCGCCCGCTCCAACCAACTGTGGGGATCTGCTGAGCAAAGTCCAGGCTATGTCGGGATCGATCGATGGACTCATGGGGTCCGTTCGGGCGACAGCATCATCCCTGCGCTCCGCGATGCTGGATGATCTCGGGCTGATCCCGGCGTTGGAGAGCCTGGCCACGACATTCCAGCGTCGCACGGGCGCTCGTTGCGAAATAGACGCGGCTCCTGAGTTGTTCTCCATCACGCTGCCTTCCGAAGTGTCTGCCGCGCTATTTCGTATTGCGCAGGAATTACTGACGAATGTGATGCGTCACGCTGCCGCCTCGCAGGTTCACATGCGGTTGTACCAGGACGGCGTCACGGTGACGTTAGAAGTGATTGACAACGGAAAGGGGATTACCATCAAGAGGATGACCGGGCCTCATTCCTTTGGGCTTCGAGGCATGCAGGAGCGGGCCTCCCTCCTGGGCGGCCACTTTCATATCGAAGGAGAGTCCGGAGTCGGAACCAGGGCTTACGCCTCCCTGCCGGTTACGGAGTACGTCGCCCCATGATTGCGACGCAGCCGGTAAAAATTCTCGTCATCGACGATCACGAGATCGTGCGCCGGGGTGTGAAACAGATTCTTGAGGAGAACTTCCTCCTGGTCGAAGTCGGTGAGGCTGATAGCGGGCAAAAAGGGATTGCTGCAGTGCGGCAGGAGCCGTGGGATCTGGTAATCCTGGATATCAACCTTCCCGATCAGAGTGGATTGAAGGTGCTGGCTGAGCTACACGGTACATGGCCCGGACTCCCACTGATGGTCTTGAGCCTACATCCTGAGGAGCAATACGCCGTTCGTGTCTTCCGTGCAGGGGCTATGGCCTATCTCACCAAACAAACCGCACCGGAAGAGCTGGCCAAGGCCGTCAAGCAAGTTCTGAGTGGTCGCAAGTATGTCACCGCCTCTCTCGGAGAACATCTGGCCGGCAGCTTGAGCAAGAGTCCCGTCGGTTCCGCCCATCCCGAATTATCGGAGCGAGAACTTGAAGTTCTCGTATTAATAGCCCAAGGCCAGTCTCTCAAGAACATCGCGCAGTCCCTCACTCTCAGCGTCAAGACCGTCAGTACCTATCGAGGCCGTCTCCAGGATAAGTTGCAACTCACAACCACCGCCGAATTAATTCGCTATGCGCTCGACCATCATTTGGTTGACTAGCAGGCTGTCTCGACACCCGTCAAGCGTATCTCGTGAAGCGTCGTTCGTTTCGGGGTTCGGACGTTTCACGAACGACAGGGTCGCTCAAATTGACAGCTCCCCCTCTTGCCGACTAGGATAGCGCGCCGTGAGTCATTCCGATTCTTCAGAATCTGCCGCAGTGAAGCACCCCCACGCTACTATCAACCGCGTTGAGCACCTGTTTGAAACCGTCGTGTTTGCTAGCCGGTGGATTCAAGCCCCGCTCTACGGCGGCTTAATCGTGGCCGAGCTGCTGTACGCGTA
>JANLOX010000422.1:0-7947 GCA_031366795.1 Candidatus Eiseniibacteriota bacterium | reverse complement strand
CGGCCGAGTCGGCGCACGTATCACAGCCACTAACGGCGCGGCTCCAGTGCGGATCGCGTGTGCCGATCGCGAATGGGAGCGGCGCCGCCGAATATGAATCTGTGGTCCGTGCGAAGTGTGGCGGTGACACCCCGAGGGGTGACAGCGAAACACGGGGCTGCCAACGCGATCCCATCGTCCCGCATTCCGGGGCTGCGAACGCGATGCACTGGCTCCGGCGACAGCTACAGCGTCGCGGGCGCCTCGGATTCGACGTGGTCGAGCTCCTCGATCCAGAACCGCAGCATCTCGGCGGTTCCCGCCAGTGCGATCGGCTCCCCGCTGCTCTGCAGCGGCGCGCCATCGAACGCCGCGTCGGCGCCGATCTCGAACGCCTCGGGCATTTGCCCGGCGGCGTGCTCGTCGAGCGCCTGGCCGAACTTTGCCGCGAGGCGTCGCGCATGTTCCTGCGCCCCATCGCTGCGGCCCTCGGCGCGCACCAGTGCGCTCAGGTAATGCCCCATCCAGCGCGGCACGATGCGGGGCGCTCCGGGAGCTTCGCGCAGGCCCGCGGGCGTCCAGAGCTCGCGCTCGATGGCGCCGACGAGCGACAGCGCGCGTGCGGCCGGCAGCAGCGGCGGCGACAAGCTTGCGGCGAGCAGCAGCGAGGGCTCGATGCCACGCACCGGACCCGAAGGCAGCACGGCGATGTAGGGAGCCCCCAGCGTGTCGTCCCACAGCAGCTCGTTGAAGCGCGCCTGGTGTTCGCGCGCCCATGCGATGTAAAACGCGCCGCTCTGCTTCTGTCCCAGTGCGCGCGCCAGTTGTCCCATCGCGGCCTGCGCCGTGTACCACAGCGCGTTGAGATCGGCGCGCGCCGAGTCATCCGCCAGCGCCAGCAGGCCGTCCTCGCGCACCCGCGCACCTATCACGCCGCCGGTGCGGAAACGGTCAATCAACTGCTCGAGTGGCGGGAACAGGGCGTGGCGGACGAATTCGAATTCGCCGGTGCGGCGCGCGAACAGTTCGGTGGCGATCACCAGCCACAAGGAGGGTTCGAGCGAGGCGTAACGCGGCACGCCCGCGGCATCGAACGAGGACGGCACCAGGCCATCACGCAACAGCTGGCCGAGCGCCAGCAGAATTTCCCGCGCCGGCTCGAAGCGGCGCAGCGCCACCAATCCGCGCACGGCGCACAGCGCTTCGGAGCCGCCGGCCGCCAACAGGGGCGCCGGCAGGTAACGAGCATCGCGCTTCGCCCAATCATCGAGCCCGCGAGCCAGGCGCGGGATCCACAGGTCACTCGCGGCGAACGCGATCGGCGGGGTTTCCTCAGCGGGGTGGCGGGCCGTCCATGCTTCCGCGGCTGTTACCCGCGCCGAGGCCAGCGCCTGGTTCGTGGCATCGTCGATGCGCCGGCGCTCGCCGTCGATGATCGCCGCCACGCAACCGGCCAGCGAGCGCGGCGGGGGCGTGCCGAGCCGGCCGCGTTCGGAGAGCCCACGCAGCAGCAATTCATCGGTGGCGATCACGAGATGAAGTGACACCTCGGGGCCCAGCATCGCCTCGACGAAACCGGGCACGTCCCCGCGCGCCTCGGGCGCCTGGCCCGCTGCGGAATCGACGGCGCCTTCGCGCGCGCTGCGCCACGAACGGACCGGCAGGAACGCGCCGTCATGCCACAGCGTGAGCCGGTGGTGGCCCGCCACGCCAAGCTTCACGCGGCCCGGGATCGCCTGCACGGCGACGCGGTCGGGCGTTATGGCATGAGCAGGCTCTTCGCGTGGGGATTCCTCGCTCACAACGCTCACCGCGCTCACCGCGAGGGGTTCGGCCGCGACCGGGGTGGCAGCGTTGTCCATCGCGATCGCGGGGGTCACCGCGAGACGGATCACGGGTCCCTCGAGGTGCCGCCACACGTTGACGAGTGCCGTGCAATCGTGGATCAGGAGCAGCTGCTTCTCGATCAGCGTGTCCCCGGCGCGGTAGACCCACGTCGGCCACGGCTCGCGGCGAAACGACTCGATCACCGCGCGCGGCGGGACCGGGGCGCGTGCGTCGACGGGCCGCCATGTCAGGTCGTAGACTTGGTGGCCGCCCCCGACGCGGGCGTCGAGACGGAACAAGCGGGCCACGGGCTGGCCGTGCTCCTCGGGCGTGGCAAGCGCGATGTGCCGGAGGCGCACCTGCACCCCCGAAACGGTGCCGGAGGCGAGGTCCCCACGGTCGTTGCGGAGTAGCCATTCCCTCGTGAGCGCGGTTCCCGGAGCGAAGGCTGAGAGCGGAGCGCGCATCGCCGCGGACCATAGCACCGAGGCAGCGGTGGCGGCAGCAAATGAGATGCGGCGCGGGGACCGCTGGGGCGGCGAGCCGGCGCAACCGTCGGGGTGTTCCAGCCGTCCGCTACAGCTCCGGGGCCCGGCGCATCAATGCGGTCAGCGGCACCATCTGCACCCCACCGAGCCGCTTCGCCGAGACGGCGCCCTCGAGCCATCTGAGCGATGGATCGCTCACCCGCAGCATCACCACGGCCGCGCCTCGCTTGCGCGCCAGCTCGAGCGCGCGCTTCCACTGCGTGTCCAGTGGTTTGGTCGCGCCTTTGGCTCCAGCCTCAAGCATTACATCCGGCTGTTCGTAAACGACGCCGAGCTGGGAGGCAAGGGGCTTGCACACCGCGCCCGCCGCGGGCGTCATATGCAGGAACGGCATGCGATGCTCCTTGAGCACGCGGTAAACGGCGGACATGACGGACTGGTCCTGCGTCGCCAACGAGCCCGCGAGGTTGGTGAGGGCAGCGATGGGGCCTGCCTCCTCGAGTGTGTGCCGGAGGGAGCCTTCGATCTTCGAACGGCTCATCGTCACGAGCAGCGTGCCGGGCCCGGGATTGTTGCGCGGGTAATTGAGCGGCTCCAGGGGCAGCATCAGCACCGCCTCGCGCTGGTGCGCGCGCGCGGCGCGGAAGGCAGCCTTGCTCCACGGCAATCCGGCCGGGATGGCGACCGCGAACGGCTGGGGCTTCCCCATCACCGACTCGACGTGCGCGAGATCGTCCCCGAGCGCGTAGAGCACCAGTGCGATCCGCCCTTGTGACAGCGCCTCTGACCTCGGTTCGGAGGTATGTCCAGGGCGCACCAGGGTCACCTGGTGCGTGGGCCGCCCCGGCAGGCCGGCGACCAATGTGACATCGAGCTCGCCTTTGGGCCCCGTTGTCTCGACGCCCGACAACACGACCGCCCCCTGGGACTCGAGCGCACGCGTGATGGCGTAGTTGGCCTGCATCGTCGAGGCGCGCGGCCACAGCCCTACGCGCCAGTGAACGCGGGGTTCAGCGCCCTCCCGCACGGTCTCGTGGATGCTGTCGCGCGGCACACCGGCGTCGTCGAGCCCACGGCGGATCTGGCGGGCGATGATCTCGTGCACCGAAGCGCCGTCGCCGGCGTGGAAGTAGCGCGCGGCCGTGAGGCGCCCAGCGTCGGTGCGCGTCATGATCAGGCCTTCGCCTCCGAGGAACACCACGAAGGCAGTGACCGCGAGCAGGATCGTGGCCACGAAGGTCGGGGAGGACTTGCGCCGGGACTTGGGCATGGAGCGGCGCGCACCTTACGAACCGGTATCGCGGGCGTCAATCGGTTCCAGGCGGTCGCCGGTGCGCAGCGGCAGGCGTTCCGGGCCGACGATTCATGACATTCAGGGCCTATCAAGGCGCCTTACGGCCCCTCGCCGCCTCGGGTTTTGCACTTCAGTAACACGCGCTGCCGATGTCCCTGACAGCCTTGTCCACGTTCGGGCCGATACTTCTCGCGTAGGCCCATCCCGTCCGGGCGGACGAACTCGATTCTGGAGGTGCCAAAGATGAACAAGCGGGTACTGGGTACGATTGCGGTCATGGCCCTTGCGGTGGCGAGTTGGGCGATCTGGGCGGATGCCGGTGATCGCGACAAGCAGTCCTCTGCGGCCTCCTGCGCGGCACACGGCAATGCGAGCGTGAGCACGGCCTCGATGGGCGCGTGCAAGGCTCACGGCAATCCCAGCATGGCCTCCACGGCCGGCATGCCTGAATGCTGCGCGAACAAGATGAAGGGTGCCACCGCCTCGATGGGGCATGACGCCTGCGACTCGCAGGCTTTGGGCGCCGGCATGATCGGCGCGCCGAGTTGCTCGCACGGCAACGCGTCCGCCAGCACGGCCGAGATGAAGGGCAACTGCGATGCGTGCGCCGAGATGGTCACCTGCTCGAACGAGATGTCGGCGAACAATGGATTGACCCAGATCGTGCCGCTGCGCAATGGCGTGATGTTCGTCTACACGACGGACACGCCGGCCCACGTTCGCGCGGTGCAGAACGCGGTGGCGCGCCGTGGCGACAGACTGGTTTCGCTCGCGCAGTCGGGCGATCGCGCCCAGCTCTGCCCCGAGTGCCGCAATGCTCGTGGCGCTATCGCGAGTGGCAAACTCACGCGCGAGACGGTGAACATCGAAGGCGGTTGCATGACGCTGGTGACCTCGACTGACCCGGCGCTGGTCGCGAAGCTGCGTGCCATGGCGGCGGTCAGCAACGGCAGGAACAAGAGCTGATCGAGTCGATAGGGGGATCAGGGGCCGGCTCGTACCACGGGTCGGCCTCTCTTGTTTTCACTGGCGACTCGCGGCTAGCGCTTCCTGAATACTCCGGGCTAGCTTCGTAAGCACCCATGGCCGCGTCCCGCTTCAGCCGCCGCATCCTGACGCTCGTTGGACTGGGCGTCGGCATGCCCGCGGTGCTGCTCGCCGTGCTCGGCGTATTCCTGACCCTGCGCATTTCCGGCGAGGTTGCGCGCGAGAGCCTCGGCTACAACGACTATATCGCGCAGCAGGTGGTGCAGGCGTTCGAGTTGGAGCTGATGACGCACGTGCGCAGCGCCGGCGGCGTGGCCGAGAACGTCGCGCGCGAGAACGGCACGCTGGATGAGATCCTGCAGGCCCTGCGCGGCGGCACCACCGAGTTCCAGGGCGAGCGCTTCATCCCGGTGGAGCTGCTCGACGGTTGCTCACTGCTCATCGTCGAAGGCCAGCCGTTGCTTTATGCGGCGGGCAGCGGGGCCCGGCGAGGGCAGTTCTTTATCGGCACGCTGCTGCGCGACCGCGACGGGCAGTTTCAGGGGGCGGGCGGCTGGTGGGTCGATCCGGGGCGGTTCCTGCGCGAGCACATGGTCGACGTGGTACAGGAACGCCTGCCCGGCAACCCGCGCATGTATGGCGGCCTCGAGCAGACACGCCGCCTGAGCGTGCAGATCCTGGGACCCGGGGGCAGGGAGCTTGGGCGCGTGCGGGTGCCCTATACGCAACACACCGCAGCCAGCGAAGCGATGTCGGGACCGTTCGAGCACTTCCAGGTGCGGGTCTCGCCGACCGAAAGCGCGCCGATCGTGTGGACCGAGCGGTTCGTCATCCTCGAGATCACCTTCATCATCCTGATGGCGCTCGCCATCATCATCGCCTCCGCCCTGGTGCTGCGCTACACGATTCGCCAGCTGGAGCTGGCGCAGCTCAAGTCCGGGTTCGTGTCGAACGTGAGCCACGAGCTCAAGACCCCGATTGCGCTGATTCGGCTGGCGGTCGAGACGCTCGAGATGGGCCGCGTGTCGAACGAGGCGGACCGCGACAAGTTCATCGCCACGATCAGCCGTGAAACGCTGCGGCTGCAGCGCCTGGTCGACAACATCCTCGACTTCGCGCGCATCGAGGCCGGGCAGAAGGTGCTGCGGTTCGAGTCCCTCGATGTGGTGCAGTTGGTTCGAGAAACGCTCGAGAGCTTCAAGCTGCGGCTGGAGGATCAGGGATTTGCAGTATCGACCGATCTGCCCGACAGTCTGCCTGTGGCGCGGGCTGATCCCACGGCGCTCAGTCACTGCGTGCTGAACCTGCTCGACAATGCGATCAAGTATTCGCGCGACCGGCGCGAAGTGAAGGTGTCTGCGGCGCTGCGCGCCGAATTCGTGGCGGTGTCGGTGACGGACCGGGGTATTGGCATCTCCCCGGCCGACCAGAAGCGGATCTTCGAGAAGTTCGTGCGTGTCGAAACCGGCCTCGTGCACAACGTAAAGGGCGCGGGGCTTGGGCTTTCGTTGGTCGACCAGATCATGCGCGCGCACGGTGGACGAGTCGAGGTGTCGAGTGTCATGGGAGAGGGCAGTACGTTTACACTGCTGATTCCTGTGGCGCGCGAGACCCGTACACCGGAGGCGACGGCCCAAGACCGGTAGAGTGAACCGGGACGGCACGAGCCCGGTCAGGCGCAGCGTTCAGGATGCACGATTGGCCCGAGACGACTATGAGGAATGACGATGACTGATAAGCGAGTACTGATCATCGAAGACGAGGAAGGCCTGCTCGAGGGCTTGGCGCACAACTTCCGCTTCGAGGGCTACGAAGTGCTCACGGCGAAGAATGGCCACGAAGGCCTGCGCATGGCGCTGAAGCAGAAGCCCGACATCGTCCTGCTCGACATCATGCTGCCCGAGAAGGACGGCTTCACCGTGCTCAAGGAACTGCGCCAGCGGCACCGCGACATTCCCGTGCTCGTGATGACCGCCCGCAACTTCGAGGCCGACATCCTGAAGGGCTTCGATCTCGGCGCCGACGACTACGTCACCAAGCCGTTCGGCATCAAGGAATTGATGGCGCGCGTAAAGCGCCTGTTGCAGCGTGGCCCCTCGACCGGGCCGGCGCCTGGGCCGACGATCTTCGCATTCGGCAACGTCGAGGTTCGCTTCGAGCCCCGCGAGGTCCACAAGGCCGGGCAGCAGGTCGCTCTGTCCTACAAGGAATTCGAACTGCTCAAGTACCTGATCGAGCACCGCGGCCGCACCGTTTCGCGCGAGGAGCTGCTCGAGGAAATCTGGGGCGTCGACGAGGAACTCGGAGTCACGACGCGCACCGTCGATACGCACGTCTCGAACCTGCGCTCGAAGCTCGGGCAGGGCTTCGACAAGCCGTTCATCGTCGCGGTGCACAAGGTCGGCTACAAGTTCGTCGAACCGGGCGCGTGAGCCGACGGCGTCGCGGCGTTCGCGCCGCGTGATGGGAATGATGCAGGCCCGCGGGGGATTCCCTCGCGGGTCTTTTGCTGTGCGCCGGGAAGCCGCGAGTCCGGTCCGCCCTCCGCGCTGAACGCTACGACGTCTGGTCGTGGACGGCGCGCGTCAGCCGCGCGAACTCGTCGAGCGTCAGCGTCTCGCCGCGGCGCTCGGAGACGATGCCCGCCTGCCTGCAGATCTTGGCGATGCGTTCCTTGCCGAGTTCGAGCGTGTCCTCGAGCGTGTTGAGCAACTGCTTGCGCCGCATCTGGAAGGAGCCGCGGATGATGCGGAACAACAGCGCCTCATCGGGCACCTGCACCGGCGGTTCCTCGCGTAGCGTGAAGCGCACCAGCATGCTGTCGACCTCGGGGCGCGGCCAGAACGCCGTGGACTTGATCGTCATCAACGGTTCGAGCAGCGCGTGGTAGCGCACGAACAACGTCAGCGAGCCGTACTCGGAAGTGCCCGCGGGGGCAGCGAGGAGCTCGGCGTATTCTTTCTGCACCAGCAGCACGGCGTTCGAGATGACGGTGTGCTGGTCGAAGATGCGCTCGATGATGGGCGTGGTGATGTTGTAGGGAATGTTGCCGATGATGGCGACGCGCGGGACATCGTACTCGCGCGCCACCGCGGCGACGTCGAACTCGAGGAAGTCGGCCTCGACGATGGTGGTGCGCGGAATTTCGTTGAGTTCCTCGCGCAACAACGCCGCGAGCCCGCGGTCCTTCTCGACGGCCACCACGTGGCGGGCGCGGCGCGCGATGTGTCCCGTCAGGGCGCCGGCCCCGGGGCCGATCTCGACCACGACATCGTCGTCGCGCACGCGCGAAAGGTCGACGATGCGCTCTGCGAGATCCTCGCGCAGCAGGAAGTTCTGGCCGAAACGCTTGCGCGGCGACAACCCGCGCAT
>JANLOX010000405.1:0-1646 GCA_031366795.1 Candidatus Eiseniibacteriota bacterium | reverse complement strand
TCCTTCACGCGGAGCGTGATCCCATGCTCTACCGTGAAGCCGGACAGTTCAAGACCAGCTATGCCCGCGACATGGCGATCTTTCCGATCGCGCAGGATCGCATCGGCATGTACCTGCTGCTGGCGTTCGCGTTCGTCGGCGTGCCGCTGCTGTCGTTCTTCAAGGTCGGCTGGTTCGGCAACGACTACATCTACAAGGCGCTGCTGATCCCGTTCCTGATCCTGTCGCTGGCGGCGATCGGCCTCAACATTCTCACCGGCTACTGCGGCCAGATCTCGCTCGGCGCCGGCGCGTTCATGGCGATCGGCGCCTATGCCGCGTATAATTTCGCGCTGCGTGTGCCGGGGATGCCCGTCCTGCTGTCGATCCTGCTCGGCGGCGGGGCTGCGGCGCTGGTCGGCATCCTGTTCGGATTGCCCAGCCTGCGCATCAAAGGGCTCTATCTGGCAGTGGCGACATTGGCCGCGCAATTCTTCTTCGACTGGCTGTTCCTGCGGGTGAAATGGTTCACCAACTACACGCCGTCGGGCTCGGTGAATGCGCCGGGTCTCGATCTCGCCGGTTTCACGATCTCGACGCCGATCGAGCGCTATCTGCTGGCGCTGACCTTCGTCACGGTATTCGCGCTGATGGCGAAAAATCTCGTGCGCGGCAATCTCGGCCGGCAATGGATGGCGATTCGCGACATGGATATCGCGGCCGAGATCATGGGCATCCGGCCGCTCTACGCCAAGCTGTCGGCGTTCGCGGTGTCGTCGTTCTTCGTCGGCGTCGCGGGCGCGCTGTGGGCGTTCGTGCATCTGGGCAGCTGGGAGCCGTTGGCGTTCTCGATCGATCGGTCCAACCAGCTGCTGTTCATGGTCATCATCGGCGGGCTCGGCTCGATTCTGGGCTCGTTCCTGGGGGCGGCGTTCATCCTGTTGCTGCCGATCATGCTGGATCAGCTGCTGCCGCCGTTCGCAGGGCTGCTGAAATGGCTGCCGTTCGGCGGTGCGGGCTCGGGCTGGTTCCGCTTCGTCGATCATCTGCAGTCGGTGGAGACGGTCTCGCATGTCACGTTCGTCATCACCGGCTCACTGATCTGCTACCTGCTGATCAAGGAGCCGCACGGCTTTGCCCGGCTGTGGACACTCGCCAAGGAGAAACTTCGGAGCTGGCCGTTCCCGTACTGAAAGTCCAAAGCAATATTACGAACGCAAGTAAACTGGAGGAAAGAGCATGAAACGATTGGTCCATCTCATGGCAGCCGCCGCTGCCATCGCCGCGACCGGGGCGACCACGGCCCTTGCGCAAAATGAGCAGTTCTTCCCGCTGCTCGTCTATCGCACCGGCCCTTATGCCCCCAACGGCATCCCGTTCGCCAACGGCGTCGTCGATTATCTCAATATGCTGAACGAGCGCGACGGCGGCATCAACGGCGTCAAGCTCACGCACGAAGAGTGCGAGACCGGCTACGCCACCGACAAGGGCGTCGAGTGCTACGAGCGCCTGAAGGGCAAGGGGCCGACCGGCGCGTCGTATTTCTCGCCGCTGTCGACCGGTATCACGTTCGCGCTGACCGAAAAGGCGCCGGGCGACAAGATCCCCCTGCTGACGCTCGGCTACGGCCGGTCCGAGAGCCGCGACGGCTCCGTCTTCACCTGGAA
>JANLOX010000387.1:0-11913 GCA_031366795.1 Candidatus Eiseniibacteriota bacterium | reverse complement strand
CCGAGGCCAGGCTCGATCGACCAGATGTTGGCGAGCGCTCTGCCATCGTCCTTGGGGAACGCGGGCGCCGACTTCGTCTCCTTGAAGCTCTTGCCGAGATTGGTCGAGCGCAACACCTTCATGCCGAAGAACGGGTTACAGCTCGAGGCATAGATGCGTGGCGTCCCGCGCGTGTCGATTAGCGTCGCGTAGACGTCGACGCCGGGACCGAATGGTCCCCGCAGTTCGAACTTGCGCCGCGACTTCGCGGCCTCGGCAACGAACAGGCCCTTCTTGGTGCCAATGGTGAGCAGGACGCGATCCGCCATCTTCAGCCTCCAGAAACTGCCGGTAGTACCGTGACGACATCGCCGGGCTTGAGCACCGTGTCCAGGCCAGCGAGTTCACGCATGTGATCCGAGTTTACGTAAACATTGAGGTGGCGGCGCAGCGCGCCCGTCTCGTCGCAGATATTGGTATAGAGCGCAGCACGATCCCGCGCCAACTCCTCGAGCACGCCGCGCACGGTGCGCGCCGTCACCGGCAGGGTCGATGCGCCACCGCAATAGGCCCGCAGGGGGCCCGGCACGTGGACGGTGATGCGGGTGGTGGAATTCATCGTGACCAAGCCTATCGCCGCGAACTGGCGCTGTGCAACATCGGCACCCGCACAGCCATCACCGGCTGCGGTTGCGCCGCTCCGCGGCAAGAGCCACGAACCCTGCCCCCACGATCAGCCCCCCGCAGCCCAGCAGCGCCTCGCGCTCCCCGCTCGCACGCGTCAGCCACGCCCCGGCCGTGACGCTCGCCAGCAGCGCCAGGCGCATGACGAAGTCGCGGGTGGCGAACACACGCGCGCGCATCCCCAGCGCGGTGGATTGCTGCAGCATGGTCTCGCCGATGAGGATGATGGGCGCCGCGGCCAACCCGATGATGAATGCTGCGGCCATGAATTCGACCAGCCGGCTCGCGGCTGCAAACGACAACACCCCGGCCCCCGCCACGGCCAGGGCAGCGGCAAGGTACGCACGGGACACTCCGGGTCCGGGTCGAGTGTTGATGAACCACGCGCTCAGGCCGGCGCCAGCGGCGAGCACCGCGAACAGGATACCCAGCCGTTCCACTCCGGTGCCGCCCAGGGCATGCTGCAGGTGCAGGTTGCCTGCAACGTGCAGGAACCCCCCGCACCACCAGGCGGCACTCAGTGCTATCAGCGCCATGCCGATCGTCGGCGTGCCGCGAACGAGCTTCCAGCCCTCATGCAACTGGCCCAGGTAGTCGCGCACGCCAGGACCCACACTCCGTGGGGGGTTCGGCCGTGATGGATGGCGAATCACGAACAGGGCGGCGGCCGAAACGATGTAGGTCGCCGCGTTCAGGTCGAGTGCTCGCGCCCATCCCCAATGATCGACGAACCAGCCCCCTCCCACCGTCCCGGCGCCGGCGGCGACGATACCCGCGACCGTCAACCAGGTGTTGGCGGCGAGCAACTGGGAGGCGGGTACGAGCTCGGGGGTGAGCGAACTCTTCGCGGGCAGGAAGAACACCCCGCAGGTGAACAGCAGGAACAGCAGCGCGTAGACGGGTGCGACGGCGCCGGTGAGGCGATAGACCAGAGGGATCGACACCACCGTCAAGGCGCGCAAGACATCACACGTCACCACGACATGCCGCAGGTTCCTGCGATCGATCCACGGACCGGCAAACGGCGCGAACAACAGCACAGGGGCCAGCATGACGTTCGCCAGCAGCGAGAGCAGCCACGCGGAGCGCGGATCGTGCAGTCCGTGAGTGTGCTCTGCGATCAGGGCGATCAACGCCAGGTAGGCGCAACGCTCCCCGGCGAGCGAGACGAGTTGGCCCCACCACAGGGCGGAGAAGTTCCGTTGACGGAACAATGCCGGCCCCATGGCTGGGTCTGGCGCGGGCGCATGCTTCGCCGCACCGATATTCGGCGGAGCAGGTGAATCAGTCACACCGGGCATGGACTTCAATGAACCCGCCACGGCCACATGCGGCGGCTCCCACCGCTGTGGTGACACACAATGGAGCCATGAGCGGAGCGAACAGGATGAGCGCGCCGAGATTGTAAAGGTACTCCGCGTGGTTCATGTCTGCCGTCGAGCGCCGCTTCGCGAAGTCAGACAGGAAGTGGCGTCGCGTGAAGACCCAATCGAGCGAACTGTGGAGCAGCGCATAGGGATCGTATTGCAGCGAATGGTGCCGGACCTGAATGACGTGAAAGCCCGCGCGTTCGAGCGATTCCCGCAGTGTGGCCGGGGCGTAGTGAACGAGGTGGCGCGGGACATCCAGCCCCCACCAGCGGGAGCCGGTGAGAAGCGACGACAATCCTTCGATGTTGGGCACTGCGACGACCAACAGCCCGCCGGACTGAAGCAGGTCGTGGCAGCGGCGGAGCAGCGGACGCGGCTCGCCGATGTGCTCGAGCACCTGCCATAGCGTGATCAGGTCAAACTGGCCGGGCACAAAGACGTTGTCGTCCAACGAACCCTGCAGGAATCGACCACCACTGTGGATGCGGCGCGCGAACTCCAGCGCGGCCGGGGAGAAGTCGATTCCGGTCGCGTCCCAGCCATGCTGGGCCATGTGGTGCACGAATCGCCCGTCACCGGACCCGATGTCGAGCAACCTGCCCGGCGGCAGGTGACGCTCGACGCGGCAACGCCGGCGCGACTGGATGAGATCGATGACGGCCGAGGCGAGCGCCTCGTAGGACCAACCGGTCGAGAAGTAAAAGTCTCCGTCATAGAGCGCCGCGAGCGCCGCGTCGCTGGGACGTGGACTCACGTGGACCAGCTGGCAACCCAGGCAGCGCCGGAGCTCAAACGTTCCGGGAATCCTGCCGCTGGGATCCGTGAGCCGGTCAAGCGTAACGCTGCGCTCGCAGTCGCATGACGGGCAGCGGTCGACCGCCTGCGCGGCAAACTCATCCATTGCGGCCAAGGTGGGCGAGGGCATCGTCACGGTATTCATGTTCGTGCCTCCTCAGGAAGCCCGCTCCATCCGCGATTCGGCTGTGACCCCTGGGTGAGCCACGGTCCGACGTTTCGTTGCACCGCACCCTGCGCGTGTCGAGGCGCCGGCTCGCGATGCGGCCCCGGTGCGCGACGCTCCGCCAGCCAGCGCACGAGCGTGTCGGCGTAGCGGACGGGATCGGCGTTCCACGCATCGACATGGCCATCGCCCTCGACCCGCACCAGCGTGACGAGGCGCGGCAGCGCGCGGGCAAAGGCCTCGCTGCGCGCGATCGGCGCCAGGGGGTCGTGAACGCAGTGAAACAGCAGGATCGGCGTGGTCACTCCGGCCGTGTGGGCCACGCGATCGAGCGCATTCCAGTCGAGCCCGGCACGCACGGTCGCGAGCCGCTCACCCAGCCAGATCGCGACTGCGGGCGTGTGCAATGCGCGGGCCCGCTGCATGATCGTCGCATTCCAGTCGAGCACGGGCGACTCGAGGACGACCCCGAGCACCTGGCGCGGGGCGACCGCGTGCGCCAAATACTGGAGCGCGATCTGCCCACCCATGCTGTAGCCGCAGATCATCACGTCTTTCGCCCCATGGGCGAGCGCGAACCGAACGGCGGCATCGAGGTCAGCCCACTCCGTGAGGCCGAGGTGATCGTACCCGTCACGTGAGGATGGCGCCCCGGCGTCATTTCGATACGTGATCAGCAGCCCGGGCAGGCCGCAAGAGGCGAGGACTCCCAGTGTGCGCAATCCTTCGGAACGATTGGCGCCCCGGCCATGGACGTAGATGACCCAGGTCGAATCGCGCCCCGGCACGAACCACGCGGGGTATGCGCCGAGTGGCCCGGGGATCACAACCGTGGCGAAATCAAGCCCGAGCATGCTGCGGGGATCAGCAGAACGCGACACGCCCCGCAGGCTCGACCAGCCCCCGACCGGCGCCACACCGACGATCGGCTGGAAGTCGCGGACGACTCCGGCGGAATCCTCCGCGATCACTCCCCTGACCCAGCCGTAACCGTCTTCCCATTGCAATGCCCAGGTGCCGGCCCGCAGGCTTTCGGGATCCCGAGTCAGCCGAATGGTGCCCGCGGACACTGCCAGGATGCGCTGCTCAAGCAACGTGGAGGCGTGATCGGGACCGAGTATCCGGCTGGAGAAATGCCAGCCGATGGCAGTGAGTGTCAGGCACACGATCGCCAGCGCGAGACTGGTTCCGGTAAACGCGCGCATGGTGAGCTTTCCGTTCAGGTCGATACCGCACGCGGGGTGCCGCGGTCTCTACGGGTCCCCTGCCGTCACGACCGCCATGGCCGTGCGCCGGTAGCCACAGCAATGTGCGTGCCTCGGCGAAAGCGTGTGATCCCCGTTCACCGCACGTGGGTATTCGCGGGGAATTATGCGATCACTTCCCACGGGTCCCAGTGCTGTCACGGCTCCATTTCGGGACGTTGCTGCGCAAACGTGGAGTTCCCTGCGCAACCGCGCAGTGCCGGCCTGCGGCGGGGAGTCCGCCGGTCAGGCGTCGGTGGGGATCAATTCGCCGCCCTGCTGGTACGCCCGGGATCTGTGGGCAACCACGCAGCCAGCGCGGCATAGCGCGGATCGGATCGCAGAGGATCGAGTTCGGGCTCAAACGGGATGGCGAGAAAGCCCTGTTCCCGCCGGGCATAGGATCGTTCCAGCCACTGGAACGCGGCGTCCTTTTCGCCGAGCGCGGCGTGCACCTGCGCGATCTCGGAGGCCTTGGCACGCGCTTGGCCCGCAGGCCCCTCGAGCGCAGCCAGCAACTTCCTGGCGTCGGTCCTGCGCCCCGCGTGTGCGTAAGCACAGGCCAGGATCGCATCAGGACCCGGTACGCGCTCGAGTTCGGCAATGGCTTGTCGTGTGTCCCCCCTTTCGAGATAGGCCCAACCCAAGTCGTGCCGCGCCGGCGAGTTGGCGGGGAACAACTCCAGGGACTTGGTGAGTTCCGTGATGGCCTCGTCATTGCGGCGCGCATAGACGAGGACTTCGCCGAGTTGCTGCTGGTAGTACGCGGACAGTGGATCCAGGTCACGCGCCAACCGTAACTCCTTCACGCATTCATTGATCCGCCCCAGGGCGCCGGCGACGAGGCCGTAGGTGTGGTGGGCCTCGGCATCGCCTGGACTCAGGCGCCGCGCCTCAAGCGCCCCCTGCTCCGCTCCTGCAAAGTCCCACGCCAGCCTCGCCCGGGCATTCGCGAGCGCGAGCCACGTCTCGGCGGACTGGGCATCGAGTTCGACGGCGCGCCCACCGGCGCGCAACGCGGGTTCCCGCACGCGATCGGCGGAGCTGTCCCCGACGGCATGCGCCAGAACGTAGCTGTGGGCCAGGCCGGCATAGGCCCGCGCGTACAGCGGATCGAGCGCAATCGCCTGGCGGAAGTGGTCGAGCGCGGGCGCTGCGGCGTGCCGCGCCAGCTCATAGCGGCCACGCAGGTACTGATCAAATGCCCCGGGATTCACCTCGTCCGAATGAGCGAGCCGGGCGCGTTCGCTACCGCTGATCCGGGTGCGGATCTGCTCGGTCACCTCCTGCGCGATCTCGCTCTGCAGCGCGAGCACGTTGCGGCGTGGTCGATCGAAGGTGCCGGACCACAGTTGCTGCTCCGACCGCGCATCGATGAGCCGTGCCATGATCCGCACGGTACCGCTGTCCCGCTGTACCGAGCCTTCGACCACGGCGTCGACACCCAGGGCGGCGGCGATCTCCGCCAACGGCTGGTGAGTACCCTTGAAGCGCATGATCGACGTGCGCGAAATCACGCGCAGTCCGCGCAACTCAGCCAGGTCCCCGATCAACTGTTCCGTCATGCCATCTGAAAAATATTCCTGGGCGGGATCCGGCGGGCGGTTCTCAAGCGGCAGCACCGCGATGGAATGAATGCCACCGGACACCCAATGGGCGACCCACCGGGAACGCCAGACACCCGCATCAGTGGCGAGCACCAGCGCCGCGACGAGCCCCGACAGACCGACCACAACCCACCACACGTGGGAGGAGCGCTGCGTCGTCTCACCTTGTATCGACGTCCCGCTCGAGTCGGCCAGCAGCGCCTCAAGCGCGGCAGCGACCTCATCGGCCGAGGCGTAACGCTGGCTCGAATCCTTGGCGAGACAGCGCGCCACCAGAGTGCGCAGCCCGGGCGAAGTGTGCGCGGGCAGGGGAACGGGCGTCGCGGCCAGAATCGAGGTGATCACTCCGGCAACATGCGGACCGGCGAACGGCTTGGTGCCGGAGCACAGTTCATACAGCACCACGCCGAACGCCCAGAGATCACTTGCCACGCTCGAGCGGCCCCCCTGCAGCAGTTCGGGCGCGAGGTAGTGAGGCGTCCCGGCGATGACGCCGGTGGTCGTGTCCGCCCGGGTGTCCGCGGCCGCCTCGCGGACGAGCGGTCGCGCCAGACCGAAGTCGACCAGGATCGGACGCCCTTCGGCCCCGACGACGATATTCGAGGTCTTCACATCGCGATGCAGCACACCCTGGGAATGCGCATGGGCCAGCGCACGCGCGACCGGAGCGGCGTAGCGCACCACGGTTTCGTTCGCCAGCCCGCCCGACGGAATGATGGAGGCGAGGGACTTACCGTCGACCAACTCCATCGCGATGTACACCTGTCCGCTGTCCTGACCCGCGTCGTAGATCGTGCACAGGTTGGGATGGTTCAGCTTCGACGCGGTGCGCGCCTCGCGCAGCAGGTCGGCACGATCGGCGGACTCCGCGACGATCTCCGGCGGCAGCAGCTTGAGAGCGACATCGCGGCCCAGTTCGGTGTCGTGGGCGCGGAACACCACCCCCATCGCCCCCTGCCCGAGCCGCTCCACCAACCGGTATCGCGCCAGGGTCGCGCCAGGCTCAGCTACCCAGTTCATAGATCCGCAGTTTCTTGTAGAGGGCGGACTCGCTGATGCGCAGCTTTTCCGACAGAGCCGCGCGAGTGATATCGGGGTAGCGTCGCAAGGCCTCCTCGAGCCAGGCCTTCTCTGCTTCCTCCAACAGGCGCGGGAGGCCCTGCTCCAACTCCGCGGCCGCCGTGGCCGGCGGCTCGCCGTTCACGGCCACGCCGTGCCGCGCACGGTCACCGAGCAGGCGCGACAGGTCTTCTGCCTGCACGGGAACACGCAGTCCTTCGACGGTGAGGCGCGCCGCAAGCTGTTCGATGTGGCGCACGTTGCCCGGCCAGGCGAAGGGCAGCCCCGCCAGGAACGCCGTGGCTTCGGCAGACAACTCGATCCAGCGCCCGGCCTCGTGCCGGTCGAGGCAATGTCGCAGCAACAGGGGAATATCCTCGGGGTGCTCCCGCAGCGGCGGCGTGCGCACCGGCAGGAAGTCGAGCCGCTCGTACAGGTCGCGGCGAAAACGTCCTGCCCGCACCTCCTGCTCCAGGTCGCGGTTGCTGGCCGCGATGATGCGCGCATTCGAGCTGCGTTCCTGCGGGTCACCGATCCGCTCGTACGTCCGCTCCTGCAACAGCCGCAGCAATTTCGGTTGGATCTCGAGCGGGAGCTCCCCAATTTCGTCGAGGAACAAGGTGCCGCCTTCGGCGGCCTGAACCTTGCCCTGGCGGTCGGTCTGCGCGCCCGTGAAGGCACCGCGCTTGTGACCGAACAGCTCGGCCTCGACCATCGATTTCTCGAGCGAGGGGCAGAACACGGTGACCATCGGCGCCGCCGCACGCGGGCCCGAGGCGTGAAGCGCGCGCGCCACGAGCGTCTTCCCGGTTCCGGTTTCGCCATGAATCAGCACGGGAAAGTCCACCGCAGCCGCCTTGCGAACAGCCACCTCGAGCTCACGCACTGCGGACGACCTGCCGACGTAGTGACCGAACGACCACGCGGACGCGAGCTCCTGCCGGGCATCCTCGGCCTGCTGCCGGTAGCGCGTCTCGGAGTCGAGCAGTGCGTCGCGTTCGGCCGCGATCGCGCGGCTGCCCTGCAGGCTCTCGAGAATCGGCGCCGCAACATCGATCAGGGGTGCCAGTGCCGTGACGTGTGCGGCGGTGAAGTGGCCGGGATTGGGGTGCTCGAGATAAATCAATGCCGCAACACGGCCGTCGGCTTCGATCGGCACACACAACAGGGCCGCAACGCGCAGGGCGCGCATCGACTCGATGTCGCGATAGCTCTCGTCCTCAAGCGCATTCGCGAGCAGCACGGGCTGTCGCGATTCGATCACCCGCAGGAACAGCTGGCGGCTGAAGCGGCCGGCATCGCCCTGGAAATGTCGCGGGCTGCAGCCGTGCAGGACCTGGTAGGACAGATCTCCCTTTGCCGCCACTTCCACAAACAGACCCCGCTGCGCCACCGTCTGCGCCACGGCCTGCTCGAGAATGACGCGCAACACGGCCGCGGGCTCGGCGAGTTGGCAGATCACGCCACGCAACGCTTCCAGAAGCGCACGCGTGGACGGCGCGGTCGGTGCAGGCATGACCCGAGTGTGCGTCAGCGTTGCATTGGTGTCCAGCCTGCCACCCGGCCCAGCGGAATGCGGTCAGGACCATCCTGGCGAATCAAGTCTCATTTCGCCGCGCCCGTCCGGTGTCTGGTCCCAGGCGCCGGCTCACACTCCCTCTTCAGGGGCAGCGAAAGAATATCATCGGGTTCTTGTGTGAGTCATGGATGGGTTCATACAGCCCAAGGCCACGCTTGAGATCGCGGAGGGCGTTGTGGATCACGGGCGCCGCCACCGAGGAGGCGGTGAACCATTCGACCTGGTGTGCCTGCAGCCACGTCCGTACGACGTGCGACTCGCCCCGCCGCACGGGGAAGATGTCGTGCACGCTGATCACCGTGCCGGGCTCGAGGCGGGGAAACAGTTCCCCAAGGTACCAACGGGCAAAGCCGGCAGTGTGTGCGCAATCCATGAACAAGTAGTCGATCTGCCCCGGCAATTCATGGAGCTTGTCGCGGATGTCTCCTTGAACGAAGCGCCACCGTCCCGCCGCCAGGCCCCGTGGCACGGTACGCGTGCAGTGATTGTAGAGATCGAACGAATGCAGCGTGCCATGGCCATTAGCCCGCAGCGCCGACAGCAGCCAGGTTGTGGACCAGCCGCCGTCCGGGGCAATCTCCACCACCGACTCCGGCTGCAATTCACGCAGCAACAGGTAACTGATCTCCGCTTCGAGGTCGTCCAGTTGCGGCTTGAGCTGGGGCTGGAACTCCACGGGCAGCCCCACGCGCTCGAGCATGACGCGGAGGCCGAGGCACGACGCCACGCGCTCGAGTTGCAGGTTGCCGCGAGTCCCGTAGAGCAGTCGCTGTGCGTCGCGCACGCGGGCCAACTCAGGGGCGTACTTGCGGTAGAGCTCCGCCACCCATTCCAGACCGGGGGCCGCAAGCTCCCGACGCGAACTAATGGCGGGCGTGATGGAGTGCAAGGCCAAGTTGTGCCGTCCACGCGTCGACGGCCCCTTGTGCAACGACATAGCGTGTATCAGGAAAGTCACCCTGGATACCGGGGGACGCGACATAGCGGGAGGACCCAAGCTTCCGGTAGGCGACTTCGCCCGTCAGTGCGAATCGTGGGTGACCCGGAATGCACAGCCGGGAGCCCGCGCCCGCCGACCATGCGAAGCCGCTGTGACTCGGTGGCAAGCCCGGCACATCGGCCTCGATCAGCGGGTATCCGTTACCCAGCACTTCCATTGGCGAGACCCAGCCGAAGCCTCCCGACGCGAAGCAGTAGAACCCGCTCTGCTTCGGGCGCGCTTCCCACTGGGCGCCGATCATGCCCCACGACAACCGGCTGCCGGTTTGGACGGTCAGGTTGTCCACCCAGAGACCATTGGGGTTCGGGACGCGAATGTCGTTGAGGTGACTGGCGAGTTCGACACTGCCGTATTCAAACCGCAGCCCAACGTGGTGCCCGGGAGGAACAAGCGAGGCGGTCGCGCCGATGCCCATCGCTCGGTCGGCATGCGGCGGGTGGAAGGAGCCAGCAGGACGCGCCAAGAGCACCTGGGATCCGGCCCACACCTCCCACGCGTCCGGCTCGTCGGATTTGGCGGCGGCAGGACGAGCGAAGCATGCCACGAGCACGACCACAGCACACCATCCGCCGCCGCGGCGGAGGCGCGAGCATCCAAGCGGATCGCGTGCTGCCCCGTGGAGCGGGGTCAAAAGCTGCCGCCGATGGTCATGCCCGGCCAGACGACGAATCCATTATCCCCATTTGCGGACCCATTGATCGTGAACAGCGGTCGAACGAAGAATCCGCTCGAAGACTGGAACTGGTAGCCGACGGACCCCTGCAGAACCCATGCACTGCTGTAGTTGTGCAGGTCACCCGAGCCCGTGACCAGGGCGGCACCGGCAGCGAGATAGAGGCTGTGCGTGTCGCCGGGCAGGAACGACACATACATCGGCGCGATACCGACGACGCCGCTGGAACTGCCGATGGCCATCACGCCGGCTCCGAGGCCAAAATGGTTGGTGAGGAAGCGCTCATAATTCACGGTGAGCGCGAAGCCTCGCCCCAGAATTTCTCCACCCACGAGATTAGGGCGGGACTCCCGCACGCCCTCCGCATGAACGGAGCCAGGTAGCAACATGCAGATTCCGAGTGTGAACAATAGCGGGCTCGCATAACGCCGAATGAATTGCTTCATGGCACCCTCCGAGGTTGACTGCCGCATAGACGATCAACCCTACTGCATGCCGCGTGCCGCGCATCAGCTCAATACGAATCGGTGGTCGAAAGGTGCCACTGGCGTGATGTTGGGACGCAGGGCGCCGCGATGTGGGCGGCGGCACCGGGCGTTCAGGCCACGCCGCCGTTTCGCGACGCTCCACGATTGTGGAGAACACTCCACGATCGGACCGTCTTCGGCCCCGCGGTCGCGACGGTCCGGGGCGGCGCGTTCACGCGCCGGGCAGCGGATCCGTGCCGTAACAGCGCTCTCCAATGGTAGCGTGCCTTGGTCCCCTGCGGATCCGGCGGTCCGCCACTGTGTGACCGCGCGACCGCATTCACCGAAGGAGCCCGCTTGCTTGCGATCATGAGCGCGATGCGTGAGGAACTGGATTCGGTGCTCGCCGAACTACACGATGCCGCGCGTTACGACGCCGGCCAGCGCACCTACCACACCGGCACGTTGTGGGGTCACGAGGCTGTCCTCGTGTGCTCGCGCTGGGGCAAGGTCGCCGCGGCGACCACGACCGCCCACGTGATCGCGCGCCATCAACCCACGCGCATCCTGTTCACCGGCGTGGCTGGCGCTGTCCTGCCCGACCTCAGGGTCGGCGACGTGGTCATCGGCGCAAAGCTCGTGCAACACGACATGGATGCGCGGCCGCTGTTCGCGCGCCACGAAGTGCCGCTGCTCGGGCGGGCGGAGATCCCGGCGGACGAGTCGCTGGGACGCGAGTTGCTGATCGCTGCGCAGGCGTTCCTGTCGCAAGACCTCGACTCGGCGGTCCCGCTCGTGATGCGGCAGCGCTTCGGCATCACGACGCCCCAGGCGATCCGCGGTGACATCGCCAGCGGCGACAAGTTCTTCTCGAGCGACGGCGAACTCGCCGAGCTACGAGGCCGGCTGCCCGCGACCGCATGCGTGGAGATGGAGGGAGCAGCCGTGGCCCAAGTGTGCCACGAACACGGTATCCCGTTTGGCATCGCGCGCACCATCTCCGACGCAGCCGGCGACGGCGCGCACACAGCGTTCGCCGAGTTTGTGCGTTCGATCGCGGCCACGTATGCGCACGGCACCCTGAAACGGTTGCTTGGCTCCCGGCCGCCAAACGAGTATGACTTTGGCCGAACGGTGACCCCTTAGCCCGCCTGAACTCCAACACGTCTTCTCCCCCACGATCGACCCGGAGCCCTTCGCATGTCGCCTCTCCAGACGTCCCTGCGCGTTCGCGCCGAGCACTTCGACACCGACTGGCTTAAGGACCGGACAAAAGAGCTCAAGCACGAG